>JALWJX010000121.1 GCA_026996895.1 Candidatus Kapaibacterium sp.
TCTTACTACAACGATCTCTTTCTCTACCGTTGTGGGTTTGTATCGGAAAAGTCTTTTCTCCGCATCCTTGCTCAGGAGCGAATCCAGCGTTTTCTGGAACAGCCGGGACATCGGAAAATGTCCGTTGCCGATAGCAGCTTTCTTGCCTGGGTCAAACTCTACCAATCCAATGCTGATTCGCCCAACCGATTTCCCTCCTACTATCTCAAAGGAAGTCTCATCTTCCTGCTGCTGGATCTCTTTCTTATCCAGCAGTCTGGCGGGAAAGTATCGTTGGATACCGTTGTGCAAGCGCTGTGGCAGCGATATCAACACAACCCGGCGGAAGGTATTACGGAAGCAGAGTTCATCGCCACTGCCGAAGCCAGTACCGGGATTCCGATCGGCTCTCTCTTGACGCAGTGGCTCCATACAACGGATCCCCTGCCTTTTGAAGACTTATTCGAAGGAATTGGGCTACAACTGATCCAGCGCCCTGTAGAACCGGAAACTATTGAGCTGGGCGATACACACTTCACCGTGCCGCCTGCTAAGGTATGGACCGGGATGACACTCAAGGAAGTAAAAAATTCCGTGGTGGTCGAAAAGGTCATTGAAGGTTCACCGGCAGATGCTGCTGGCATTGGCGTTGAAGATACGATCATCACGATTGCTGGTCAACGGGTCTGTACGCCAGCTCAGGCAATTGCCCAATTTGCTCGCCATCTCCATCAACCAGTTTCCATTACAGGAAGCTGCGATGGGAAGCTGTACACCACGCAACTGACGCCCGAACCAGCAATGGAATACTTTTTAGAACCGCTTCCCAGCGCTCCTGATCCGGCACGGCGCTGCTACCAGCGCTGGCTGGAGCGTCCAATACGACATATTTACTCTGACACCGAGGTTCTTTTAGGTCGTTGATCCCTCTTCGTCCAGATATAAAGCGTCCGTCTGGATAGGCTCGTTCCACCGGGTAAATCCGGGCAGCGTTTCAATGCGATACCAGAACGAGCGATACCAGATGGTCCGGGGTGGTTGCTTTACAGGAGCAATTCGCGCTGCTAAGGTTTCAGAATGGTAGGGCCAATTCATATAGTGGTTGAAATTGCGGATTATATCGGTCACCACGACGCCCAGATCATTCAGGAGAATACGCTGAAACTCCTGCCAGCGAAAAATGGAAGCATCCCGCAAGGTCAAACCAAAATACCCGCTATACCCTTCACCCCGTAGCGTTGCAATGCCGCGAGCAACAAATGCCCGGAAAGCGCTATGTGTTTCCGGCGGGTCGGTAATAAAAACATCGAAAGCACCAACCCACTCATCGGGCAACGGCTGTCGCAAATCGAAAACATGGGCTTCTGCATTGGTTAATCCCAGTTCAGCTATGATGGTACGATCAAACTCGATCAAACGATCGTCAATATCCAGAATCAGCACTCGCCGTGCCAGCCTTGTCATAGCAATTGCCAACCCTGTCAGATCATCTTCAGCACCCAGCACAATGATTTCCTTCTGGTGAAGATCGCCCAAATGCTTCAACATCTGCACCCGGGCAACCGTGGTCTCCGGTGTTACTGATGCCTGATCATAATTCCGTAGAGGCTTGGGACGATCCTTAGCAATTTCAATGAACCGCCGGTAAAATTCTTTGTCCAGCCAGTAGGCATACCCCCGCCCTTCACACGCCGGACAGTGCGCATTGACCGGTGCAACAAGATGAAATTTTTCAACTAATTCTCTCCCCTGATCTGTAAGAAAAATGCCGTTTTCCGAATCTATGGTTACATACCCCTGTTGCTCCAGCTCCCGCACAATGAGAACGCCGGTAGGAACAGGAACATCGGCATAGTCGATCAATTGCCAGAAATCCGACGTTGCCAACAGTGCTGAAAGAATCCGATAAACATTTTTCTCGTGCAACCGCAACTTCTGTGCCGCTGCCTGCTGTTGCAAATGCGCTACAAGCTCCGACAACTCCATAGTCCTCTCCCTTCGCCAGTTAACAAAACGGCAAATATAGCAAATTCAGCGATCACAATTCCATTGCTCAGATGATCAAAGAATATACTTGCACTTGCTGCCCCCTACGATTTCAGCGGACGGCATTTGCCCTCAGAAGTGCAGCGGAACAGCAAACATCCGTGCCAAATCGCAACATCTCCAGCGCCATCATCCGTCAAACACCGGGAATGTGCAAACAAGGAAGCACGAGAAACTGCGTCCAGCAAAACTCCATTGGCATCAGATTTTGGGACTGATGTTCTGCTTTTTTGCGCCGCTGTTTGCCCAATTACCCAGTACTTCTTCAACAGTATTGCCGGACACGGTGCAACTCCGTTCTACCACCGCATCCTCTCGGAGAAGCATTGATACCCTCATTACCTTTTTCGCCCAGGACACAAACCGATATGAGGTTTCATCCCAAATCCTTGTCCTGGTTGGAAATGCGTGGATCCAGTATCGCAACCAACGACTGGAAGCACATCGGATCATTGCGAACTTTCAAACCGGCACCTTAATTGCTGAAGCAGACTCAGGTGGTCTGGCAAGATTTCAAGAAGGACCTGAAACCTTCATCGGCAAGCGTATTGAATACAATTTTCGGACTCGCAAGGGACGAATCCTCATCGGAAAAACACAGCGTTCAGAAGGACGGTATGGCGGTGCTATCGTGAAGCAGGTCTCTCCGACCAGCTACTTCGTCCAGAATGGCATTTTCACCACCTGTACCAACCCTTTGCCACACTATGCATTCTTTGCCCCGAAGATGCGCATTGAACGCAAAAATAAAATCTTTGTCGATCCCTTATTCCTCACCATTGAAGAGTTCCCGGTCTTTGGAATTCCTTTTGGTATTTTCATCGACGCACAGCGTGGTCGCCGATCCGGGTTCCTCATCCCATCCATTTTCTTCTCCAATGCTCCCGGCTCGCTCAATCGCGGTACCATTATCGAAAACTTAGGGTATTACTGGGCAATCAATGATTATCTGGATGCCAGATTTGCGCTCCGGCTCACCACCAAAGGAGGCTTTACGCTATTCCAGACAACTCGATACGCCGTTCGCCGCCTGCTCACCGGTTCTATACAGGCAGCATACGGCATTACCCGAACCTCGCCGACCCAGCCGTATACAACAGATTGGAATCTCCAGTGGCAGCACAAGCAACAATTAGGGAAAACCTCCCGTCTGGACATCGCACTCCGCTTCAGCTCTTCCAATTTTTTCCAGAATGTATCCACAAATTTACAGGAGCGCGTGCAGCGCCAAATCCGCTCCGACGCTTCTTTCTATCACCAGTTTCCTGATGGGAGCAGTATCTCCCTTTATTATCAACGAACGCAGGATCTGGCAACAGGAACTGTCAACGAAACATTCCCCCAATTTACCTTCTCCCTGCCACAGTGGTATCCACTCCGCTCTTTGACAACGCTGGATTGGCTTCGGAATTTCAACATTCGCTATACAGTCCGTGGCTTTCGGCAACGGTTTGACACAACAACAAAATTTCGGATTGAGCACCGACCTCGCATCGCCCTGCGTCCCCGATTTCGCTTTTTTACCGTTATCCCCTCCGTTTCTTATTCCGAAAACTGGTACTTCCGGCGGATGATCCGAACAGTGCGGAATGATACAGCGGTTGTAGACTCGATGGAATCCGGATTTTTCCGGGAATTTCAATACTCTCTGGGACTTTCGCTTTCCACCCGGCTCTACGGCATTGCTTTCCTTCAATGGGGAAAACTCGAAGCAGTTCGACATATTCTGCAACCGACGATCACGTGGGATTACACTCCTGACTTTTCTGATCCTGCGCTGGGAATGTATGGCACATTTGTGGATCCGAAAACGGGACAACAGGTGAAGTATTCCTACTTCGCAAAAGACGGTGGTGGAGTTAATTCGCAATTGCGTCAGTCTGTGCGGATCACCCTTGACAACGTTTTTGAAGCAAAAATCTGGGCAAATGACACAACAACTCGCGTCATTCGCCTGCTTAATCTGGGTTTAAGCACAGCATACAATGCAGCGGCGGATTCTCTGCAATGGTCTCCAATCACCATAACGGGACGAACCAGCATTGGACGTTTTTTCTCCTTCAGCGGTTCAGCCCGATTCCTTTTGTACGACCAGGTTCCCGATGCTGACAATCCATTGACATACCACACTATCAACCGCTTTTTGTGGACAACTGGTAAAGGTCTTGCACGACTTACTGATGCTAACCTAACGGCAACCCTGACCATAGGTAATCAATCCTCCATACCTGCAGCAACAGAACGATCAGCAGACACAACCCTTTCACCAGCATCAACAGAGAAGCAGCACTATGCACTGGAAGACACTTTCTGGGGACAAAATGCTCCGGGCAGTATTCCATTGGCAATTCGCTGGCAGCTAACAGCAACGCTCCAACTGGCTTATGCTGCTCCCACGCCCCGGTCAGTACGCCGAACAGCAGCGATCAGCCTGGCTGGCTCTTTCGCTATCGCCAATAGCTGGGCACTCTCTGGTGGACTGTCGCTCGATCTGCTCACCGCAGCCATTAACGCCCCTTACCTTGAACTCCGAAAAGATCTCCACTGCTGGGATTTCTACCTGCGATGGTATCCAACAGGACTATCTCAGGGCATTTACCTTCGGATTGGGATCAAAGCGGCACAATTGCGTGATATTAAGATTGAGAAGCGAACAGGATCTGTTTATTTCTAAGACTGCCGCAACAAATTGCGCGCAATAACTATCCGTTGAATTTCAGAGGTTCCCTCCCCAATGGTGAGCAGCTTTGCATCGCGATACAGTTTCTCAACGGGATACTCTTTGGTATAACCGTAACCACCGTGGATCTGAACTGCTTCTTCAGCCGCTCGCACAGCCAGTTCACTGGCAAAAAGTTTTGCCTGCGCTGCTTCCAGGGTATAAGGCATTCCCTGATCCCGCAGCCACGCAGCTTTATAGGTCAGCAAACGTGCTGCTTCAATGTGCGTCGTCAGCGCTGCAAATTTAAACTGCGTCGCCTGAAATTCTGCTATTGGTTGTCCAAATTGCTTGCGTTCAAACGCATATCGCATACTATGCTTCACGGCTGCCTCTGCTAAGCCCAGACTCAACGCAGCAATGGTAATACGTCCGCCATCCAGAATGTGCAATGCCTGAATAAAGCCCTCTCCTTCTTCTCCTAATCGATGGGATACGGGAACCCGGACATTTTCAAAGACCAAACTGGCAGTATCACTGGAACGCATGCCCAATTTGTTTTCCTTTTTAGCAGCATAAAATCCCGGCATAGATTTGTCAACCACAAAAGCCGAAATCCCCTTTTTTCCTTGATCCGGATCGGTTTTCGCCATTACTACCGCAATTTCCCCAACGCTACCGTGCGTAATGAAATTTTTTGTTCCATTAAGAATGTAAAAATCGCCATCTCTCCGAGCAGTGGTCAACATTGCGCCAGCATCCGATCCAGATCCGGGTTCTGTGAGCGCCCACGCCCCCATCGTTTCACCCGTCGCCAGTCGGGGTAGATATTTTTGCTTTATTTCCTCACTTCCAAACTGAAGAATATGATTACTGCACAAACCATTATGAGCTGCTACACCCAGCGCAATCGATGGACAGGCTCTGGCGATCTCTTCTACAATAAGAGCCAATTCTATAGCCCCCATTCCTGCCCCTCCGTATTCCGTCGGGACCAACACTCCCAAGAATCCCAGCTCTCCCATTTTGCGGAACAATTCTGTGGGAAACTCCTGCGACTCATCATATTCCAGTGCCACAGGTGCAATCTCGTTTTGTGCAAAATTGCGAGCCAATTCCTGGATTGCCTGCTGCTCTTCACTAAACTCCAGTCGAAATCCTTCATCGTTGACTACATCTAACGGCATCAAAATCCTCCCCCAATGTTGTTCTCTTTCCAGCTTGCTTGTTCTTTAAGCTTACAAAAATACAAAAATCCTCTGCAACCATCTATTCAGGAGCTTCGCCACCACACAGCAATTGAAACCGAACAAGGCAAGATGTCCCCGTCGCTGGATCGCAACTTTCCGCCTTACCGCTCGTTTGTATGCTTTGCAGTAAGACAGATATTCGAGTCAACAAAGAAGGAAAAAAACGATGGACTTCTGGAAAAATCTCTTAGCAGGATTTCTGGCAATCATTGTCGCTTTCATAGCGTTCAAAGTCCTGATGTGGTTCTTAGGCTTTTTGTTTCACTTCACCTTAGGAGTGCTCGCGTTGTTCATCATTGGTCTATTCGCACTGCCGCTGTATTTCCACTTTCGGAAAATGCTCAACCGATAACCTATGGTGTTCTTTGTGAGTTAGCTCCGGTCCTCAGAGCGTAGTCTTTAGGATAAAGCTCCTGCCTTTACTATCGTGTAATCTTTGCAGTCAAAGGTCCGCGCAACCCTCGATATCCAACCAACTCTGCATAGATACTGCCTATCAACACTTTCGTTGAAACCTGTACTGGAATTTTACGTTCATCATCACTGAGCCAGATCAGAATGCTCCCCTCGCTCTTAAACAATCCGCCTTCCTGAACCAGTGGTTCGATCACAATCGTTCGAAATCGCCCTGCCTCTACATCAACGATTTCACGTCCGCGAATGACAACTTTTAAGTCATACACTCGATCCTTGTAAAAATTCTGGAGATATAAAGTATCTCCCACCTCCATTGTATCCAGCGGCAACGTGCGAACATAGAAAAAGGCGGAAACCACATCGTGGACAAACGGAGGAATCTGGTAAGCAGTATCTCCAACATAGACCAGGTTCCGGTAATGGTCAAATGCAGCGCGAAAATCGCGCCGGTATCCACCTTCTCGAATATGCTGTTCAAAATACCACGGAAATAACCCATCGACATCGACCAGCGTTCGATAATAATTGCGCACTCGATACAACCAATCTAAACTCTTCAAAGAGCGAACATAAAACCGAATATCATAACACTGGCGACCGTTATCGCACGAAACAATTTTAGGTAACACTTTGAAAGCCGCTTTGCCTGCAGTTACAAATTCATAACGAATTTTGAAATACAGCTCCTCTCCGACGCCAAAAGCAGTGTTCGACACGGTTCGCAGCGGAGCGCCCCGCATACCACTGCTGCTATCAGCGGCACCCCACCCCCAGATACTGCTTACCAGCCACAAGCTAATGACTACGACAATTCTCACCGTTGTCTCCTTTCTTCCAATCTCTGAACGAACGGTGGATCAGTAGATCAATAACAAAATCCCCTGCTGCTTTACAGAAAGAACGTACACACCTGAGAGATTCACCGATGGCAATTGCCCTTTCCCTTGCCGAAGAGGAATTTTTGCAACCAGCCGTCCGTTAAGGTCACGAAGCTCGCCCTGTGCAAAAGGAAGTGATCGAAAACGCTGAATCTGTATCCATCGCTGCTCTCTGGGAACGCAAAGCGCTGGAGACGAAGCGAAAACTTGAGAATGCTCAACAACCCGACTGACAGAAGCTCGATACCAGATTTGGAGAGATAGTTCCCCAACAGCGTTATTATCAATTACTGCCGAATCCTCCTTGGTAAGATTATACACATACACCTCGAACGGGTCAGCCAGGCGTGCCGAATCCACAATACTTGCAACTGTCCACCGAATATGCAGTGGATATCCATCCCGCTGGATATGAATCTGATGTACAACGCTATCCGACACATGGGGCACAGGTCGAAAATCCTCCTGCGTCATAATAGGAACTCCCGTGATAGTATCGGTACAGGGCAACAAAAACACCGGAAACATTCCTTCTGGGGGCAGCAAAGGAATTTCTACTTCCAGCGCTGTATCCAGACAAATAGTGGCATCAAAAGCAATTCCTGCCCGGAGGACATACTGATAACTGTTTGGACGTTCACTGGCAAATTGTAATTCTACTCCCACCTGCTGAGCAAAAATACCCCAGCCCCCTAAAAGGATATAGATTCCAGTGATATATCGACCCCATTGCCACATTCTTCCATTCCGCCTTTCACTTTGCACCTCACTTTTCAAAC
Organism: Candidatus Kapaibacterium sp.; assembly: GCA_026996895.1. Lineage (GTDB taxonomy): Bacteria > Bacteroidota > Ignavibacteria > Kapaibacteriales > WFXC01 > WFXC01. The sequence continues at coordinate 8,009 of JALWJX010000121.1, forward strand.
GAGATTCCTGGTGCACAAATGAAAAAAGGCAACCACCCGCATCGGATGGTTGCCTTTCTCCGCTACTCTTTGCAATCAAATCTTTGACAACCGCTATCGTGCAATGACTAACCGCTGGGTAAATTGCTTATCTCCCAGGCTGACCCGACACACATAGACCCCTTCGGGTAGATTCGAAACGTTCAATTTTACGGTTTGTGTACCGCTATGCACAGCATACCGGTAGCTTGCAATCTTCTTACCTAATACAGTGATAAGTTCTACTTGCGCTGGCTGATTTTCACGGGCGGTAATTTCCACAAACACATATTGCTGTGCCGGCGTTGGATAGAGAGCGATACCTTCGCCAGAGACAACGCCGATGCTCATCAACTGAACACTTTTCACCCGAGGATCTGTAATAACCACCGCTTCGGAACTTCCTTTGTCAATTGTTCCCAAAACCTCGCCTGTAACAGGATTTACAATCTTGTAGGACTGGGAAGGATTTTCAATGGCAATCACGACTGGATAGCGTACACCCTGGAATTGAATAACCGGACTATTAGCAGCACTTTCCACATAACTACCGCTTCCAAAGCGAACATCGAACAATCCTGCTGGGGGAACTGGAGGTAATTCGAACCACTTGCTTACCCCACTTTCTTGAGAGAGATATAGCCGACCGACATGATGGGCTTGATCTCGAATGACGACCACATCACTGCTGTGCAGGATGTCCTGCTTCCAGCCACGAATGACGCCCGAAGCCTTCATCGCATCCAACCGGAGGTACCCCTCTTCATCGGTCTTCACCCAATATCCCTTTCCAGGCTCCAGCACGCTGACTTCTTTATACCCTTCATCGGTCTTGTACCAGTAGACACCTGAAACCCGTGTTGGGATAGGACTCACATCTGTCAACGGATCAAACTGGATGTTATCCACATTGACCGGAATCGACAGTCCTCCGATCGTATTCCATCCCTTACCCAACCGCACTTTATACTGGGTCTCCCGTCCGACACTGGTTACCCGGGCTCCAGCAATGATGCTATCCAGCAACGATCCATACTTCACAAAGTAGCCCCGTCCTACCTGCAGATTATCTTCCTGATAGTAGGCACCTTCAAAGAAGTAGCGGGGCTTATCCAGTGCATTGGGGAAGACTGTTTTCCAGAACGGATCTGCCGGACGAACGGGAAGTGACACCAGATTCCATCCTTTCTGGAGGAAAGCAAATCGCTCCACTCTTGGTGTCGCATACTCGATAATAAACGATGTAATACGCGCATCACGAATGGTAAAGGAATAAATCGTCCCTCCTACGTGCGTTGCGTTGCGCATATCAACGCCAAAAATGGAGCCGTTCAAAGTATCACGGAGAAAGAGCCGGGCATTGGGCGGAAAGTCACTGATATCCCAGCTTACAACCACTGGATAATCATTCTGTTCTGCTTTAAAGCGACACAGATAAATGATAGTCGTATCGGCGTGGGCATCTCGAATATCACGTGACAGTGAACGTCCGGTCAAATCTCCCATACGAATATCCGTTTCCGGCGGATACCATCGTGCCTCAAAAGGTACCAATGGATCAGTTTCCGCAACTTCACCAAACAGTGGATCCACACCATCGGAAGCCTCAGCACCAGTACCAAAAATCAGCGTTTGTTGCACTCCCTGGGCACTCTCTAAGGTAATACGAATACCACGCCCTGTTACATCCTGATCCTCAACTAAGATTTCCTCATTCGGCTCGATCGGATTCCGCCATATAATGAAAGTTACTCGCAATCGCACAGGGCTCACCAACATCGTTGGCGAATGGAATGTGATATAGCCAACATACACCCCTGCCGGTCCCGTCACTCGCGAAGGATCACAAATAATCCGCAAACGCAGGGTTGGATCGCTCTGGGTTGGATTCCCCAGCGGATCATTAATATCCCCTAAGATCCCTTCATCGATGTAATCGATATACCCTTCCCGTGAAGGCTGCGGAATGGGGTTTTTCTGTCCAACCGTCTGGAACAACAACCACGGCTGATCGGACTGGACAAACAAATCAGTAATTCGCGACTGATCAATAATGTTCACAACATCCAGTTCTCGAGTGACTACTTGAGGATCTTGTGAAGCAGAGTCAATCGTCAATGGGTCAATCAGCTCCCACAAGGCCTTATCTGTGCCGGGAACCTCCCGAACCACAGCACTGGGACCAATATCCGGCTTAAACCCAAGCTGTGGAATACGGGTCAAACGTACATATCCCATTCCCTTCAACGTGGGTTCTGTATTGAAGGTTAAAAGATTTTCATTCGTCAAACCGCCAAAAGGCTCTGGTTGCGGCTGATTGGGCACTGCATCTGGACCCGTCGTTGGGAATGGATACTGCCACGGATCTCGTTCATTCCATCGAATCGTATCTGCAGCAATGATCAATGGAGTGTTGGAAGCCGTCACATCGCTAATCGTGTTCGTTCCATCATCCTGAATCATTACCTTGAATTTCACGAAAAGCAGAATCGCCCAGTCGAACTGTCCTCGCTCCCCCGGCGTTGGATTCGTGAAGTTTGTTGAAGGGAGAGGTTCCGAAGAAGTTCCGACAATCCGAATCCGACGACCGTTTGGATCACCAGTATTTCCCGGAATACGGGTTTTGTAAAGAGGATCTGGACGATCATCCCACTGAATTTGAAAATGCTTTGCAATAGCAAAGGTATCGCTGCCCCGGGTTCCAATCATCTGAACCCCAACAGCTTTCAGCGCTCGCTGATCATATCGAATACTAAACTGAAAACTTTTGATTGGCTCTGCCGAAGCCAAAGTGTTAGAAAGCCAGGGATTGCGCACATACACTGGCACGATCAAATAATGATCCTCTTTACCCAGAGGGGCAATGGGATACCATATCCGCAGTCCCGGATACCGAACCTGCATATTTTGCTGGTACTCACCATAAGCTGGCTCTTGCAATACCAAACCAAGCTGAGGCAGCGATGGTGGTTCCACCTGAGACAAAATGTTACTTACAGTAAACAACGCTACAACAAGCACTGCACCGACTTTGCGGACAAACGGAGAAAACTTTGCCATCATTCTGTTTCCTTTAACTTTTATGAACATCCCTTTCGTTCTTTATTGTCTGTATACCCACTTAATACGTCGCTCTTGCCCAAAGTAAAGAGCAACGGCATATAATCCACGGCTCCAGGTCATTGTCGGAATCCAGCAATACCGTCTTCCAGCCTGTACTGGAACATCCAGAATTTTTCGCCCCATACTATCGTAAACTTCAATCTTTGTCATTGGCAACCTGGTGTGAACTTCTACACCATCCGTTCCTGCTGATATTAGCTCCCATCGCGTCACTGATTCTGTTTGCACACCACTTATCTGTTGCCATTTGACCATCACACGGTTCGTATCAAACCGGGTCACACAATGACAAATCGGCAACACCTGCAATATGCCCAATGCAAAATTCATCGTATCCACCGAAGGTGTGCTCAGCACCGCCTGTATCGAAAGCACTACCGAAGTCCAGTTGGAGTCTCCATAACATTTCCACTCATAGCGTTGCTGCTCTGCATTCCATTCCGGTTGATCGCACCCCAAGCCAGCCGCCGGAAATAATTGCACGTCCTGCACATCACCTTTGTCATCAAGTTGCCTGAAATACAAGCTAACCGTATCAACTCGATTGTTAAATACATTCTGGATTGCAACCGTCAGTTGCAACGTATCCACTGGCATTGTCAACACCGTATTATGCTGATAAACATTCAGCCGAGCCTGTCTATCGGGCTTATCCCGAACCATTAACACTACAGGATCAACCTTCCCGATAGTACCCGGCACATCGATAACGGTATTATTATGCAGCCGACCAAAAGTCACCCGGCGCAGCACAACATAACTCGTATCCGGACATTGAGGTCCACGTACGCTCCCTGCAATTGCTACCACCGCTTTCTGAGCACCAGTACTTTGTAGAAAACGTTGAACATTCCCGCCTTCTACAACGACAACCCCATCTTCGACTGTATGCATCTGAACAAAATCCATCGTTTCACTCAGCGTATTCGCTTTCAACAGGGTTGTCAGCGTCAACCTCGATGGATCGTATCCAATTTCGACCGCAAATGACAGCAAACTATCCTGCACGTGAATCGTACCAACGGTTACCACCAAAATCACTCGCTGCACCGATCCACAAATATCCACCGGCTGACTCTGGATTCCGACCACCTGAGCCGCTGTTGGGAAACTCCCACTAACCAAACTCAGGAGCGCTCCCAACCACCTCAATTTCTTAAAGAACTCACAACAAAAAACCCTTTTAATCACAGTCCTACAACTGCTTTCTATATGCTTTGTCTATGACAATTTTATCGTTTTGCTACTTGGTAAGTGCCAACAACCTGTCCGTCTTGGACAATCTGCCAGAAATAGACGCCTGTTGCCACTGGATTCCCACCTCTATCTTTACCATCCCAGCGCAACTGCTGCATTTGCCCGGCTTCCAAACGACCATCCCACAGTGTTCGAAGCTTCTGTCCCAACTCGTTGACGATCTGGACTGTATAACGCCCCGTCTCAGGAGCAACATATCGCATCTGAACTTCGTTCCCAAAGGGATTCGGGAAAATCTGGATCGCAGCTTGCTCCATACCAGCATTTGCAATCATTAAGGTTGTCCCTTTGCGCTGGACGTCGTTAAACCGAAGATCTGAAATCGTCACAGTGCTACTTGCAGGACGAATAATCAGATATCCCACGATTCCGGGAGCAAAATCTCCAGTTCCTGCTACCGCCACACGGTTTCCACTCCATTGCGTATACAATCTCTGATCCCGGCCAGCAACCCCAACGAATTCTTCAATGGTAGCATTGGAAACTGTGAAGGTAAATCCAACAGTAGAATGCACATATCCATTGAGCCGAACTGGAATGCTCACCATTTCATTGCCTATTGCTTCTGCTGTTCCAAATTCTATGGTTGTCGCTCGCATTACCGCCGCTGCCTTCCCATATCCCGGAATGGTATCCAGCAGCCAGGGCAGCTCCGGCACTTTCCCGGCAATGTAGTTCAAAATCAATGCAGCATCGTATTCATTTGCCTGAAAGTACAAGTTGTTCCGAGAATCATCGGCGGGCAGATCATCATAAACCCCAGCGCTTTTGACTGGCCACTCCCGACGATAGACAACCAAGTTTCCGTCCTGATCCAGAGAATCGCCACTATTATCCAGCTTCCGGGAAGAATACCAGAAACGCCCATTGTGGTTCACATCTGCGTGGTACGCCTGTCGAAACATCAAGCTATCCAGGGGCTGATTCTGCGCTACCGCCCGGAGAATGGTCAACACGTCATTGAGTGTCACATACCGATTCTGTGGCAATCCCGCATGCAATTGTCCGGGAATTTGAGACATATTGGCATCACCATCTCCCCATCCAGCGATACCCGGTTTCGGCGTAGCGATAAATACAATAATGTTGTTATTTGCGCGAGACGGAGGCCAGATGCTGGTCAATCGCTGGCTCTTGATCACACTATCCTGCCCATCATATCCAGGAATGTAAGCACTGGAAGTGCTGTCTTCTATAAAAAGCCCATTCATAAAGGAGGTATTTCCTCCCTGAGTCAGCGAGACAGACTCCAATCCTACCGCAGAACCACTAATCTTTGTAATACCTGGAATACCACCAATGATTCCATAATGGAACTCAATATTCCCCTGATTACCCGTTTTGGGTTCGCCAACAGCCGGCGACTCATAGATTTTCACCTGGAAATTGGCAATACTGGAAGGCTGCGGCGCCGGATTAGCTGCGTTGGGATTATTAGGATCAGTCGGATCAAAGAAATAATTCACGTTCAAGTTCTTCCACTGAACAGTCAGCACCCGTGAACCGGGTTGTCCGGAAATGTAGTAAGAAATTTCCGACGGCATAAATCCAATGTCACTGGGCGTACGATAATAATGATCCCCCCAGAACGGAGCAATAACCCCATTAGGAGAGTTCTTGTTAAACATATTATTGGGATCGTTTGTCCCAAAAACGGCTGGCAAATCTCCTACTTGAACAAAACCATTAACATTGACCTGAATTCGGGTATATCGCTGTCCATCAAATTCAAATTCAAACGGCAATTCAATGCCGAATTCCTGTGTCACAGGATTATAATAAAATCCATCATCCGGATCCAGAATGCTCGAATTCAAAGGATCCCGAAAATCCTCAGCCGGGAGCACTACCCGATCTGTTGGTAATTCCTGATAGGGTGCATTCTCAATCGTATTGGTAAAGTAAGAATAAATCTGTGCAAAAGTGTTTGCTACAGGCAACAAAAGAAGCCCTACAGCAAATGCTGCCACAGAAAAAATCCGTTGCTGCAACTTCATAACTCTTCCCTTTATGTTATTCCAACATTTCAACTGTCACAATTTTATCTATTCTCCGGGAGCTCCTCTATGTGCAAAAGGAGCTCCCGGAGACATTCTGCCGTACTTTACCGCACGACGGTCACCGGATAGAGCAGCACCTGTCCATCCAACTCAATACGATAGAAGTACAATCCCGCTGCTACACGTTGCCCGGCCATATTTACAACATTCCACTCATATCGATAAGTGCCAGCAGCAACTTTTGCCTGCCCAAGCACCTGCACGGTTTGTCCCATCACATCCACCACTTCTACTTTTAGATGGGTTGGATGGTCCGTTGTAATAATCACCGCTGCTTGCTCTTCGATTGGATTAGGATAGGTATTAATTCGCACACCTGCTGGCTGATTACCTTCTGCAACACTAACAGCCGTTGAGGAATCCTTAACGATTTCGAATCCGGTAATCTTTGTATCGTAGACCGTGATCGTTATTTGTCCATTATCATCCTGAATATCAACGCCAGACGATGCCCGATAATGACCGGTGCGCATATTGATATAGAACACATTCCCCTTGGAATTCGCATCTCGCATATACCAATCAATTCCGGGGAACGGCGATGGCACCGTATTCTTATCCCAGCTAATCGTCACCGGATAGAGCGCTCCCGATTGATCACCGTATCCCGCCTGGAATCCTGCTTCCAGCGGGCGATCAGAAGCCTTCGGAACGATATTCCGCAGAATTCCTGTCCGCTCTGGAATCATCCACCGAGCATCGAAAATATTTGCCGGTGGAATGGGTGGAATTTCAAATTCACAGTAATTGGAATCCAACTTCCCAATACCACCCAGATCTGCGTCTTTTCCTGTTGTCGCGTTAATAGCCGTCCCCCACTCGAGAACCTGGTAAGCACCAGCAGCATTTTCAATGCGAATCGTGCTAACAAAATCGGTTTCTTCGGAAACGGCAATCCGATAGGTCAGGGTTGCCTGCTCACCTTCTTTATCCACCGCTACAATTTCAATCGTTACCGTTCCATCTGGATTGCGCGGTGTATTGTTATCAACTGTTCCTGAGACCGTTACCACAACAGTATCAATTCCACTACCTGTGACGGTAGAAGGATCAACGGTAAATCCAGATGGTTGCGTAACAGTCAGCGTAATTTCCTCTACTGCATCATCGGGGAAGGTACGCTTCAGATCCAGATCGGTCAAGGTAATTTGCTCACTGTATTGCTCCCCAACATCCACACATTCGACCAACGGATCTCGGTACAATGCAGGCGGATGATTGACCATCTGAACTTCGATGGGAATCTGCTTGACGTGCGTCAAACCATATTCATCAGTTACCAACACCGTGATCGTATCAGCATTGGCGCCCAGGCGTGGCGCATCCTCCACTCGCGGAATTCCATACAGCCGTCCGGTCTCAGGATCAATCTTCAGCCACCGTGGAGTCTTGGCACGAGACGTGATCTCATCCCAGTTTCCTGCTTCGGGATAGCACGGATCACGCAAAATGCCAGTTGTGGGCTCATACAGTAATTCAAAAGTATGGCGCTGATCAAAATTCGGATCATATACCTTAATCACTCGCGTCGTATCGAACAACTGTGTATTATACTCTTCATCCTCTACAGCAACAGCCACCTGATCGGTTACAATCAACGGTGAGAAGTTAATCAGGATCGGCTTGGTGATCATATTGACCCCACCGTGACCATCGTGGACAACAACGGTAATAATCGTATCAGTGTACAACCACTGGTTATATTGGGATATGGGCTTTAACAAGGTTGATCGCGCTGTTGCCGAATCAATTCGAGCTCGCAGAATACCTTTTTCAGTAAACGCAGCAGCGTAAGGATCAGGATTACCACTTTCATCCTGCAAATACTCTGGAGCCAACCATTGCGGGCGCACTTGCGATAACCCACCAACGGCTGTATCTTCCGGATTATTCCGAACACCTACCGTTGCAAATCCATACGCAACCTTCCCGTATCGGAAATCCCATCCCTGAGCAGCGGCTGCTGAATCTTCCGCTTCATCATCCGTATCAAAATCAACGTCAAAGCGCAGGGAATCTGTCACACTTGCAATCAGGGTATCATTAGTCTGGCAGCGAGCATCAACCGCCGTAAACACCGGGATACTATCAATAACCAGAATCCGGAACCGATACTCAATGGTATGATCCCAGGCGTAGTTAACAGTATCCTGCTGCAAGAAACGCGCATTATCACTGTCATAAACAGTAGCGTTGAGATAATCCCGGTACAGGTAGATATATTTTGCAATTTCTTCGTCGCTCAATCCCAACTTCTTCAGGCTATCTACCACTTCTGCAGATGGTGCCCAATTGCGGACCCGGACGACTACTTCTTCACCGCCCGGCACAACGAATGGATTCGTTGGCTGTCCTTTAAATTGCAGGTAGCTGATAGCACCATAGTACGACGGTACATTGTAGAAGAGCGTATCAGCATCCAGCCAATAGGACAACCCACTACCCGGTGCCACTTCCCATTCATAGGTCAACGCTGGATAATGATCCGGGAAGAATACGGATCGTGGATCATAGAATTTATTGGTGTCCACTGCTGTCGCTGTAAGAATCGAATCCCGTCCAATACCACTTCCTGCCGGACGTGGATAGCTAACATCTTCCTTCAGCATAACCAGATTTTGCAATTCTGCAGGCTGCACTGCTTGCAGATCCACAATATTCCCCGTCCATACCGGTGGCTTCGTAGATGCAGCAATACGGAAAGTAATCCCTTTATCGATCGCAGCATTCACACCTTCACGCCACAACACCGTACGCGAAACAATCAGGATTTCATCCCCAATATTCACTGGCAAAGCAGCATACTTCTCACCAGCGAAATAAACTACATTTTCACCACCATTTGTAGAAGCTGGCAGATCGGGACGGTTGGAATACTGAAATCCTGTTCCACCCAACCGACCCTCACTGTGTTCATATTTTCGTCCACGCAGCACTGCTAAGTCCTCATTTTGGGCATTGCGATAGAGGTAATCAAGCAATGTTGCTCCTGAACCAAAGTTTGCCAATCCCTCAGCTGTTCGGCGAATAAACGGATTATTATTCCGATCTGCCGAATCGGGAACAAACTCAACGCGAGCACGGAAAACTTCACTGGCCTTATCAACCTGCTTTAAGTTCACCCGGATAAAGTCACCAGTGTTGTTGTTAATAACAAAGAAGACGGTTTCATGGAATGCCCGCTCATCATTGTTGTTCAGCTCTGCTGCTCCAGAGTAATCTGCCCACGCTTCTAAGAAGAGCGGATACCCAATGGGATGATCTCCTACAAATTCCGTTTGCAGTGCAGCAATATTGGGATCACTTTCGGCTACAAAAGGATCTCGAGTCCAGCGCCGAACCACCTTACCGGCATAATGCTCGCTATAATTTGGGTCGTTCGGATCAGCGCTATATGTCCGAAGATAAGGTGGAATACCGACGGCAAAGTCTTCAACCCGTGCAAGTCGCCGCTTCGAGTAATCTGCTGTTTTAATATCTGTTCCCTTGTCGAAAATGTCATACACAACTCCTTGCTGGAGGTATTTTTCGGGAATGCTCACGGTAAAGTCATCCGAAACCGGAATCGGTGTGTAAGAGTACTTACTCAAAGACTCAAACGGTCCCTGTTGCTTCCCGCTACCGCCCTGGACAAATGGCAATTGCGATTCATTCGGATCGCCACTAATAAAGAAGGTTTCTTGAACTGCGTTCCGATCTACAATAATGGTATGAACATCCGGTCCAGTTTCACCCCAGTAATTCCCCTGGAGCAAATTCACCCCACCATAACCGATTCCTGTTGTACCTGCCAGCACTCCCTTCGTATTCGGAGCATCCGGCAGACGAATCAAAAACCGAGCGGAATTATCATAAATAGCATTTGCCAGGACAGAGTAATCATCACTGGGATACGGTCCCACAACATCACCGTACAACACAGCTCCTGCCAGATCACTGGATGCCTCATTTTGCCCGTTCACGTATGGACCGGTAATAACGTTCTGATCCATCCCGATCTCAGAGGTTGCAACATTCCCTGTAATCAGGCATCGATTGAACACGAGTGCCAAGTCATAATTATCCGAGTACACAACAGCGCCGGAATATGCTTTGTTATCCTGGAAGCGGACACGATCAAAGACGAACATATCGCCACGGGAAGCCATTGGTTGATCAACGATATAGATAGCACCGCCCAATCCGGTTCCATTCTCCGGAATGTTCGTTCCCGGATGGTATCGAGAAACATCACCTGTTTGTGGCTGCGTTGTACCACTGCCCATTTGATCCATATTGGGAATCGCCTCATTTTCCAGGAACCGGGTCAACGAGCGTACATCCGCATCAACACTGCCACCATAGGTGTAAACATCATCACCACCAGTGGTATAGGTATTGCCGCTGACGGCATCGAAATCGGTCAGGAAATATCGGTTGACGCTGATATCCGGTGCAACGATACACAGCGCACCGCCATTACCGTTGTAAGCTTTATTCCGCAAGAACTCAACGGCGCGGACCGTCTTCATTTCGGCATTAAATGCATAGATTGCCCCACCGCCGCGGATCTGCGCCAAAAGTCCCGAAGTAATATTGCCAAAATACTTCTTCAGGAATACCGTGTCCCCGACAATATTATCCTCAAAAAGCACGCGAGTCAAATCAATAGACCGATCATCAGGATCCAGCGAGCTAAACGTTACCACGCTAATAGCACCACCTGAAAAGCCTGCTTTGTTGCCTTTGAATTCTACCCGATAACCTGCACCGTAGTTTACAGTAGTACCAAACACACCTCCTGCACCGTAGATCCGGATGCGTTTTTTGGCATAAATAGCACCTCCATCATACGAAGCTTCGTTATTGACAAATCGAATTTTATACCCGTATCCTCGAGTGACAGCAGTCGCGTTGGACCCACCGATTGTCGGAGAAGGCAACAGATTCACTGGATTGGTTGGAACCAACAGGAACGTATAGATAGCACCACCACGTGCTGCCGAATTTTCTTCGAAGACTGTTTCAACACCCCCCTGATCCACATCATAGCTGGAGCGTACTTGAATGCGTGGGGAATTCGCTGATGCATAAATTGCCCCTCCCTGGGAATAATCGGCGGGATTTGTATTAAATGGCGTTGATGTCGAATTGTTTGCAAATCGTCCAGCAAAAATCACTGATGTTGCATCGCCCACGTAGACCGCTCCCCCTTTAGCTCCGTGGGTCACTTTCCCGTTATTCGGTGTTACGGGCTGCAAATTAATTGCCTGATTTCCTTCGAAAATGACAAAATCTCGATCTGCTTCAAATCCTTGATTATCACCCAGAGAAATCTCCATCAAATTGCGTCCAGCAATGTAGACCGCTCCACCGAACGCTTGATTTTTATAGTCGTGATACGGATCCACTGTTGCCGCTTCATCCATATTATCCTGAATGCCGATTGGCACACCATTTTGATCATACACTTGCACTACATCTGCCAGCAGCACTTTATTATTCCGGAAAGTCAACTGCCGCACTCGTCCAAGATAGATGGCTAAACGTCCATCATCCACTGCCTGCCGCTGCAAATCTGTTAATGGCTCACTGGTGGGATACATCAACTGATCAATTGCTCGAATCTGTTGATTAATTGGCATCCCGGTTTCCGGATCCGTAACATTAGGATTGACAGCGTTCATCGGATCGGTGGAATAGTACCCAACGCCCAAATTATCCAGATCGACTGAAGGATATATTGCTTGCGTGCCTCCCGGTCCAAAATCATCTAACGGAGCCTGCAAAAATTGGACAGCACCCCCTCGATATCGAGCCATATTGTTTTCAAACACACAATTCACCAACCACGTACGACTGGAAAACGTAGTCAACGCTCCTCCTGATCCATTAGTCATCGACAACAGCCGCTTATTGAAAGCTGCATACTGCGCTGCAACCCCTGGCGTTGGCGGCTGATAAATTGGCACCCGATCAACGGTGGTATCCTTACGGAAATTCTTGAAATCAACATCCCGGAAGTACGCCGCTTTGGCTCCGGGTAACACTATGATATGCCCCCATTCTCGCGAAAAACTATTGACCGGACGTCCTTCAAAAGTAATCCGCCCTGCAACCACATTAACCGATGCTCCACCGGGTCGCGACCACGGTGTTACTTTCAGATTTGGATCCATATCGGCAAACTCAATGCGAGAAGCCTTGTAAATAATCGCTTTCCCTGCTGGCAAATTCTGCAATCGGGAATCGGTACTACTCAAATTGATATTAAAAATGTCCTCCCGCTTCGAAATGTTCACCGTCGGTTCGTTGATTACCGAAGCAGAAACAACATTCGGATAGGCAAAATAATCCAGATCCGCATATCCATCCTCGAACTGCGTATACTGTGGATCCAGCGGATCAATCACATTGGGATTGTACGTTGCAGTCACCCGACCATCGGCAATCAATCGACCGCCAGCCCAGACAATAATCCGCCCGTTCGGCAGAAACTCCACCTTGGTTCCGGGCTCAATAAGCAACGTCCCTTCAATCTTATAGGTACCGCTAATGCGGTACAGCGTATCCTTGAGAAAGATACGCGTTTGATTACTCGGCAAAACCCCGGAAATTTCTTTAACTGGTTGTGCCAGCAAGTGCAAAAAGCTAAACAGTGCGACGACAACTACGGAAAAAGTACGAATCCACCGTTGCATAGGTCCCTCACCTTTATAATTGTTACTCACTTTTTGATTCCTCATTCTTGCGATTCAATTGTTTCTGGAACTATCGCTTTTCCCAAGCGAACTAATCCGGATTTTGCAAATCCAGCGTAATACGAAAACGGAGTTGTCAAAACAATTTCCCGATACAGTTGCTCTGCTTTTTCAGACTGCTTCGCCACTTCGTATAACTGAGCACTATACAAGAGATACCGCTGATATTCACTCCGTTCTTTTGCCTGCTCTGCCATTTCCTCCCATTTTTCCGCTGCTTCAGCATAGTGAAACGCAGCATCGCTGACAGTCCCTATTCCTCCTAACCCACCTAATCGCACATCAAGTGCCTCACTCTCATACGCTGTCTCGTAATAAGAATTCGCTTCATCAAATTTCCCCTGCAGCGTCAATGCATGCCCTGCGAACAAAGCGGCAATCTGAGCACCGGGCGTTCCACTATACTGCTCCACTATTTGCTTCAGCCCAATCACTTGTTCTCCTCGAATCCGCTTACCCGGATCACCTTCCAGCGCTTTCTGGTATTCCCCCCGCTCGAAATATGGCAGAATTCTGGACAGTGCGGTCAATGCTTTTCGATTTTGCTCGTGGCGATTCTGAACATAGTAAACAATCCCGCCCACAAGCAGTAATACTCCAACAATCCCCCATCCTATCCAGGGAGCATATTGCTTCACTTCTTCAACAACTGGTATCCCCTGCTGTCCCTGTTGCTGCTGTTTCCGAACGCGCTGCTTTTCTAACTTTGCAACCTGCACCATAAACCCCGTTTGCTCTCTATGCCAACGCTACTATTTGTAATGTCGTGCGCCCGGAGGGACTCGAACCCCCAGCCTTTGGCTCCGGAGGCCAACGCTCTATCCAGTTGAGCTACGGGCGCCCTGCCGCGAGACTACGAATTGGCAAATATACAACCAATTTCTCAAATAACAATCATTTGTAGCCTCACCAGCAGCGGCACCCACACTCAACCGTCGTAGGTCCCCACCTACTGCACACCGCTCCTTTCCTATCAAAAACCATACCACCTATAACTCAACCCCGACAAAATCCCCCATTGTCACCCTGACTGCCAACCGTTGCTTACGCTTACTGTCAGGAAAACCTGACACTGTCTACCCGCTGGACACTTTATTGTCAGGTGTCTGTTCGACGCCTGCTGAAATTTTTGTAGTTTTGTAAGTGCGTAATCGTTGCGCTCAACGAAGTGTGATAACAGAAAGGATTCCAAATGAAAATTACAGTCATTGGTGCTGGACATGTTGGAGCAACAACGGCGCATTTGCTGGCACTCAAAGAATTAGCCCAAGAAATCGTGCTGGTCGACATCGTGGATGGTATTCCTCAGGGAAAAGCGCTGGACATCCTGGAATCAATGCCAATTATTGGTGCTGATGTTCACCTGACTGGAACGGTGAGCTATGAACCTACCGCAAATTCTGACATTGTGATCATTACTGCCGGGCTCCCCCGCAAACCGGGGATGAGCAGGGACGACCTTCTGGCAAAGAATGCTGAAATTATGAAAAGTTGTGTTGAGCAATCGTTCCCCCTTTCCCCCAATGCTATCTTCATTATTGTTGCCAACCCTCTGGATGTAATGACCTATCTGGCGTGGAAACTAACAAAGCTCCCACGGAACAAAGTGATGGGGATGGCAGGCGTTCTGGATACAGCGCGATACCGCACTTTTATTGCTCTGGAATTGGGTGTTTCTGTCAAAGATGTTCAGGCTTTCGTGCTGGGCGGACACGGTGACGATATGGTGCCCATTGTCCGATTAACCCGCGTCGCCGGTATTGCGCTAACAGATCTACTACCTGAAGAAAGAATCAATGCCATTGTAGAACGCACCCGCAAAGGCGGCGGTGAAATTGTGAACTATCTAAAAACCGGCAGTGCCTACTATGCACCAGCCACTTCCACCGTTGAGATGGTAGAATCTATCGTGAAAGATCGAAAACGCATTCTTCCGTGTGCCGTCGCCTTAGAAGGCGAATACCAGCTCCACGATGTGATATGTGGTGTTCCGGTCAAACTGGGGAAAAACGGCGTTGAAGAAATCGTGGAAATCCAGCTTACAGATGATGAACTAAAAGCGCTACACCAATCTGCACAACACGTTCGGGAAAACATTGACAAACTGACGGTGCTACCTTTGGATTAGTAATCGGCGACGCTGACGTTCCAACCAGCTTTGCAACCGCCTGACCTGTTGCTCAAGCTGGCGGCGTGAACCAGCATTGTAAATCATATAATGAGCAGAAGCACATTTCTGCGGCTGTGGTAATTGAGCCCGCATCCGCAGTTCCCACGTATCGCGAAGAAAAAGTGGCACCCTCGCTTTTCGGCATTCCAATGGCGCTGCTACACATACAATGCAAGTATAGCAATGCGCAATGTGTGCTTCTACCAGCAATGCACTTTCGTGAATCACGACAGGAACCTGAGCCTCCACATAGCGTTGTGTACGCTGAACTAATTGCGCAAACACATAGGGATACAACACTCGTTCCACACATTGCCTCAATTGCGGATCACGAAAAATCTTGTGTGCAATTTCCTGCTGTGACAACAACTTTCCCTGATAAAACAATGCTGGGCAGTGCCTGCGAAGCTGCTCAACAACACACCTGTCCTCGTACAGGCTCTTTGCTATACGATCTGCCTCCAGCACGGGATACTGTTGGGCAAGCATTGCTGCAACTGTACTTTTTCCAGCAGCAATTCCTCCAGTCAATCCTACCAGCAGCACCTGTCGCTGGAGGCGAAACAGGGCACGACAAAACTCGCTTCGTTCCATCGAGCACAACTACCGCTGTCCTTGCTGGGAAATATTCAGCACGACACCAGCAGCAGCGGCATGGAACAGTAAGGATGTTCCCCCATAGCTTACAAACGGCAGAGGCAAACCAGTAGTCGGCAAAACCCCAAGGTTGACTCCGACGTGGACCGCTGCGTACAATCCAATAGCAAAGGTAATACCAGCAGCAAGGAGATACCCTTCGAGATCTGGACTTTGGGCTGCTATCCGCATCCCTCGCCAGAGCACAATGGCAAAGAGAATCAACACGCCAGCACAACCAACAAACCCATATTCCTCCCCAATGATAGCAAATACAAAGTCTCCATAAGATTCTGGCAAAAACAAAGCGCGCTGCACACTATGTCCGGGACCAACACCGAATATCCCCCCATTTGAAAACGCCAGCAAAGCCTGCTGTATTTGATAGCTTGGATAATGTCCGGTTTCCAGAGCTTGCAAAAAAGCGTTCAGCCGATCCAATCGATATGGTGCCGCCACAGCATAGGCTGCTCCGATGCCACCGAAAGCCATCCATACTATTGCCAACTGATAAAACGGAAGATCCCCCAACCACAGGAGAAACAGTCCAATAACGACAATTAACGCCGCAGTCGATAAATTCGGTTGCAGTGCAATCAGCGTTGCAACGCCCAGAATCCACACCAGCAGCGGCATCAAAGCCCGGCGATAGTCACGGATATACGTTTGCTTCTGGACCAGCAAAAACACCAGATACAGGATCAAAGCAAACTTTGCGAATTCAGACGGCTGAAACCGCACCGGACCAATGCTCAGCCATCGAGAAGCACCTTTTACTGAGGCACCCACCACTAACACGATCAGAAGGGCAACAAGAGCCAGCCCCATCAATACCCGAGAAAACTTCAAAAAAATATGGTAGTCAATTCGACTGACCCCAATCATCAAAACAATGGCAAGAAGAACCCGGATAGCATGATTCCAGAACAGGGTTTCCGATGAACCAAAGCGCCATTCTGCAAAGCTGGCACTGGCGCTATACACAATAGCAACGGAAAAGAGCAGCAAAAATGCAATTGCCAGCAATAGCCCCCAATCCACGCGCCCCGTAGACCGCCGCGTTCGCATCACCCTGGATAATTTAGCTTTTTTCCAACTGTTGTTTCAACTGATACACTGCTTCCTTAAACACCTCTCCGCGATGCTCAAAATTCACAAACATATCGAAAGACTTGCATGCGGGAGACAGCAACACCACATCTCCCGGCTGTGCCAGGCAATGCGCTAAGGCTACAGCCTCCTCCATAGAACGTACTTGATATGCCGGAATGTTCGAGAAGATACGCACCAACCGTTCTGCTTCTTCGCCCATCGCTACCAGTGCCCGAACTTTTGCTGCCACCAGCGCTTCTAACGCCGAATAATCCTGCTGCGACTCCTGTCCTCCCGCAATCCAGACAACAGGGCGTTCGAAACTCTCAATAGCGTACCAAGCTGCGTTTACATTCGTTGCTTTAGAATCGTTGTAGTAGTCAACATTTTCCACTGAAGCAACGAACTCCAGTCGATGTTCAACGCCCAGGAATGCCATAAGGCTATCGCGAAGATCCTCATTGGAAATTTCCAGCGCTCGGGCTGCTAAAGCCGCTGCCATCGAGTTATAAACATTATGCACTCCTGGCAACGGGAGCTGATTGCGTGCCATGAACTCTTCCTCTTTATGCTGCTGCATCCATATGATCCGATGATCATCGAACGCCATCCCCTGCTGCACGGGAGAGCGTCCGAAAAACGCAATCCGCGCTGCTGCCCACCGGGCAACTGTGCGAACTTTCGGATCGTCAGAATTTAAAATTAAGAAATTTCTCGCACTTAACGAGCAAAAAATCCGGCACTTTGCCAGAAAGTACTGTTCCAGATTTCGATGATAGGACAAATGATCAGGTGAAAAGTTCAACCAGACTGCCACAGAAAGATCCAGCGGCTGACTTTGCTGCAGTTGATAACTGCTGAGCTCCAGCACAACCACTGATTCATCGGTAAGCTCATTGACGATCGCCGACAAAGGGGTGCCTATGTTACCTGCCAGCTTGACATCATATCCTGCGCGGTGCAGGATCCAGTGAATCATTGCAGACGTGGTTGTCTTGCCATTGGTTCCTGTGACTCCAACGAATCGCGGCTGTGCGGTCAAAAACTGTCGGGCGAAATCTACCTCACTCCACACCACAATTCCTCTGGTATACGCCTGCTGAACCAGCGGATGCCAGGGGGAAATGCCGGGAGAAAGCACCCAGAGGGGAAAATCAAACAATCGATGCGAATGCCCTCCCGCTTCGAAATCTACGCCCAAACTTTCCAGCGTTTGAGCCTGGGAAGCTGAGAGCATATTGCGATCACTGACAAAGACCTCCATCCCGTGGGAAACCGCTAAGGCTGCCGCCGCCAAACCACTTTTTCCCGCCCCTAAAATTGCCACTTTATGATCACTCATCCGTCGACCGCCGCCGCATTTCTTGCTGCAATTGATGCAACCACTGGAGATCGTGAGCTAAATCAACAAGATTACGCAGGGCACCCGGTGCATCAAAATAAATCTGCTGGCACCGCTTCACAAAAGCTGCTGGCGCTTTGTCCGTTGCAAGCAGCGTTTGCAGTTGCGAGCGCATCCGGGCTGCTAAAGCATACAACTCCTGTTCCAATCGCTCCGCAGGATATCCTGCCGTTTCAGATCGTCGTAAAGCTCGATATACCTTCCACAGTGCACTTCCGAGGAAAATGAGTTCATTGATGACATCTGCCAGTTCCTGACGCGCAGCAATATCCAGTAATCCTCCGACATCACCGGACTTCCGCAAAGTACCGCCGCTATAGTGATGCAAAAACTTCAACACATTTTGCACTTCCGGAAGAAACTCCATCACTGAATAAAATCCAGCGCTATGAGCACAGATCGAAAAAGCTGTTCACAATAGGATTCTGGGGGGACCAACTGTTGGGCAAACAGACTTTGAATAAGACTACAGCTATAAAAATTGCCTTGATGTGTACGAAACACTGCCACCCGGTGAACGGTTGCCCCGTGATCATTCGTAAAGCGGTATACCCCAAACTCTTTTAATCCGAAGTGTTTTTTCTGAAACTTTCCTACAAGTCGGATTGTTCCGCCCGCTTTCCTGTATCGCTGAGCAAATTCTGCCCGCGCAACGCCAACAATTCCCTGTTCTTGATAGAGCCTATCTTCATCTTCAACGGTACGTACCATAGCAACCACCAGTTGCAATGTATACTCTGGATTCGTCGCAACTGCCAGAATGTGACTCCCCCCCTTCCGCTGAAGGTCAACGAAAAACCATTTTTCTGGCAACAACAGAACAAAATCCCCATCGGGGGGAACAAAAGCAGTCTGGGACATTGGGATTGACGGGAATCCCAGCGTATCAACACGCTCCAGCATCTGTTCTTTTTTTACCTGAGGCATTGAACACCCCCCGATGATCCCTCCTATCAACACAAAGCTCATAGCACTCCAGAACAATATCCGGTTCATCGTTCAATGCTTCCAGTTCTTTTCACCCGCACGAATCGCAACATTAAGCACATTTTCTTCCGGCACCAGCGGACAACTATACTGGTCGTTATACACACAGTAGGGATTGTATGCCCGATTAAAATCCAGACAATACCATTGTTGTCCGGGCGAATATTCCAGATCCAGGTACCGCCCTCCTTCGTACGTTTCCCTGCCATTCGTTGCATCTTTGAAAGGAATAAACAAAAGGTATGGGAAACGTTCCGCTGTCTTCCCGGTATATCGATACACGGTAAGTTCCAGAGGTTGCCCCCGGTACTCAAAATGCACCTTGCCAAAACGGAGCATTTTACGTACATCGTTTTGATACGTTGTCAGCAAAATAACGGTATCAGGATCTGGAAATATTTCGAGGCGAGCGCGAAAAACGAAAGCGGGATCCGGTGGATAGTACGAAAGACCGGCGAAGGAAACTTTCTGTTCTTCCGGTATTGGTGAATGGGGAGATGAACGCAACCAGGCATCTTTAACCTGTCGCTCTGCTCGAAGTGTATCTGCATTCCAGGAACAAACGCTCTGATGCTCCATCGAGGATGAGCATCCACTGGCAAGCCCTGCCACCAATGCTCCGATTACCATTCCCAAAGCGACCAATCGCATTCACTTATTGAAAATTCTTCCACATCATCGATGGAACTGGCTGCCGGGTCTTGGCAGCATACTTTGCCGATTCTTTTCGATTGTACGGCTTCAAAACTTTGCCCTTCACCTCAAAGTAAATCAATTGTCCAATCGGCATTCCCGCGTACACTCGCACCGGCTTGCGCACCGAAATTTCCAGCGTCCACGTATTACAGAATCCAACATCTCCCTTGCCCGCTGTTGCGTGAATATCGATTCCCAGGCGCCCAACACTGGACTTACCCTCCAGGAAAGGCACGTGGCAGTGCGTTTCCGTATACTCTTCTGTTACCCCCAGATACAGCTCATCTGGTCGCAGCACCAATCCCTCCGGTGGAATTTCGATATACCGCACCTTCGGTGGCACCTTTGCATCCAGTATTTCATCTTCGTAAACAGCTAAAATTTTACCCAGATGCACGTCATAGCTATTTGATCCCAGACACTCTGGTCGAAATGGATCGATGACAATGGTCCCTTTGCGAATTTCTTCCAGAATCTGCGAATCCGACAATATCACCGTTCGACTCCCCTATTTATCCCACTGCTCCTACACCACTTTCCGCTGCTGCCGCGCCACATTCAATACCAGTCCAACAGCGGCAAAGTTCACAATCAGCGCAGAACCGCCAGCACTTAAAAATGGCAATGGAATACCGACTACCGGTACCCATCCCAGTGCCATTCCGATATTGATCACCACGTGATAAAACCACAAAGATAAAATCCCAATCACTATCATCGACTCAAACACTGACCGGATTTTTCTAACCAGACGCAGCAGCCGCCAGAAGAGAAAACCGTAAATACCCAGCACAGTCGCTCCGCCAGCAAATCCAAACTCTTCTGCTGGAACACAAAAAATGAAATCTGTCCACTGCTTCGGAATGTACCGCAATTGTGTTTGGGTTCCCTTCAAAAATCCTTTTCCCAGAAGGCCGCCGCTGCCCACTGCAATCATCGATTGAATGACGTGGTAACCACTACCATAAGGATCAACGTACGGATCCAAAAACGCATCAATCCGCTGCTTCTGATGGGGTTTTAGCACGTGTTGATACACCCAGCGCACTGAAGATGCCGCTGCTATATTGAGCAACAATACCATTAACAGTGCAATAACGGATCGACGTTCGAAGATCCAGAACAGCAGTAGCACTCCTCCCAAGACGATAGCACCAATGATCAAAGCTACATCGCCCAGTAGCGACAGGAGCATAGCAAAAGGCAGCGAAACCATAAGGAACAACAGTAGCAGATCCATTCCTCCCCATAAACTCATCCCCGCAGCAATAGCAAAAAAGGCGGAAGCAGAGCCAAAATCTGGCTGGAGCAGAATCAACAAGACTGGCACTGCCGTAACGCCTGCCACTACCAGTGCATCTCTAACAGTTTGCAGCGAAACTTCAGGTCGATGTACGTATGCTGCCAAAAATAAAATTGTTCCCAATTTCGCAAATTCTGCAGGTTGCAACGACAATCCGCCGATCTCCAACCAGCTACGGGCACCATAGACGACTTTCCCCACAACCAATACAGCAAGCAACAACAAGATCGATATTCCATATACTCCCAACGCCCAGTGCCGCAATATTTGGGTTGGCAGCAACCATAGCACCAATGCCACTATAATGCCTACAGCACCAAAAGACAACTGCTTCACAAAATACACCTGCAATGCAGCCGCATGAGTAGCGCTATAAATAGAAAGCAATCCGATCCCAAAGAGCAGCAACACGGGAAGTACGATGCTTAACTCTGTCCACTGCCCTTTCCGCATTACTAACCACAAATTCTTTGAGTGCCCCACCGCATCCCTGTGACCATCTCAAACAATTGGCGATACCGTTGCGCCATTTCCTGAACAACACGAGATGGCAACTCAATGGGTGTTTGCCGATCCCATTCTTTCAAAGTAGCCAGGTAATCACGCAGTACCTGCTTATCAAAAAAAGTAGATCGTTTTCCCTGCTCATAATCTGCTGTGCGCCAAAACCGGGAAGAATCCGGCGTCAACACCTCATCGATGAGCAGCAATCGACGTTGAGCATCGAAACCAAATTCGAACTTAGTATCCACCAAGATCAGCGATCGTCGTGCCAGATAATCTGCAGCGTAATGGTAGAGCCAGAGCGAGCGTTGCCGCAGTTGTTCCGCCAATGTCTCTCCGTAATGCTGCTGCAGTTGTTCAAACGAAACATTCTGATCGTGTCCATCGTGCACTTTCAAAGCGGGAGTAAAAATTGGTTCTGGCAAACGATCTCCGTACTGTAATCCCGCTGGGAGTTGGACGCCACCCACGCTGCCAGTTTGCTGGTACTCCTTCCATCCCGAGCCTACCAGATACCCTCGCACCACACACTCTATCATTATTGGCTGGGCTTTTTGAACGATCATAGATCGTCCCTGCAACAAATGGCGATAGGGCTCACACTCACGGGGAAAGTGCTGAAAGTTGCAGGTAATAAAATGATTGGGAACCTCGCTCTTTAACTTCTGGAACCAGAAAGCGGACAGAGTAGTGAGAATCTTTCCTTTTTCCGGGATTGGTGTCGCTAACACCACATCAAAAGCTGATACTCGATCCGTTGCAACGATCAAAAGATGTTCACCAAGATCATAAACATCTCGAACTTTGCCTCGCCGAAACAAAGGAAGAGTTTCTATGTGGGTAGCTGCTACCGTATTCATCGTGCAATGATGACAAATTCTGTCCGACGATTTTTTTGCCGATTCTCCTCCGTATCATTCGGAGCAACCGGACGACTCATCCCAAAGCCCCGCCAGCGAACCTGCTCTGGGGAAACCCCTCGCTGGATCAATGCTTCTGCCACAACCCGCGCTCGTTGCTCTGACAGCCGCTGATTAAACTCAATGCCGCCAATATTATCCGTATGTCCCTGCACTTCGATCTTAATGTTGGGATTGTGAATAAGGAACTGAGCGATCTCATCAATAATGCGGTAGGATTCAGGACGTAATGTCGCCTTGCCAAAGTCGAAATAAATTTTCTCGGTCACAAACCGTGTTCCCACAGTATCAAAAGGAGAAAGCGGCGTTTTATCGTAGCTGGCTTCCGCCATAAGATATTGCTGGTGATAGCGCATACGTAATTGCACATAGTGTCGTCCTGCAAACCGTGGTGGTTGATAGGTTACCACGTAGTAATTGCGCAACCCTCCATAGATGTCATAAAAAATCGCCTCCAGCTCGCGTTCAGAGTATGCCTTATAATATTTGCCCCCGGTGTACTCAGCTAAATTGCGGAGCAGGCGATCATTGGTATATCCAAATCCAATTGGGAAAATCCGGATTTTGTGCTTCGTAGCAAATTGAACAATTTGTGCATCGGTCGTCCTGGAGGCGTTATCATAGCCATCGGCAAACAGCACTAAAATTTTGGTATACTGATCGGGCAGATCAGCAATCAACTGCATAGAACGAAAAATAGCATCGTACAGCGCTGTATAAAGACCGAATCCTTTGAGTCCCTGCCGTTGATACTGCGACAGAATAACATCCTTATTTCCAGAAAGTGGCACCTCAACGACGGTTTTATTGTCAAACTTCACTACCGCCATCAAATCATACGGGCGTTTCAATTCCAGAAACCGCTGCGCCGCTTCCTGAACCGTCTCAATAACGCCTGCCATTGATCCACCGTGATCCAGAGCAACGACAATGGCATAAGGCAGGGAGTCTTGTTCTCCAACTTCCCGGACCGTAAAGGGAATATTCCGAACTGTATCAGGACCAATCCGCTCCTGCAGAGAGTGCCACACTGGAGGAAGGGAATCACAATATGGTGGCGCCAGATGGGTAACGATGTATCCAGCCGTATCAAAAACGCGCACGTACAGGCGAATTTCCCGGGGATAATCTTCTGCCTCTAATTTCCAGATTTCCACTTCCAGCCGATCCGTGGAATCCAGACTATCCACCATCTTAATCCCCCTGATCAGCCGTTGCAACTGGAAGGGGCGATCAGGAGTGAGAGCATAATCCTGCTGCATCAGAGCAAAGCCACGCTGCGGCGGCGTTGTAGAACAACTCCAGAGGAATGCAGCCAAAAGAAAAGACACTCCAAAAACAGTGACAGTGATAGACTTCATTGCAATTTTACGGCGACAATCATACCATCACCAACAGGCACAATGCAACTACGATACCGGGAATGCTGTTGTACAAAACGATTGAATTCCTGCATTGCGTATACATCAGGGTCCGTAGATTGCTCATCGAGAATTTTTCCACCCATCAACGCATTATCAGCCGCGATAATTCCACCAACCCGCACAACAGGATCCAGCAACTCCCAGTAATCTCGATATCCCGGCTTATCGGCGTCCAGAAAAGCAAAATCAATTGGTTGTGTGAAACGAAATGCTCGCAACTGCTGATGCGCATCACCAACGACAAGCTCCAGCCGCGCGGCAGCTCCCATTTCCTCCGCTTTTTTGCGAATATACGCTGCATAGTCCGGATTTTTTTCAAATGCATACAGCACTCCATCTTCAGGTAACACTCGGAGCATACCCAGAGTGGAATATCCCGCTAAAGATCCAATCTCGACAACCTGCCTTGCATCAATCACGGTCAACAAGAACTGAATGCACGCTAATTGCTCCGGAGAAATGTGGATTTGCGGCATTCCCAGCTCAATCGACTGCTGCCGCAATTGTTGCAAGAAGGAATCTTCAGCTCCGCCAAACTCACACAGGTATTGATACAGCGCCTCTGTTAACGGTACCCCTTTCATCCCTGTACTCCTTATGGTCGCGTCCCCAGTCGCACGTTAACGTTAATGCCATACTGCTGCACCTGTTGCAGAAGCTGTCCCAATGTTTGCAACACTGTATCAATCTGCCGATTAAACTGAGGATCCTGCAGCAAGCGCCCAACCAGAGTTTGATCAGACTGCAATTGCCGAAGCAACGGCCGAATTTCGGATAATGTCATATCAAAACGCTGCAAAGATCGATGAAGTTGTTGCACCAGCACAGGAAGTTGTGTTGAGGTTTGCGACAGATTCTTAAGCAATGTGTCGAGAGTTGACTGATGGAGCAAAGTATCCAGACGCGCTACCAGATGCGCTGTCGATCGTAATGTGTGCTGTAACTGTTTCTGATGTTCATCAAAAAACCGATCCAGGTTCATCGTCAATCGCTGCAAACTTTCAACCGTTTCCTGCAACTGTCGCAGTGTTGCTGGCTGTAAGATCGTTGCATTCAACCGTCTTACTGCCCGGTGCAATTGGCTTAACACCACAGCGGTTGAATCGATAAAACGATACGTAGCCGCCAACATCATTGGTATATCAACCCCTGTTTGCCCCTTTAAAGTATCTCCCTGCCGAACCGGCGTACTGGAACGTCCGGGGAAGATTTCCACCTTTCGTCCTCCGGTAATTTCCAGCATTTGCAACACGGGGCGAGCGTCGAGCATAATATCTTCAAGGTGATCCATTCCAATTTTCACCAATACTCCCTGCGAAATGTTGTGGAAATCCAGCACGACTCCTCGTTTGACTCCATTAACGGTCACCGGATCGCCCACTTCCAACCCCGGTGCCTGTGGAAATATAACATATACGGGCTGCCAGGCAGCTTCAAACTGAATTCCTCGTCCTAAGGTAATTCCAAGGACCACAGCAATCAGTGCGAGTACAACAAAAACTCCGACTTTAACCGCTGCACGTTCTTCCGCAAACACGAAACGCTTCCTACCTCGTTTCACTTATTGGTGGTGATAACGGTTCGAGGTGCAAATTCGTGAATTTCAGCTCCGACAACGGATTGTCGATTCCTTAGAAAGGCAGTTCCTCATCTGTTTCGGCACCGGTATCGAAAGCATCATCAGGAAAATCCGTTGTATCTGGAGGCGGTGTCCCTGCGTCGGGCGTTCCAAGTCCTTCGCGATCCTTGCGTTCCAGAATGAGCATATTTTCCGCAATAATCTCCGTAATGTATCGCTTCTTGCCCTCACGATCCTCGTATGATCGAGATCGCAACTTTCCTTCAATGTACAACCGCGTCCCTTTTTTGACCAACTCCTGGATAATCTCTGCCAACCGTTGCCAGGCAACGATATTATGCCAATCGGTCCGTTCCTTTAGATTGCCATCTTTATCTTTCCACACCTCCGAGGTTGCCAGCGGGAAAGTTGCTATAGCAGTACCTGCTGCCGTATATCGGATGACCGGATCTTTCCCCACGTTCCCGATCAAAATCACCTTGTTTACACTTCGCGACATCCAAACCTTCCATCATTTGTGAAACTCGCTTCCCGACATCCCAAAATTACAACTTTCTTGTAAATTACGAAACGAACTTCCGGGAAAAATATCATACTGCGGTGAGA
>JALWJX010000122.1 GCA_026996895.1 Candidatus Kapaibacterium sp.
ATCCTGATCGTGTACCTTCCAGTGTGGTCGCTGGTTGGAATAGAAGGCAAAATGTTTCGACCAATGGCGCAAACGGTGAGTTTTGCTTTGCTGGGTGCGCTGCTTTTATCACTGACCTACGTACCTATGATTTCTGCAGCAGCATTGCGCATTCGTCCACGATCAAAACCAACCATTGCTGATCGTATTATGGGATTCCTTCGCCGCCTGTATCTTCCAACTTTGAAATTTGCCCTCCGCCACCGCCTTACTGTTCTGCTGATTGCTACTACGTTGTTCGGTATTAGCCTCTTCCTCTTTCTCCGAATGGGTGGAGAATTTATCCCAACTCTTGAAGAAGGCGATCTTGCAATGCAAATGGTTCTTCCACCTGGAACCGCTCTTTCGGAAACAATCGAAACCTCTCTACGGGTTCAGCAACTGCTTCTGGAGCATTTCCCCGAGATTGAATACATTGTTGCCAAAATTGGAACAGCCGAAATCGCCACTGACCCGATGCCCTTAGAAGTTGCTGATATGATTCTCAATATGAAACCGAAAGAAGAGTGGGTATCGGCACAAAGCCGCACAGAGCTTTTTGACAAAATGGAAGAACTGCTAACAACGCACATCCCCGGTGCCAGTTTCGATTTCAGCCAGCCCATTCAACTCCGATTTAACGAGCTCATGACCGGGATCCGACAGGATATCGCAGTAAAAATCTATGGAGAGGACTTAGACACCCTGGTATCCTTAGCCAACCGCATCGCAGCTATCATTCAGCAAGTCCCCGGAGCTGCTGACATCCGCGTCGATCAAATGCTGGGATTACCGCAGATCACGGTGCAATACAACCGTGAACGCCTGGCACGCTATGGCATCTCTATCGACAAACTCAACCGCTTAGTCCAAACCGCCTTTGCCGGAACAACGGCCGGCGTTGTCTTTGAAAATGAACGGCGATTTGACTTAGTCGTTCGCCTGGCTCCTGAGTATCGGCGCGATATTCAGGATGTACGGAATCTGGTTGTCCCCCTTCCTAATGGTTCGACGGTTCCCTTATCAGAATTAGCCACTATCGAATACCAGAGCGGACCAATGCAGATCCGGCGCGACGCTGCAAAGCGATACATAGCTATTGGTGTCAATGCCCGCGGTAGGGATATTGAATCCCTGGTTGAAGAAATTCAACAACAAATTGAACAAAAGATTGCTCTTCCTGCTGGATACTCGGTTACTTTCGGCGGTCAGTTTGAAAATCTCCGTGCCGCACGAGCCCGATTGGCAATTGCAGTTCCTGTAGCACTGGGGCTCATCTTTGTTCTGCTGTACTTTACTTTCCACTCGGTGAAATTAGCTGTTATGATTTATACAGCTATTCCCTTAGCAGCCATTGGTGGCGTGTTTTCATTGTTGCTACGGGATATGCCTTTCAGCATATCTGCAGGTGTTGGCTTTATTGCCCTCTTTGGTATTGCTGTGCTCAATGGTATTGTGCTGATTGCCCAATTTCTCCGTCTCCAGGAAGAGGGGGTAACGGATCTCCACGAACGGATTGTCCAGGGTGCCCTTTCACGTCTCCGCCCGGTCATTCTCACTGCCTCGGTCGCTGCCTTAGGCTTTCTTCCAATGGCGACTTCGACATCCGCCGGAGCCGAAGTACAGCGCCCGCTGGCAACGGTTGTCATCGGAGGATTGATCACTTCCACTCTCCTTACCCTGCTTGTATTGCCAGTGCTCTATAGCCTCTTCGCTGAATTTCGCCTTGCCAATCTCTGGAAGCGAGTCAAAGCGACAGGCAATGCCGCTGTATTGCTCATAATGCTTGGGCTTACAACCAATACCATCGCTGCCCAACAACCGCAAGTTCGCACGATTACCTTAGAACAGGCATTGGAAATCGCTGAGCAGCGCCATCCTGATTTCCAGATCGCTGCGCTACAAGTTGATCAGCAACAGGCTTTGCTTCCTTCAGCTTTTACCCTTCCTCCATTGGAAATTGGCTACTATCGTGTGGGACAGGCTGGTGAACTCTTAGAATCCGAATGGAGTCTTCGGCAAATGCTTCCCTTCCCACTGGCATATAATAACCGGTACGCTGCCCTGCAGTCCAGGGTACAATGGCAGGAAATAGCTGCTCAGTTACGACGCATTGAACTTCGTAAGGCTGTGCGAACAGCTTATACAGAGCTAAGTTTCGCCACTGACCGCCTGCGCCTTCTTCAGCGCTTGGAACAACTGGGCACGGCATTTTTCGAAGCAGCACAGAAGCGGTATCAGCAAGGAGATTCTCCACTGTTAGAAAAACTTTCCGCTGAAAGTGCCTTGCTATTTCTTCAACAGGAAAAACAATCAGCACAAATTGCGCTCTATGAAGCCCATCAACAGCTACAGCAATGGCTGTATACCACTGACTCTCTGGTAATCTCAGACTCTCTGTTCCGATTTCCGTCTGCTCGGTTCGATACCGCTCTATGGCGAACTCATCCACAACTCCAATTAGTAACTCAACAAATCCGTGTAGCAGAAGCACAGAAATCCTTAGCAATCTCCAAGTACTATCCAGATCTTTCCATTGGTTATCTGGATCGGACGGCTGATGGCATTGCGGGATATCGCGGTATTGAACTGGGAGTGAGCCTTCCTCTGTGGTTCTGGTCGCCTGCCAGCGCCGTTGCCAGTACCACTATTGCTATCGACATTGCTCGACAACAATATCAAAAACAACAGTTCCAACTGCACACTCAACTGCAAACTGCGTTTTCAACATTCCAGCAGCGCAAGCAGCAGTTGAAACTTTACGAACAACGGGGCTTAACGATCGCTCAAGCCCTCATTCACACTGCTGAGCGCAGCTACCAACGTGGGGAAATCGACTATCTCCAGTACCTGCAACTGCTTCTCCAGGCATTGCGACTACAAGAACAATACCTCAATCTTCTTCGACAGTATAACCTTTCGGTTGTGGATCTTCTGTTTGTTTTAGGACAATGATGTATCACAAAATACACGGAGTCAAAGCGATGAAGTTCTTGAAAATCATCAGTGTAATGGTCACACTGCTTCCACTGTTCCTTTTTGTCCAGTGCTCTTCTCAGGATCCAACTCCAGCAGCGACGGCAGAAAGCGCCACTCATTCTCAACATTCAGAATCCTATCAGGCGGGAACAGAACATTATGAAGAACATTCAACTGTTAACGAAGCAACTGACATAATCTCAATGCTGGAGCAGCAAGTAAAAACTGTCGGTATCCGGCTTGGATCGTTTGATACAACTACGATGGGGAGCGTCGTCCAGACATATGGTTGGTTGCGTCTCCCGCCGCAATATCACGCTCGAATCAGTTCCTTCCTCGGCGGAAGCGTTGACAAGATTTTTGTCATTGAAGGTGATTTTGTTCGCAAAGGTGATACCCTGGCTCTCATTGCTTCTCCCGAACTACTGGAACTGCAAGAAGCCTACATTCAGAGTCTTGCAGCTTACCGATTTGCGAAAGCTGAACTGGAACGACAACGCAAACTCTACCAGGACAGCATTGCGGCTGCCAAACAACTGCAACTGGCGGAAGCAGAGTTTCAATCACAACAGAGTCGAATGCTGGCGCTGCAAAAGCGACTACGGCTGGCAAACATTGATCCCTCGACCGTGGAACACTCTACGATTGTCTCCTCCTTTCCCATCGTCGCTCCCTTCGATGGGTACGTTCGACATATCAATGTCGTGCTCGGCGAATTTATCTCACCAGGAAAAGAACTTTTTGAGCTGGTCAACAATCATCACATCCACGCTGACATTTTTGTGTTTGAAAAGGACATTCCCAGGGTACACGAAGGACAGACTGTACGATTTGCTCTGACTACCCAGTCGAATCAATGGTACACAGGACGAATCTTCTCTGTCGGCAAAGCGTTTGAAGACTCTGTGAAAGCTGTGATTGTACACGCAGAATTAACTGGTAAATACAATCGAGATCTTTTACTCCCAGGAATGTTTGTCAATGCCCACATCATTACTGCTGCCCACCGGGTTACCGCCCTGCCCGAATCCGCCATTGTGGAAATCGAGGGGAAACCTCATATTTTCATCTTCACCGGCAAAAGCGATCACCCTGATGGGATCATCTGGCAATTCCGTCCTGTTCCAGTGCAGGTCGGAGAACGTGATCGTGGATTCGTTGCCGTTTCTCCCTTAGAACCAATTCCTGACAATGCATCGATTGTGATTGACGGAGCATACTACATTTACGCGCAAACTCAAAATCTGGAAGCGGAGCACGCTCACTAATCCATCTTTGAGCTCAAGCCTTCGAGTACAAAATCACGATTCTTCAGCGCCTCAGCAAAGGGTGGGGGTCACCCTCCCACACCCTTTGCTGTAAAGCCACAGCAGCGGAATATCGGCATCGATACAAGGATGTGTACCCCTCGCAACCTTCTGCTTTGCAGATTCGTTATAGCATCCGGTTCCAGTGTAAGTTGAACAATACCCAGGAATTCCTATGCGACAGCTTCTTGTAGCATTTTCCAGCTTGTTGCTTGCTCTCCCATTAATGGCTCAACCGATTCACGGTGGGATTGCTTACTTCTCCCTG
Organism: Candidatus Kapaibacterium sp.; assembly: GCA_026996895.1. Classification (GTDB taxonomy): domain Bacteria; phylum Bacteroidota; class Ignavibacteria; order Kapaibacteriales; family WFXC01; genus WFXC01. Next base: position 4,573 of record JALWJX010000122.1, read on the forward strand.
GGAATGCCTTTCCTCCAACTGGATGAGCTGAACAACCGCCTCACGCAATACCAGATCCCTTCCTTCGATGCTCCTTTTATTACGCTCGGCGGTGGTGGCGCATTTTCAGGAGAGCGCCTCTTTTTCGGCGGTGAAGGAGCAGGGCTAATCCAGCGGGAACAATCATACCAGCGTGGGGATACAACTTTTCGTATGCAGCTGGATGGCGGGATGGGTGTTGGATTGATAGGCTTTAATCTCCTGCGATCACCGGTGACCATCCAGCTATTGGGTGGCATCGGTGGTAGTTCACTAACGCTTAAAATCACCGAGGAGCGAAGCGATAGTTTCGATGATATTCTGCAACGACCGCAACGGGAGATTACGATGACCATTGGGAGTTTCCTGTTCCAGGGAAGCGCCAGCGTGTTAATTCCAATTACCAACTCCCTTTTTATTGGACTCCAGGGTGGTTACGTCTTCTCCGTTACCAACTCCGACTGGCAATATTTATCTCGCATTGCCATTGCCAATGGACCAAAAGCAGGTTTCGACGGAGCTTTTGCACGACTGTTGATTGGCTTTGGCTGGTTTGATGAGGACGAATGCGAGGATTAATCTTCTCTTTCCCAGCACCAAGTATCACTCTTGAAACTACCAGTAGGGCATAGCCTCTCGACCAAGGAGGCTATGCATTTTTTTGTTTGTTGTACCGTTCTTGTTACTGTGGTAGCTTGCCTGCCCTTAAACGGCAACTGTGAGCTTACTTCCCTTTATCACCCTGCGGGATATATCAACTTCCCGATGCACACAGTGTTTTTTCAGGCTTCCTGCCGGTTTTGCAACCGCAGTTGCCGATGCCAGCGGCGACGTTCATACCGTAATTTCGCAACGTGGTACACGTAATACATCGATGGAACCACCACCAGGGTGAGAAAGAAAGCAAATCCCAGACCAAAAATCACAGCGGACGCCAGCGGACGCCAGAATGCGACGGCAACGCCACCAAAGGAAATTTTTGGATCAAAGTGATCCAGAAACGATCCGAAATCGATATTCATTCCTAAAGCCAGCGGGATCAACCCCAGAATCGTGGAAGCAGCGGTTAGCAATACTGGCGTAAAGCGAATCGCCGCTCCTTCCTTGATCGCCTGCCGCGTTCGATAGCCCCGCTGGCGGAGAATTTCGACAAAATCCAGCAGAACAATGCCATTTTTCACCACAACCCCTCCCAGGGAAACAATGCCAACGCCTGTTAAGGCAATTGATATGGTAAGCCCAAAGAGCATATACCCCAGGAAAACGCCGATCGTGCTAAACACCACCGTGCTCATAATAATCAGCGGTTTGAAAACCGAGTTAAACTCGGTGACCATCACCAGAAAGATCAGGAAGATACTGATGATAAAAGCGATACTCAGAAACCGCTGAGACTTCTGCTGTTCCTCTTGCTCACCCGTCAACACAATTTCATATCCTTGTGGCAACGGCATACGATCCAGTACCTGCTGAATCTGTGCCCGCACTGAATTTGCATTATAGCCAGCAGCAACCTCCGAAGACAGCGTAATCACCCGCTTTAAATCTTTCCGATTGATTCCCCCGTACGAATTTCCATAGCTGACGGTAGCAACAGCAGCGATAGGGATACTGCGAAATCGCCCTGTTGCCATTTCCCGAAACGTAATGGGAAGATTGAGCAATGTGGCGATATCATCACGATACTCTTCTTTGATCCGTACCTGTATCGGATATTCGTCTTCCCCATCGCGAAACTTTGCTGCTTCCGTCCCAAAGAGCGCTGTCCGCAACGTTGATCCTATCTGTCCGATGCTCAATCCTTCACGCAATGCCTTTTCTCGCGAAATCTGTACGTATAACTCTGGCTTATACTTCTCCAGATCCGAGCGCAATCCTTCAATGCCGGGAATTTGCAATACGTTCTCTAAGGTATCGATTAGGCGGCGCTCTAACGCCAGGAGTGTCTGAAAATCCTCCCCTCGAATTTCAATCGTAATGGGTTTTCCCACCGGTGGTCCGAAGCGCTGTTTCTCCACGCTAATTTCTACTCCCGGAATCAGTGGCATTGCTTCCTGCAACTGTTTCCACAACGCAAAGGTTGAAATCCCCTGCCGTTCGTGGTACTCTTTAAAGGCAACGGTGATTTTGCCCTTATGCGGCGTGACGCTCCGATCCGGACGCATTGGATCACCAGCACCAATTCCAACATTTGCCAGCACCGTCTGTACGGCTGGATTGTCTCTTCCCAGTACCTCATACACCCGCTGTTCGATCATCCGGGTTAAGGAATCAGTCACCGCAGCATCCGTTCCCACGGGCGTTTTAACGTAGATGTACACGAAATTTGGCTCTGGGGAAGCAAAAAATTCCACCTTTGGCTTGACAATACCTAAAAGAACAAAGGTTGCAATGAGCAAGGCAACGGTGCCACCAACAATCATATACGGCACCCTGCCCCGGATCGCTCGGTCTAAGGTTCGACGATAGAGCCCCATAAAGCGGGGCAACCACCGGCTCTGAAAGCGGTGGATCAGCACCGGCGATATAAACCAATGGTTTAAAGCGATCAGCATAATAAGAAGAACACCCAGATTTCCTCCCTGATGAAATCCGACAGCGTACAGCAATCCACTGACAACCGCCAGCACCCCAATGGTGATCTTGAACCGCCGGGGATCACGGCGGCGTCCTCGCGGCATAAAATCTACAGCAAAAACCGGATTCATTAAAAATGCCACAACGAGCGAAGCGGTCAGCGTGAGAATCAGCACAACTGGGAGGTAACGCATGAACTTACCCGGAACGCCGGGCCAAAACAGCAGCGGGAAAAAGGGTGCTAAGGTCGTCAGCGTACCTGCCAATACCGGCGCAAAAACCTCTCCTGCTGCCAGCCGGGCTGCATCCTTGATGGGTAATTTCTCCCTGGTATACAGCCGATAGGTATTTTCAATCACGACGATCGCATCATCGACAATAATCCCCAGCGCCAGGAGGAAAGAAAAAGTGACGACCATATTGAAGGTGTAATCCAGCGGCGGCAAAACCAGCACTGCCATTGCAACCGACAACGGCACTGCCAGCCCCACAAACAGAGCGTTTTGTACCCCCATAAAGAACATCAGCACGATGGTCACAAGAATGAATCCGATAATAACGCTGTTGTTCAAATCCTTCAAACTGGTACGGGTAAACTGTGACTGGTCATTGGTAATCACGACCTCCAGCGCCTTCGGAAAAACGCTCTGGCGCATCTCTTCAATGATGCGCTTAATTTTATCCGCCGCATCAATGAGATTTTCCCCGCTTTTCTTAATCACGCTGAGGGTAATAACCGGCTTTCCATTGAGCCGTGCATAACTTTCGCGTTCCTTGAAACCATCCCGAACTTCCGCAATATCCTTGAGAAAGACTCTACTGCCCATCGAACCACGGACTACCAGCGACTGAATATCCTCTACCGTTTCAAACTCTCCAACGATCCGCAGGGTTCGGCGCGTCCCGTCAACTTTTACATTCCCTGCGGAAATGTTCAGATTGTTGTTCCGAATCGCATTGATCACATCCCGAAAGCTCACCCCCGCCGCCTGCATTAAGAAAGGATCCAGATCTACCTGAATTTCCCGTTCTGGAGCGCCAATAAGATCAACACGGGTGATTTCTGGCAACGCCTCAATCCGATCCTGCAACGCTTCTGCGTATTTCTTCAATCGATTCAATGCGAAGTCTCCCGACACATTAACAGCCATAATGGGAATTTCGGAAAAATCGATTTCCCGAACCTCTGGATCGTTTTTCAAATCATCGGGCAAATCCGATTTTGCCTTATCCACGGCGTCCTGGACGCGCCGCTTTGCAACGGCTGGGTCCACATCCAATTCAAACTCCACGGTAATACTGGAGAAATCCTGCACAGAACGGCTTCGGATCGTTTTAACCCCTGTGACTGACTTCAGTTGCTTTTCAATGGGACGCGTAATCAACGCTTCCACATCCTCTGGCGAAGTACCCGGATAAACTGTATTAACCAGAATGGTCGGGATCACTACTTCCGGGAACTGTTCTTTTGGAAGCGTCAAATAGGTATAAAGTCCCAAAAGGGAAATCAGCAGCGTAACCACATACACCGAAACTTTATGATCGATCACCCAGGCGGTAGGGCGAAAATTTTTCAGCACTTCCGTTTCCTTCCGCACCATTTCTGTTCTCCCTATTGCACTGCGACGTAATCGCCATCTGCGATGTTCTGGATACCGCTCACAATGACCCGATCCCCAGGAGCAAGACCGGAGAGAATTTCCACCTGCCCTCCGCTAATCTTCCCCGTCCGCACCAGCCGCTTTTGAGCAACCCAGTGCTTACCATCCGGAACGGCAACAAAAACAAACTCTGTATCTTCAAATCGCTGTACTGCCTTTAGCGGCACCACCAATGCTGAATCTTTCGCATAATCGCGCAAGGTCACCAAAGCCACCATATTGGAACGGAGGCCAGGAACGTAGGTCTCAAAAGGGAAGAAAAGCTGGATGGTGCGATCCTTGGCATTAACACTCTTCGAGATGGCTCGAAGCTTCAGCCGGAAAGTATCCTGCAAATCGGGAATCACCACCTGTGCCACCTGTCCAATTGAAAAAGCAGGAGCATATCGTTCAGCCGCGGATGCTCGAACCTGAAGATCTCCAAGTCGGACTAAACGAAAAGCGGGGCGTCCGACTAAGGCTGCTTCTCCCACCTTGATAAACACTTCATCGATCACACCATCAAACGGAGCACGAATCTTTGCCAGGTTCAATTGCGCCTGAAGCGCCTGCAACTGCTTTTCCAGCACTTCAACACGATTCTTTGCTTCCAGATACTGAATTTCTGATCCCGCTTTGCTTTCCCATACCCGCTTTTGCTTCGCATAAACGACCTTCGCAAATTCCAGGGAGGTTTTGACCTGCTCGATCTGGCGCCGCAGCACGCTGGCATCAATAGTCGCCAGGACCTGTCCACGGTGAACCTGCATCCCTTCCGAAACTTTCACCTCTTCCACTACACCCGGCATCTTTGGACTCAGCAAAATGTCCTTGCGGGATTCAACTTCTCCGAAAAATGTCACAAAGTGCTCAAAGCGTTGTGGACGGACTTCCCGGATCCCTACCAGCTTCGCCCGCTGCCGGCGTTGCGATGCCCCCAACTGCTGCTCCAGTTGGGCAATTTCCTGATTGATGGCGTCTCGAAGCTGGTAGAGAGAATCCAGCCGATGCGCAAGCTCTCCATCTGCCCGACTTTCCCGTTCAGATGGTGAGTTACACATTACCAGAAGCACCGCCATAAGACCAAGGCTGAGAACTACCCCGCTTTTCATTTTGTGTGCTCTTTTTGTGAAACGACCGATTTTTTCTGCTCTCTGGCAAATCCCCGCAAAAGGTTTTGAAGTAAGAACTCGACAAATTCCTCTAACTGTGGCTGTGGTGAAAGAAAGGTTGGCTTACCGAAATGCCATTGAAGAATTGCCCCATTGATGGATACCCAGAGCGAAAGAATGGCTAAACAAGAGTCCAGATCATTCCGAAAAATCCCCTGCTGTTTTCCTCGCTCCACAATTTGCATCGCAAACTCCAGGTATTCTTTCAGCAACTGATCCAGCTTCTCTACCCGCTGGCGCTCTGCCCTGGCGGCAACCTCCGCCAGATTAAAATGCGCCGCAAGGATGTATTGATCCCATTGCTCCTGAGCATACAGCAGCAGTACCTTGCCGAAATGATAAATTACCTGATCAGGTGGCAAATCCTTCGGAATATGGTCCATTGCAAACTGAAAAAAGTGCTGAAACACGCTGTAGACCACTTCCAGGTACAAATCCTCTTTCGAGGGGAAATACAGGTAGAGCGCTGCCTTTGACAATCGGGCAATTCGAGCAATTTCCTCCATTGTAGCTGCCCGAAATCCCTTTTTCACAAATACCTTTTTTGCAGCGCGCAGAATCTGCCGCTCGCGCTGCTGCTTTTCTTTGCGTCGCCGTTCTTCGATATAACTTTGCTTTGCCATTTTTCCTCCTCGCTTATTGCTTCTGCCCCAACTCTCCCATCAGTGCCCGAAGTTGCGTCTGGATCGAAATCACTTCATACGCTGCCTGAAGCTCCTGCAACTGCACCTGCCGCACATTATTCTCCGCATCGAATACCTCTAATTGCGTACCAATGCCTTCCCGGTATCGTACCTGTGCAATCTGGTACCCTTTCTGCGCCGTCTGCAGCGTCTTCTGCTGTGCCCGCCATTTGTTCAGTGCAATGGCGTAACGATGCAGCAGCGAGCGTGCCTGCATTCGCAATGCATCTTCCGTCTGCTTGACCATTGTCTCCAGCTTCTGATAATCCAGCCGCGCCTGTTGCACCCGCGCGGTGCTTTGAAAACCATTAAACAAAGAAAAAGAAAGCTGGAGTCCAACGGCCGCACTCTTTGCTGTCTGGAAAGCATTCAATCGAAACACATCGCTCTGTCCCTGGTAGGTGTATTGTCCAAACAAAAACAGCATAGGGAGAAATTCTGACTGATACAAATCCACCACTTTGTCTGCAATTTCCATCTGCGTCCGCATTGCTTGCAATCCATAATGGTGTTCCGCTACCCGCGCCAGGACTTCAGCTTCTGGTGGAAAGTGGAAAGTCGTATCGACAGCGAAACTTCCTATCGGCTCTATGGATTTGGTTACTGGCATTCCCATTACCAGTTTCAGGCGTGCCACCGCATCCTCATAGCGTTGACGGGCTTCTCGAACCTGAGGTTCTATGACATCCACTGCCACCTGCGCCCGCAAATGTTCATATTCCGAAACCAATCCTTCTTGATACAACACCGACACCTGCCGTGCAAATTCCTGCATTCGGCGATAACTGCTTTCCAGAACCTTCTCCATCTCACGTGCCAGCAAAGCCTGGTAAAACGCCTGCGTGACTTCTACCGTCACATCACTCAGCGTCTGTTGATACTGCTGCTCGGCTACCTGGGCATATAGATAGGAATTCTGCACCACTGTAAAGGCTGTGGCATTAAACAATGTTTGCGTCAATTGTAGCCTTGTTACAAAAGAATGCTCAGACCCCACCGTAATTGGTCGAATTTCTCCTGTTCGAAAATCCGGGAAGAAAAAGACCGGACGTTCCACATTCCAGCTATACTGTCCACTCAATGAAACAGAGGGCAGTGCCGTTCCAAACGCTTCTCGCACTTGCGCACTCGCTTTCCGTAACTCCAGCCGCGCAGCGACAACTTTTGGATTATGCTTCAGTGCAAGCTGGATTGCCTGCTGCAATGTGATGTTTTCCTGTCCTCCCCACACAGCATTCCAGGACACCAATCCCAGAAGCACATACCCCAAGAACCGGATTGTCTGTTGTTTGCTGACCATCGGTTATTTACTGACCATTGTTCATAAAGTTAACAGCGTTCGCAAAAATACAGAAAAACTTCCAAACAGCAAAACCTTCGACAGCGTTAAACACTTTCCGCTATGATGATGAGCAGGAATACCGGAAGCGCAAGGCAAGATCCAGACGTCGTTGCACCTTCCTTTCCTGCTCGCAGGAACTTCTCCAGAGCTCACTCCTTACCTGGCTGTAGAATTCACGTTCCGTTCGAGGTGCAACTTTCCAGAACCGAACTCGTTATCTTAGCACTCAGTAAAAGAGCGGCATTGGAGAAGGGAATTTTTATGCTGGAAGTTCGAAACATTGTCAAGCGCTTCCACGGCGGTGTTGTTGCCGTCGATCACTTATCCTTCAACGCTCCCGATGGGGCCATCACAGGGATCTTGGGACCGAATGGTGCTGGCAAGACCACAACCATTCGGATGATTCTCAACATTTTACAGCCGGATGAAGGTGAGATTCTTTTTGACAACAGACCGATCGATGACTGGATTAAAAATCTGGTTGGTTACCTACCGGAGGAACGAGGGCTCTATCGGAAAAGCACTATCCGGGATATTCTCCACTACTTCGGCGAACTGAAGGGCAAAACACGGTCGGAAATTGATACAGCAATCCAGTACTGGACTGAGCGATTGCAATTTCAATATCCGCTCACGATGAAAATCGAAGAGCTTTCCAAAGGGAATCAACAAAAAGTACAATTTATGGCTGCAATCATCGGCGATCCCCAGGTGATTATCCTGGATGAGCCGTTTACAGGACTGGATCCACTGAACCAATTGCTGCTAAACGACATCATCGCCGAGTTAAAAAGCAACCAGAAAGTCGTGATCCTGTGCACCCACCTGCTGGACGCTGCCGAACGGCTCTGCGATCGAATCGTTTTGATCAACCGGGGCAAACAGCTTCTCCAGGGCAGTCTGGGAGCAATCAAAGAGCAATTCGGCTCAACGTTCGTCACCGTCGAATTCCAGGGTAATGCTACCATCCTGCAGCAGTGTCCGTATGCTTACGTCACACAAAGCGCTCCGAATCGTGCGGAACTGGAACTCCGATCCACGGACGATTTTCCCGCACTCCTGAAATGGTTAGCCGACCATCTGGATGTACGCAAGATTGAACGTCAGACCCCTTCTCTCCTTTCTATTTTCCTCAAGGTCGTCCAGGAAAATGAAATCCCGGCAGAATTCTTACAGCAACAGGAGCAATCCTATGGACATCCGTAAACTCTGGATCACAGCCCGGTGGGAATTTATCCAGAAAGGTAAAACGAAAGCATTTCTGGTCTCTCTTATCCTTACGCCCGTCCTCATCATTGCTTTCTCTGTGCTTCCCTCACTCTTGATGATGCAGGAAACCGAAGAACCAACCACGATCTATGTTATCGATCAAACGGGACGTTATGCCACGGCACTGCAGCAATACTTAGCTCGTAAATACCGCATCAACGACACGCTTGCTCGCTACCAGTTGATCCCCTTACCCTCCGATCCTGCAATCCAGGATTCCATCCAGCAGGTGGTCATTCACCATATTCAGGAAAACCGTGCTGAGGGATTATTACTGATCCCCGCCAACTTTGACTCCACGCTTGCAGCCGAATTCTGGTCGAAAAAAGCAGGAGACTTTCGTTTGTTTGAGCGAATTTCCAGTGCCCTGGAGCAGTTATACAAAATCTCAATTCTCCGGCACTACCAGCTCCCACCGGAAGTCGCCCAGAAGCTCGAACGCGAAATTCGCCTGGCAACCCGACAGATTACCGCTGAAGGGAAAGTGGAGAAAAAGGATTTCTTCTCTCAGTTTCTGGGTGCATACCTGGGCGCGCTGCTCCTTTTCCTGCTGGTAATGACATCAGCGCAGTTACTGGTGCGCAGTATATTAGAAGAAAAGATGAATCGCCTCATCGAAATGCTTCTTTCCTCCACCTCACCGCTGAATCTGATGTTAGGCAAAATTATCGGACTTGGCGGATTGAGCATTGTCCAGGCAATCGTCTGGATCACCATTGCAATTGGGATTGCCAGCGCAACGCAGTTTACGATGGCAAGCGATTTGCTGCGCTCTCTTCCCATTATCGCCATTTATGTCGTGCTTGGCTATATGCTCTATGCTTCTATCCTGATCGCCCTGGGATCCTTAGCAACAACGGAACAGGAAGCCCAGAACATTACCGGTTATGCAGTGCTCTTTTTAATTCTTCCGGCCGTCTTCATTGCTCCAATTATGCAAAATCCGGATGCACTTTTGTTCCGCATCCTCTCTTATTTTCCTCTCTTTACCCCTACCTTGATGACCGTCCGGTGGCACTTAACCCTGATTCCGTGGTGGGAACTCCTTTTGACCTTGCTGCTCCTGCTCCTTTCCACTATCTTCATCGGCTGGTTTGGCGCCAAGATTTTCCGTATTGCCATTCTCTCTTACGGGAAACGCATTACCCTTCCTGAGCTATTCCGCCTTTTCCGTGCGGCGAAGGTATGAATGTGTCTGTTCGAGCTAAAAATCTTTGATAACCAGCATTGCCAGGACCGAAAGAGCGAAGAAGCACGCACTGTTTGCCCTATGGGATCATTCCCGAAGCCGGGATAGACTCAGCGCTGAAATGGGCAGGGAAGCAATATCAAATAGAGGCTGAGCAATAGTACTGAGATTGTATCCAGCAATCAACCACATTCTGAGAGTCCACCATCCTGCCCCCTGCAACTGCCTCTCCTACCAGTACGCTAATCGCCTGTCTTTTTGTATTTTTGAAAGTTCAAAAATGAACGAAGAACTGAAAACAGCGGTATGTGTCGATTCGTAGCATATATGGGTCCACCCGTATTAGCTGAAGATCTGCTGTATAAACCGCGCTATTCGCTGGTAATGGCGCAGAGTATGCACGCCGAAGAAATGTCCGTTGCGGTCAATGGGGACGGTTTTGGTATCGGGTGGTACGTTCCGGAAATCGACAACGAACCGTGCGTTTTCCGCAGTGTCAAACCGGCGTGGAGTGATATGAATCTGCGGAATCTTTCCCGGAAAATCTTTGCTTCCCTGATTTTCGCCCACGTCCGCGCCGCTTCCCCCGGCTCCCTGGTCGAGGAAGTCAATTCCCACCCCTTCTGGTACGGACAGTTGATGTTTATGCATAATGGAATGGTAGGGGACTTCCAGAAAATCCGACGTTCGCTGCTGGCAAAGCTCAATGACGAAGCTTTTTACGCTATCCAGGGAACAACTGATTCAGAACACCTCTTTGGACTCTTTTTAAACCATCTGGAAAATCCGAAAGGAGAAGTTTCCACGGAAGAAATGGTTTATGCACTCAATCGAATGTTTGAAGATCTGGATGAACTGCTGCTGGAATGTGAGGTAACGCAGCACTCCTATCTCAACCTCTGCTTAACCAATGGCAACAGCATCATTGCAACCCGCTACACAACCAATCCCAATGTCCAGCCAGCAACGCTGTACTATATGTACGGGCGTCGCTATCACTGCACGGAGCAGGGATGCCGAATGGAGCCCAGTATCGGCACGCCAAATGCGATCGTGCTGGCTTCGGAACCTTTTACAGCCCGAAAAGCGGATTGGGTGAAAGTTGGTCGGAACGTTATGATGATCATTGACGAAACGATGCACATCCATTTTCAGGACATCCAACTGTCATTCGAACGATACATTCAGGATCAACCGTTCGAGTCCGGGAATCCGTGGTCCGAATTTAAGCGAGAAGTGTGATCAAATGCTGGGACTGCTGCAATGTCCGAGTTGATATTCCTTGTGCCGCTCCTGCCGCTGGTGGGAGCGATCATCAACGGCTTTTTCGGCACCTTTATCAAAAACGAAAAGATTATTGGCTGGATCGGAAGCTTAACCGTTGGCATTGCTTTCCTTCTGGTCTGCCTTATTTTCTTTGATCAACTCAGCCTCCCTCCTGAGAGTCGATCCGCAACGGTTACACTCTTTCCGTGGATCGTTGCCGGGAAGTTCGATATTTCCATTGCCTATCTGGTTGATCCTTTATCTCTGACCTTTGCCCTGTTTGTTACCGGCGTTGGCTTCCTGATCCACGTCTACTCAATCGGCTATATGCACGGCGATCGAGGCTTCTTTCGCTTTTTTGCCTATCTGAATCTATTCATCTTTATGATGCTCAACCTGGTGCTGGCAGATAATCTGCTCCTCACGTTCCTGGGATGGGAAGGTGTAGGGCTGTGTTCCTATCTGTTGATTGGGTTCTGGTACGATCAAAAATTCTCCGGAACACGCATTGAATGGACCGTCGATGCTGCACAAAAAGCCTTTATCGTGAATCGCATCGGCGATTTTGGAATGATTCTGGCAATGTTCATTCTTTTTGCCCTGTTCGGTACGCTGCGTTACCTGGACGTTAACGCAGCCGCCGTAACACAGTTCCCCGACGGAAGTCTCGCTCTAACTATCGCTGCCCTCTTGATCTTCCTTGGTTGCACAGGGAAATCGGCACAAATTCCGCTGTATGTGTGGTTGCCGGACGCTATGGCAGGTCCAACTCCCGTGTCTGCCCTCATCCACGCGGCAACAATGGTAACCTCCGGGATCTTCCTGGTCGCTCGACTTTCCCCCCTGTTCGCTCTTTCCCCGGCGGCAATGGGAGTGGTGGCAGTGATCGGTATTGCCACCGCTTTTATCGCTGCCACAATCGGGCTGGTACAAAATGACATCAAAAAAGTGCTGGCATACTCGACCGTCAGCCAACTGGGTTATATGTTTGCTGCCCTTGGAGTCGGCGCTGTCACTGCGGCTGTTTTCCACGTTGTTACTCACGCCTTTTTCAAAGCGCTCCTGTTCTTAGGTGCTGGATCGGTAATCCACGCAATGCACGAAGAGCAGGATATCCAGAAAATGGGGGGACTCAAAAAATATATGCCAACCACGTACTGGACTTTTGTGGTCGCCGCACTGGCAATTTCCGGTATTCCTCCGCTTAGCGGCTTTTTCTCCAAGGATGAAATTCTCTGGAATCTTTTCATCAACGGCAGCACGCTCCTGTGGCTTGTCGGCGCCATTACCGCTCTGCTCACTGCTTTCTATATGTTTCGACTGGTCCATCTGACCTTCCACGGCACGCCGCGCTTTGATCCAGACAAAGTGCATCCTCACGAATCACCACCGACAATGACCGTTCCACTCATTGTGCTGGCTATCCTCTCCATCGTCGGCGGATTCTTGGGAATCCCCCACGCTTTTGGACACGCCCTGCATATTCCTCACTTTCTGGAGCAGTGGCTCCACCCTGTGCTGGTCGAAACACACAAAATCTTAGGTATTGAACCGGCAACAGAGATCCATCCTATCGAATTCGTTCTGATGGGTATTTCGGTTGTGCTTGCCCTTATCGGCATTGCGGTCGCTACCTGGTTTTACATTACCAATCAACAGATTCCCCAGCGGCTGGCAGAGCGTTTCCGCGGATTGTATCAGCTCTTGTGGAACAAGTACTATGTGGACGAGTTGTACTATACCCTGATCGTGGATCCGCTCTGGTATGGCTCGACAACCCTGCTATGGAAAATAACAGATGTTGGAATCATCGACGGTACGGTAAACGGCATTGCCCGCTTAATCGGGCATTTCGGTAATCTTTTCCGGAAAATCCAGACGGGCATTGCACAATCGTATGCGGTAATGATGGTTGCAGGCATTGTGCTGATCCTGATATGGATGCTGTTTCTCTAACAACTTTGTGCAACAACCAGCTTGAGTACACAGAGCAATGGCAGCATTGATTTTAACACTCTTTTTGCCGCTGCTTGGCGCTGGAACTATTTTGTTTATGAACAAAACGCTACGGAAAGGAATTCAGTATACAGCGCTGGGCTTTGCCTTAGCAACCTTTGTGGTTTCTCTCTTTCTCCTTTTTGGCTTTGATCCTGCCAATGCAGATTTTCAGTACTACATCCATACAACGTGGATTGCTTCGCTGGACGTCGGCTTCCGCATAGGTATTGACGGTATGTCCCTGTTGCTGGTGCTGTTGACAACTTTCATTACGCCGATCACCATCCTGTCTTCTTTCCAGGCGATCAAAGATCGGGACAAGCTGTATTATATGATGCTCCTCCTGCTGGAGTTTGGAATGATTGGCGTTTTCGTGGCGCTGGACACCATTTTGTTCTACGTTTTCTGGGAAATCATTCTGATCCCGATGTACTTTATCATTGGGATCTGGGGCGGTCCCAGAAGAATTTACGCCGCCATTAAGTTCTTTCTCTACACTTTCATTGGCTCACTGCTGATGCTGGTTGCCATCATCTGGATTGGCATCTGGGGTGGTGGTGACGCAGGATTTACTGCAAATTATTTAACCCTGCGGGAAATTGCCCCGACTATTCCCTTAGCCATTCAACAATGGTTGTTTTTAGCCTTTGCCCTTTCCTTCGCCATCAAAGTGCCGCTCTTTCCTTTCCATACGTGGCTACCGGATGCTCACGTGGAAGCACCAACACCGGGGTCGGTGATTCTGGCAGGAATTCTCCTGAAATTGGGAACCTACGGTCTGATTCGCTATAATCTGGAGCTCTTCCCTCAAGCCTCGATCTTTTTTGCTCCTCTGCTCTCAACTTTAGCAGTGATTGGCATCATCTATGGCGCACTGGTTGCGCTGGTGCAATCAGACGTTAAGAAACTGGTTGCCTATTCCTCTGTTAGCCACTTAGGATTCATTGTGCTGGGAATCTTCTCAATGACAACCGAAGGGCTTCAAGGTGCCGTCATCCAGATGATCAATCACGGTCTTTCAACTGGTATGCTGTTCCTGTGTGTTGGCATTCTCTACGAACGGCGCCATACGCGGGAGCTGGCTGAATATGGCGGCATTGTAACGGTTATGCCGAAGTTTGCTGTCCTGCTGGGTTTTGCCGTCTTTGCTTCGGCAGGATTGCCGGGACTGAACGGCTTTGTTGGCGAGTTTCTCACAATGCTGGGCGCCTACCAGTCTCCGATCCTTGGAACCTGGACCTATGTCGCTTTCGCTGCTCTGGGTGTGATCCTGGCAGCCGCCTATCTGCTGCGAATGTATAATGGTGTGATCTTTGGTCCCAATCTTAACCCGAAAAATCACGCTCTGCCCGATCTGACCAAATTGGAGCTGTGGCAATTGGTTCCCGTTACCGTCTTTCTGGTCTGGATCGGTATTTATCCTTCAACGTTTCTGCAACTGTCAGAAACCAATATGCGCCTTGTCAGCAGCAAAATTGAGGCTGCCCATCAGCAAATGTCGCAAGAGCATCGGGTATCTCCCACCAACCAGCTACTGCTTTCTCCTGCCAGCCTGTCTTTTCTTCTGCCTCAAGAGATCAAGAATATGCCTAAACAGAATCAACGCGCACTGCCAGAAAACGGGAATGGAGCAGCACAACAACAAGCACAACAACAGATGTCTGACGAGGAATGGATGCAGGAATGAACCGTGATATTGCTCTCTGGGGTGCTTTGCCGATTTACTGCATCTCCGCCTGGGCAGTCATCAGCCTATTGGTGGATGCTTTCAGCAAGAACAGTCGGGTGAGTTTTCACTTTGCCTGGATTGGTTTGCTCCTGACAGCAATAGCAGCCGTTGGGAGTTTCCCCTATGAAGGCGCTGCTTTTTCCGGGATGATTGCAACAGGGCATTATGCTGCTTTCTTCGATGTGCTCTTTGCCATTGGGGGACTTTTGACCGTGCTGGCTGCCCATCCGTACCTGGAGCGCCTGCAATTTGAGCTGGATGAATTTTACAGCCTTACGCTCTTTGCAATCGCCGGTATGATGCTCATTGCTCACGCCAACAATCTTCTGGTACTGTTCATTGGCATTGAAGTAATGTCCATTAGCTTTTATATCTTAGCCGGATACTTCCGAAACAAAACGTTATCCGTTGAAGCAGGGATCAAATACTTCCTTCTGGGCGCTTTTATGTCCGGCTTCCTTATGTACGGAATTGCACTGGTCTATGGCGCAACAGCCTCGCTGCATTACGGCGCTATTCTGCACGCCACTACCACTGGATCCCTCTCCTTTCCCACCCTGCTGATCATTGGAGCAACATTCCTGGTCATTGCGCTCAGCTTCAAAGCGGCACTTTTTCCCTTCCATTTCTGGGCACCGGATGTTTATCAGGGGGCACCTACCGTCGTAACGGGTTTGATGAGCACAGCGGGCAAAGCAGCAGCTTTTGCTGCTTTCCTGCCGTTAGCTTTTGTCTTTTTGCCACAACTCCAGATTAAATTGCAACTCCTGCTGGCAATCATTGCTGCTCTGTCGATGTTGTACGGAAATATCGTTGCAATTACTCAGCAAAACATCAAGCGAATGTTAGCCTACTCCTCGATTGCGCACGCTGGTTATATTCTAATTGGCATTGTGGCGGCATCACCAGATGGTTTTGCTGCGGTCACTTTCTATGCCGCTGTTTACCTGTTTATGCAACTGGGGGCCTTTGTCCTTGCATCCGTGCTGGAACAGCAATATGGTCGTCACCTGGAAATCCAGGACTACAAAGGACTGTATCAACGGCATCCTCTGCTGGCAGGGTTAATGGCAGTGTTTATGTTTTCGCTTACCGGGGTACCACCACTGGCAGGCTTTTTTGGAAAGTACTACCTCTTTGTCGCTGCCATTGAATCTGGCTTTGTTTGGCTGGCAATCCTGGGAGTTGTTGCCTCCGTGATTTCCGCTTATTTTTACCTGGGATTGGTAGTGGCGATGTTTTTCCACCCAGCATCTGAACGTTCCGAATCCCCACTGCCCGCAGGAACTGCTGGCATTACCTTAGCTATTTCGACTTTGATGACTTTTCTTTTCGGCTTCTTTCCATCACTTCTGCTACGCGTCACGCAGCAACTGTTCTAAAAGCGTTTGATGAGAATTTGCAACAACAAAATACGCCAGAGGAAAGATGCAGCCGATGGATGAATTCTATCAATATCCACACAAACCGGTTGACTATCTCCGGGATTTTCTGAAAAAACTCTCGATGTCGCCGATTACCAGCGGTGCTTTGCTGGTCTTCTGTGCCATCCTTTCCCTGATCTGGGCAAATAGCGGCTGGTCAGATTCTTACTTTGCTTTGCTCACCACGCATCTGACCATTGGTATTGGTGACCACGCCATTTCAAAACCGCTGCTCTTCTGGATCAACGATGGTTTGATGGTCATTTTTTTCTTCGCCGTAGGACTGGAAATTAAACACGAAGTCTTAGAAGGACATCTGTCGACGTGGAAAAAAGCCTCGCTGCCGCTGATTGCTGCCGCGGGAGGAATGATTCTTCCAGCTCTCATCTTTACCGCCTTTAACTTTGGCACTGAAGCAATGCGCGGTTGGGGTATTCCAGTTGCCACTGATATTGCCTTTGCCGTTGGTATTCTGGCATTGTTAGGTAAACGCGTTCCGCCTCCGCTGCGCATCGCTCTACTGGCACTGGCAATTGCGGATGATTTAGGAGCAATCATTGTGATTGCGGTATTCTATACCGAACAGCTCTCCATTGTCGCACTCCTTCTGGGATTTGTAGGGTTAGGCATTCTCTGGGCTGGCAACCGTTTCCTGGGTATTCGTACCCTGGGATTCTACTTTCTGTTTGGGGTACTGGTGTGGGTCGCTTTTTTAAATTCCGGGGTGCACCCAACAGTTGCGGGTGTGTTAGTGGCTTTCACAATCCCTCATCATCCACCATTACCGCTCAGAACGTTTTTCCGCGATACCCAACAACTGCTCAACAACTTCAGCAAGGAAGAATCGCCAGAACTCCAATTTATGCTGCTGGACAAGATCAATGAGGGAAGTTTTATGGCGGAATCCACCCTGCGACGCGCAGAACGCGGTTTATACAACTGGGTGAACTTCTTCATTATGCCCCTGTTTGCTCTCTTTAATGCCGGGGTCAAAATCCCTGAAACAGGCTTTTTCTCCGAACTCACTACCCCAATCACCCTGGGCGTTATGCTGGGACTGTTCTTAGGCAAGCAATTTGGTGTGCTGGGCGCATCGTGGCTGGCTGCAAAAATAGGCATCGCTCAACTTCCCGAATCGCTTCGATGGCGAGAATTCTATGGAATGGCAATGTTATCAGGTATTGGCTTTACAATGTCGCTGTTTATCGCCAGCCTGGCGTATGCAAACCATCTGCAATTTCTCAATGAAGCTAAGATCGGTATTCTGACCGGATCGCTTCTCTCAGCCCTGGCAGGTCTGCTTTACCTCCACAAAGTTTTACCCAAACTTCCCTCCTCATCCGAAGAGGCATCTAGCTAACATCAAGCTGTAACCCTGGCTGGGTAAAAAAGGTTATTGAATTCCTTCTGGAACGGAGGAAGCAATCAAAGGAACAGCGTTACCGTTAACTGTTGCAAGCTCCGGTGTCTCCACCTTCGTAGCCGCATCTGGCAATACCTCTGCCAGCACACTGTCCATTTGCCGGTATACATTCTCCCAGGCAAAGTATTTTTCCACGTAACGACGCGCATTGCGAACCAGCGCCGACCGCAGTTGTGGCGATTCCAAAAGCTGAATAGCATACGCTGCCAGTTCTTCATCGCTTTCGCCTACCATTGCGTGCTGTTGATGGCGAGCGCCAATGCCCTGGTTCCCCGTAGGAGTCGTAATAATCGGACATCCTGTCGCCATTGCCAGCAATAACTTATTCTGAATCCCGGAACCTCCGGAATGAGGATGCAAAAAAACCGCCGCCTGGTAAAGGAAATCTTCAACCTTTGGAACGTTCGGCAGCAATTGCACTCGATCCGAGAGATACCGATACAAAATCCGTGGGGGATAAGCTCCTACAATCCGCAACTTCACCTCCGGATGCTTCGCCCAGATCTTTGGCAAAATGTTCTGCACCAGGCGCTTGATCATTAAGACATTTGCCCACACATCCAGCTTGCCAATGAAAATCAGATCTTTGCGACGCTGTTGCTCATCTCGAAACGGAATATTGCTCACGTCGACGCCGTTAATCAGCAATCGATACCGAGCGTGGGGATTGAGCTTCTGCATCGCTTCAATATCGACTTTACTGACCAGGGTCACAATATCAAAGTAGTTGACAATCTCCGCCTCATACCGCCGGAGTTTCTGGACCTCCAGCCATCGGCCAATATGGTGAAACAGATGTGATTTACTGTGTTGGTAAGAGCGGGTCTGGTACAACGTCCGGCAATCTTCTGCCAGCAGGATTTTGGGCATTGGAAGGTGTTTCACATACTCCGCAGTCCGGATAAAAAACGCCATTGCCACATCGAAATGCTCCTGTGCCACGAGCCGATCCACTATGCGCTGCATCGCTGGATCGTAGAAACAGGCAATATCTGCGGCGGTCGGTGTTGGAATGCGAATAACCGCTTTTGTCCACGCTTTCCACGCCAGATATGGAATCCAGAAAACGCGAATACCCAATTGCTCTAAAGCCGACCGATATTGCGCTGGAAGCTGCTTTCCTTCATACAGTGAAACTAACACAACATCGTGATGTGCCGCCAGGTGCCGTAGCAGGTAATAGCTTTTGATTTTGTCGCCCCCTACCAGAGGATAGGGAAAGCGCGGCGTCAAAAATAGAATTTTCTGACGTTTCATATCCAACTCTATCTTTCTCCAGCCAGCTCCACTCTGTCAGATCTCCCGCAACAAATGTCCGGAAAAATTTACAAAATTGCAATATACGGATTCGATCGCAAAAGAATACTGTCTGTCCTGTTGCTCTTGACAGGCTACACAAGGATCTCCACACTGATAGAACGCCTGGCTCAAAGGAAAGCAGTAAAGAAAGTACTGAGTATTACTGGTTCGATTCCGATTCCTCGACCTTCAAGACCGGGAAACGCACCGGCTGCTCAGGAGCCGTTAATTGCGGCAGAATGATTGTCCGCTCAATTTGCGGGATAAGATCGGTTGTGTCAGCGGGTAACTGGAGCGCCGTTTGATCTCGCGGAAAATCTCTGGTGGGATCAAATCCCAACAACTTATCTTCATAAATGCTGCGCATCATTTTGCCCCAGATTGGAGCAGCAGCCACTCCTCCATAGCCGAATTTATCGCCGAAGGTAATACGACGATCATCAAATCCCAGCCAGATGCCGGCAGTCAGTTGCGGCGTTGCGCCTACAAACCACGCATCGGCATAGTCGTTGGTCGTCCCCGTTTTTCCGCAGGCAGGATAAACAAAATCCTGGCGAATTCGGGCAGCGGTCCCACCATCGACTACTTCTTCCAACATTGTCACCATCTGCCGAGCATACTTTGGTTCTATCGCTGGACGAGCGTCGATTCGGCCATTACGATTGTAAAGTACGTTGCCAAAGCGATCTTCGATCCGGGTAATAAAATAAGGCTCAACATACAAACCTTCATTGGGGAAACACATAAAGGCGCGAGTTAACTCAAATGGGCGCACCTCTTCCGATCCCAGCGCAATCGACAATACAGGCTCTAAGGGCGACTCAATGCCCATTTTACGAGCAAGCTGGATCACCTGTTCAGGGGTAGTGTAATACGCTATCAACCGTCCGGCAACAGAGTTAATCGAGTACTTCAACCCAATATGCAACGGGACTTTGCCCGTATCCTGCTCCCGTCCCTGCAACACCCACGTTTCCCCGTTCGGCAGCGGATATTCAAAAGTTGTCGCATCAATCAGAGAATCAGGTGTTAAGCCATTGTACAAGGCAGCTAAGTACACAAACGGCTTAAACGCCGATCCCGGCTGCCGCCGAATCTGGAGGGCACGATTTAAACCATATCGCTCTGTAGGCTCCAGTAGCGTCGAACCAATCAACGCCCGGATAGCACCTGTTTCATTGTCTAATACCACCACAGCTCCCTGGATACGAGTCGCTCGATGGAGCACTGAATCGACAAATCTTTTGTCCCGGAGTAATTGTGCCCGGATTTTCTGCCGATCTGCTGGCGCCGCTGTCTGATACTGCTGCGAATTGCGAATGGCTCGCTCCAGAATTGCCTTGCGCAACTCCGGGAATCGTCGCCACCGCCACTGGCGATCAAATTGCTTTTGCAGCCATTGCAGCCGCTGCTGTAAAGCCTGCCACGCATACCGCTGAATCCGATAATTCAGGGTTGTGTAAATTTTTAATCCATCCCGGTAAAGATCGTAGCCATACAAAAGCGTATCCCGACTGAGCGATCGGCGTACCATTTCCACAAATTGAGCGGCTATCGCATAAGGATCGCGGGCGACCGTTTCTCCCTCTGCTGGCTTGAGCGGTTCTGCTATCGCTTCCTCGTACATCTGCTGCGTAATATATCCCATCGCCAGCATATTCTTCAGCACCAGATTGCGCCGCTGAATCGCTTTCTCATAGTTCACCCGGTAATCATAGTTGTTTGGGGCTTTCAATAAGGCAACCAGATAAGCACATTCCCCCAGGGTTAACTGACTCGGTGCTTTGTTGAAATACACCTGGGCAGCGACCTGTAACCCATAAGCACCACGGCCAAAATAAACACTGTTTGCATACAGCTCCAAGATTTCCCGTTTCGTATACCGACGTTCGATCTGGATAGCGGTGAGCGCTTCTTTGATTTTTCGCTCCAGTGAAACTTTATGGGTAAAGTACAGGTTTCGGGCTAACTGCTGCGTAATCGTCGACGCTCCCTCCTTAATTCGACCTGCCAGTACGTTCTTTACGGCTGCTTTTAAAATCCGCATAACGTGAATACCCCAGTGATCAAAAAATGCCCGATCCTCCGTGGCAATCAATGCCTTGATAAAGAAAGGCGGAATGCTATCATAGGGTAAATACCGACGGCGCTTGACATAAAACTCCCCAATGACTTCACCATCAGCACTGATGACCTGTGTGGATAGTTCTGATTTAGGATTCTCCAGTGCTTCCAGCGATGGCAAGCCAGAACTCATCGCGGAAACAACCAGAACCACAACGCCTACAACACCCACAAGGAACAGCCCCAGCGCAATCGCTGCTCCCAGCATAACAAATCGCTTTGCCTGCCGCCACCACGTTTGAACCATTGCCACCTTACCGTACCACCTTGATAATTTCCACGCGACGGAGACGTTTGCGATATAACTTCAGTGGCTCTCCCGGTTTCCGGGGAAGCTTCTCTAACTCCCCTTTACTCAGGATTTTCATCAGATGGAGTGGTACCCCGCGCTGATAGAGTTGCTCATACACAAAATTTGCTCGCCGCAGCCCCAATTGATAATTGTACTGTTCCGATGCGACGTCGTCAGTGTGACCAACGATCAGCACCTGCTGCAATATGCTGGTGTCCTGCAGAATGCTTCGGGCAACTCGATCTAACAAATGCTGCCACGTTTCATTGGTCGGGAAACCATTGTCATCCAGGACGTAAGGATAAGGATGGCGATACTGATCGGTGGGAAAATGGATGCGGACAATCGTAAAGTGCTGAAGCCGAATAGCTGTGTCCGCTAATTGGACGGTATCCTCTGTTGCCACAATGGTTGTTCGCTTCGGGAAATAACCCGGAGCTTCTGCCTCAATCACTACTGGCTGATCCTGAGGAACGGAAACACTGAAGTTACCCACTGTATCTGTCCAGGTCCGGGCATAAAGGGTATCCTCTACCAGGGCTGATACTCGTGCATCCGGAACTGGCTGACGATCGGGATCGACAACCTGTCCCTGAACCACTGCTTCCTTAACGGACACGGTATCTTTCTCTTCTGATTGCTCAAACTGTGGTATCTCTACCGGCTGAACTTCGATCGTGGAAAGCGATAGCGTGTCTTTCACTTCCTCCGTTTGTGGTAAATGCGCTGCGATGACTCCCAGGCGATGCTTCACAAAGACGTAAATATCGAAATCTGCTCTTTTGCCCTGATCCGATGCATAGTACAGTAGCGAATCAGGAGAAGCGGGCGTGTACGGGAATAATTCATTACGAATCGTATTGATCGGTTTTCCCAGGTTCTCCGGCTCATCAAAAACACTCACCAGAAAAGCCGAATCCTGCAATCGCTGCAGATCTCGCTGATCCACGGCTGCCCAGAATTCCGGGTGGATCCGGGAACGAAACAGATCATAACCGCCAACATTCCGATGTCCGGTCGAAGCGAACAGCAGCCACTGTCGATCAGGAGTTACAAAAGGTGTCAGTTCATCGCAATCGGTGTTAATCACCGGACCGACGGTCAGCGGTTCGCTCCACCGCTCCCCCAGCCATACCGAGAACCATAGCTCAGTACCGTGAATGGTATCGCCACGATCGGAAGCAAAAAACAGTGCTTTACCTTCAGGATCAAGGGCAGGATGTGAATCCCAATGGGGCTGCTGGTCAAACGACAGAGATTTTGCTTTTTCCCACGTTGCATCGGCAGCAATCAACACATCGGAATCAAACCGAAACGCCGTAGGAGCAACGGCAGCGTATGCAATCCAGCGCCGCCGTTTATCACCAGTTGCGCTTCCATAATGGCGATATGGAAGAATGAGATTATCCACCAGATGGAAGCGATCATAGTGTGCTACCCGGTACTGCTGTAACTGTTGCTTGCCATTGCGCTCCACCGTAGCATAGACCGTATCAGGAGTCCAGAACCAGAGTGTCCACTCATTGGCGGGCGTATTAATGCCTGACACGGGGATAATTTCGTAGTACCAGGGTTTATCCGTCAACCCTGTATCAATCACTCGAACCTCTCCGGATTCTGGGCGGCACTGCTGAACAGGAACTGGACAGAGTGGTGGCGCTAAGATTTGCTGTTTCGATACCGGTGAGCTACAAGTCACCAGTGCCAAAACGA
Source organism: Candidatus Kapaibacterium sp. (assembly GCA_026996895.1). Lineage (GTDB taxonomy): Bacteria > Bacteroidota > Ignavibacteria > Kapaibacteriales > WFXC01 > WFXC01. The sequence continues at coordinate 27,731 of JALWJX010000122.1, forward strand.
TTATGATCGCTGCTGGCAGCAGAACTTTCATTCCTTCCAGGTTATTATTCACCTTGCCCTAAGACGTACACCGAAGACCCGCTACTATTTATCCGTACAGCAACTAATTGTTCTCGCTCCAATTGCTGCAAAACTGCTTCAACCCACGATCGAGCACCATCTTCGGAACACAATTGCAAATGTCGGAGAATTTGTTCAATTGACAATCCAGAATGCTGGCGAAGCAGTTCCACGATTCGTCCGCGCCAGATACGCCGCGGAAGTCCCTGAAATGTCGGTTCCTGCCGCCGTTGTCGATATACTGGCAAATCATTGACTCTACCGGCATTCACACACCACGGTTGGAGCGGACACTGATCACAGTGCGCCACGGTAGAACGGCACACCAGGGACCCCAGATCCATCAGGGCATAGTACCACTGGCGAAGATCCCTTTCTGGCTGAATCTTTGCTGCCTTTCCCCGCAGCATCGATACCGGCATTACTTCGTTCCGGTATCGGAGAGTAAAAAATAGCCGGCTTATGATGCGCTTGATATTGGTATCCAGAATGACATCTGGAAGACCAAAGGCAAAGACCCGCAGCGCCGCTGCCGTATACTCTCCAACGCCCGGCAACTGCAGGAGCAGGGATCGATCACCGGGGAGCTTACCGCCATACTGCTCCTGTACTATCCGGGCAATGCGCCACAAGTAGACCGCTCGACGGTTATAACCCAGTCCCTGCCAGGCACGCAACACCGCCTCCAGCGGCGCAGCAGCAAGCGCTTCAAAAGAAGGAAACTGCTGCAAAAATTGTTTTAGTTTCGGCGCTACTTTGCTCACCTGCGTTTGTTGCAGCATCATCTCAGAAACCAGGACGACGTACGGCGTTGGCTGCTGGCGCCACCATAATTCCCGCCGATGCTGGTGATACCATTGCAAAACTGCCTGTTGCAACTTTGGTATTTGTGCCACGGGGAGCATCAGGACAACGTGATGATTATTGCGCCTCCTACCATAATACTGGCAGCAATCAAGCGCTGTCGAAATTGCTGCTCTCGCAAGACAATGCCCCCCCAGATCACGCTGAACAAAATACTCAACCGCTTAATAGCGATCACGTACGGCACCAGGGTAAGGGTAATCGCTGTCATCTGCGTAAAGGTCACAATTGCTCCAAGAACGCCCAGTACGACGACTACTTTCTGAATATTTTTCCAGCCGAATTCTTTCTGGCGCCGGGATCGGAAAAGCACAACCGGGAACAGCAACATTGCAATGGCACCGTTCGTCAGCGTCCCCCACACCAGCGGCGTGGAGCGTGCGACCCCCAGTTTATCCAGATTTCCGGTGACACTCCAGATCAGTGCGATCAAGAGCATTGCTTGCGCGGCGGGCTTGCGCAGCAACAACACAAAAGGTTGATACCAGTACTCACGACGTGCTGGCATATGAAGCCAGTAGGCACCCAAAACGATCGTCGCTACTCCCACTCCTCCCATCCACGACGGTGTTTCTCCCAGCAACAGTGGCGAGGTCAGCAACATAAACAAAGGTGTCAGTGTCAACAATGGGACAACTTCCGATAGCTCACCAGAGCGTAAAGCAAACATATAAAGCACAACCACCGTTGCATTTGCCGTCGCAACGATTGCCAGGACTGGAAAGACGGTGGATTTAAAGACAAATCCATCGATACTCCACGTTATCGGAACAAGAAAAAGGGTGCTCCCGGCGTGTAATCCCCAGGCTATGAGAAGGAAATCCGCCTGATTCAGCAAAAACCGCTTCGCCCACAAATCCTTGAGGGATTCTGCCAGCGCCGTAAGCAATGCCAGAACAACCCACACTTTGGTTTCTCTCCAGTCTCTTTCCCAGTACCATTATTCCAGCAGGATAGTATCACGCACAGTGTTGTTCCTCATTGGATTGCTGTTGGCTAAAGAATTTCCAGTAGCAACGATCGAGGATTGACGCGTAATTGCTTAAAAAATCTCCACTGTTCTGCGTGCCGCTCACCGATAACTCTCACGATTCAATTGTCGGCAAATGCAGAGTAGTTGCGTTGCCTCTCGCAACCTGCTGCTTTGGTAAACACTGGTGCAAACCCGTATCAACTTTTCCGATGTGATTCACCAGCCACTCGCCAATCTGCCGATAGATTTTTTGTGCCAATTCTAAGGTGGCGCCACGGCGTTGATATTCAGCTTTCAAAGCAGCAAAGGTTTGCTCAAACTTCCGATGAGCCTGTTTGTTCTTCTCCGCTACCGGGCATCGATACTTTTCCATACACTCTTCTTCGTAGGAAAAATGCTCAGCCACGTAACCTTCTAAAAACTGAAGGATCGCATCCAATTCTGCCTGTCCCTTTCCCTCTGCCATTGCATCCAGTAAAGCATTCACCTTAGCAATTAACTGCTGATGCTGTTTATCAACCGTTGGTTCTCCCGTTCGAAGCCGCTCACTCCACCGGACTGCGAGAATCGCTGAATCCTGCTTTGAAAGTTTAAAAGAATGAGCCTGTATTTGCAATGCCGTTGCCATTTCCGACAATGCTTCCGTCACCTGCAATACCCGTGAAACCTGCTGCTGCACCTGCTGTGCCTCGGTAGTCGCTTCTTCCATCTCAGCTGCATTCCGTTGTGCTGCCTGCTGCAACCGGCTCAGCCGATCGCCAATTTCCTGAGAACTGGTCGCTAAGTGTTCTATGATTGCCGCATTGCGTTCGATAACAGCAACCATCGAACGGAATGCCTCCTGAATATTCCGGCTCATCTGCTCAATATGCTCCTGCGTATGTTGCGCTGCTCGGGTAATAGCCGTAATACCCTGATCGGCAGTATCGACTACCTGCGCAATTTGCTGCTGTATTCGTTCCACTAAAGCAGCAATATCCGAAGAAGCACTTTTCGTTGCCTCCGCCAATTTGTGAATTTCCGAAGCAACGACGGAAAAACCTTTTCCCGATTCTCCTGCCTGTGCTGCTTCAATAGCGGCATTAAACGCTAAGAGCGTTGTTTTCTTTGCAACTTCCTCAATGACTGTTGTAATTTCCCCGATCTGTCCGGAAAGCGCTGCTAACTGCCGCACCTTCTGGATGATTACCTGCAGAATCTCTTCAACTTCTCCGTGCTGATCTTCAGAGCGTCCCGCTTCGTCAGTATGCTGCGCAACAAAAAGTTTGCGCAATTGCTGTGGAATATCTTCCACTGCAAGCTGAACATACCGCATCTGCTCGCGCTGCTGCTCCACCGACTGATTCATTTCTTCTACTTCGTTCAAAATTCCTTCCAGCAAATTGACCATCCGGGTTACCGCTTCCTGCTGATGAACCGAGCACTCAGCCGCACTTCCCGTGGCTTGCAGCATTTGTTCGATCACCTGCTGCGTTTCCCTTGTTGCTGTCTGCAATTGCGTCTGCAATGTATTCATCGTAGCGGCAGTGCGGCGCAGCCGCATCAAAATCTGGCGAATCCGATCTGCTAACTGTCCCAATACCGAATTTTCTGTCAACTCAATATGGCTAATATCTCCCTCGGCGATGATCTGCAGATCCCGCGAAAGTTGTTGCCATTCTGCCTCTCTCTGCTGTATTTGTTGCCACACTCTCTGCACTGATGGATGCGGCAATACAATATCACTGCCATCCCTGGCTTTTGCAGAAAACAGCGCGCCAACAGCTGTGTTCAACTTTTCAAGTGCTGCTTCCAATTGCTGCTTGTCTTCCTCTACCTGGGAGCACTGTTGCTGCAACTGCTCGCACTGTTGTTGCAATTTGCGAATGAATCGGACTGCACCGATTCCTCCAACAACGCCAAGAATTACTACCCCTGTTACAATTACGTCCATCGCTGTTCCATCATCTTGTTATTCTGCACTTTTGTTAAAATTTATCCAACATCCGTTCAACAGCAGCCGGGAAATACTGCACCACAACGAGAATCGATCTCGTGCTATTGCCTTTTTGTAACACATCATCCAGATCATCGCTATTTTTACCGCCCGACGCAACCTTTTTTCTCCTTTATCGTCTTTGCGCACAGGTAAAACAATGCAAATCAAACAGGAGTATTCATGCATCGTGCATTTGCTGAAAATCTGGAAAAGCTCAAGGCTCGGCTGATCCGAATGGGAAGTATCGTCGAGGAACAGATCGAATTTGCCTTTCGGGCACTGCTGGAGGGACGCTCGGATCTGGCAAAACTGGTACTGGAGCGTGACGACAAGGTTGATGAGTTAGATATGAAAATTGACAAGCAGTGTCAGCGAATCTTTGCACTTCATCAACCAGTGGCGAAAGATCTACGGTTACTTTTGGTTTCTCTGAAGCTGAATAACGAGCTGGAACGCATTGGAGATTTAGCCTTCAACGTTGCCCGGCATTCGCTTGCTATTCCCAATGTGGCACAGTATGCCAAAGAGTTCGGACTGGAGCGAATGACCGCTGGTGTCCTGACAATGATCAAGTACAGTATGGATGCCTTCATCAATCTGGATACGACCTTAGCAGAAAAGATCATTCAAACTGACTCGCAAATCGATCAACTGGAAAATGAAATCACCCGCCAAATTATTGCGAAGATGAAGGAAAATCCTGATTTTATCGAACCCGGCATTCATTTTGTGGTAATCCTGCGAAACTTAGAACGAATGGCAGATCAGGCGACCAATATCGCAGAAAATGTCATCTTTCTGGTCAACGCACAACGCACGAAAGCATCCTCGGAAAGTATGGAAACGCCTATTTAGACGACAATCAGGGAGATAACAACTCCGATTTCACCGTTTTCCGGGAAAAAATTTCCCATCGCTCCAGTCAATGAAAAAATTGTCACGATTTACTCATTGGTGCAGCAGGGCTGCTGCTGTATTTTTGTAATTGGATAAAGGGTACACGCGACAAAAAAGGAAACATCTGGCACAGTCTTTGCCACTGTATTTGTGGGTATGTCAAACGACAAGGATGGTAACATCCAATGCGAAACTTTCAAGTTCGGTTTTATACGTCGCTGTTCACCATTTTCTCGCTTCTGTTGCTCCTGCTTCCAGCCGGATTTGTGATGCATTCATTGTCAACAGAAGCAGGCACGGAACAGCAGGACACGGCGACCCAATCGCCGAACTATGTGAAACTGTCTGAATCCATCATTGCGTTCGAACAGCGTGGGATCGCATCGTGGTACGGTCCCCGATTTCACGGCCGACTCACTGCAAATGGTGAGCACTACAATATGTACGCTATGACCGCTGCTCATAAGCAGTTGCCGTTTGGCTCTATTGTTAAAGTCATCAACCGGGAAAACGGCAAAGCGACGCTGGTGCGAATCAATGATCGTGGTCCGTACGTCGCTCGACGTATTATTGACCTGACGTACACTGCTGCAACTCGCTATTTGGGTTTTGTCGGCATTGCTCCCGTGCAACTTCAGGGATTTCAACCTCTGCAACCGAAATACATTTTGCAGCAAAAACCGGCGCCGGGAGCAGTCTTGTTGACGCTCAATACGGATCTGGATCCCATCATTCCATTGCGGTCCGTAACGCCTATCTATACGTCTCGCAATTTCACCAAAACGCTTTTCGAGTGGGATAAGCAGCGTCAACGCTCGAAAGAAGTGTATTTGCAAATCCTGATGCCTCAGGATTCAGCCTCTTATCAGCGGACATTGCGGTGGGGTAAAAAGCGCCGTTCAACCCCGGTTTTTGTTTACCGTCTGGTAACGCCGCAACCGCTGCAGATTGTCTCAACGGAATCAACAGCAACAGAGCCAAAGCACTATGAATAATCGTGTTCGATTGTGGTGGCTGTTGAGCGCACTCTTGCTGGGGGGATGCACACTGCCCCCCCGCACTTCCTTATTTCCACCGCCACCGGAGCAGCAACGTATTCCGTATGCGGTGCAACTTGCTCCAGAGGCACCGCCTATGCCACCACCCCGGGTTGACACGATCTACCTTCACGCCCAACCGGCTGCGGACGCTTATCTTCCTCGTGAAACACCATTGTACTCTTCCCCCGAATCGGAGTGGGCATTGTTAGAAGAAGCTATTCAGCTCATTGAGCAATACCAAACGGATGCTGGCTGTGATAAACTGCAAGCATTTCTCAGTCGCTATCCGATCCAAGATTCAGCATATTACGAAGCAAAATACTACGAAGCGGAATGTATGATTCAACACCAGCGTTTTGCTCAGGCGCTGACAGCGCTGCGGAACTTAAATGCTGTCCCTCACCTGCCCTCCCGGATCCACCAAAAAGTCCTGGTCCGAATCGGGCAACTGTACTGCGTCCTCAAACAACCTGCAAAAGCGGAGCAGTATTTTACGCAACTGAAGACCCTTTATCCGAACTCTCCTTTTCGTCGCCTGGCAAATTGCGATTTTCTTCGGAATCAGTAGACGCGTCTTCTTTAACCTGCTTTTCCCGACTCTGGTGATAGATCCAGCGCACCACCCAGATGACCACCAGCAGCGCAATAATGCTGGTAATCGTTTTGCCATAGATTTCCAGATACATTGCAATGGTTTGCCAGTTCTCTCCGAAAAGAGCACCGGCGTAAA
>JALWJX010000123.1:0-9358 GCA_026996895.1 Candidatus Kapaibacterium sp.
GGCTCTCGAACGCGGATGCCCTGAAGCTCGCCTTCAGCGGTGCCGGGATTCATTGCTAAGAGCATATCAGGATACAGCGTGTTGCGGGCAACGGTATTGCCGCGGATTTTTACAACGTACTCTTCCGGCTGCAATCGCAAGTTATCCCGCACTCGCACCGGGGGAAGAATGAAGCCCAATTCGTAGGCTAATTGCCGCCGGATGTTTGAAATGCGCTGGAACAGATCGCCACCCTGCGATTGATCGATGAGCGAAAGCAATCCGTAACCCAATTCCACTTCAACCGGATCAACAAAAAGCAGTTCTTCAACTGGTTTTTCTTCTTCAGTTTTCTTCTTCTGCGCTTCCTGTAATTCCTCCTGCACCTTTTTTCGGGCTTCTTCCAGAAGCATCTGCCGCCGGGCATAGCCAATAGCACCGGTGGTAAGGGATAACAAGAAGAAAGGGAAAAATGGAAAGCCGGGCAAGAGTGCGAAGAGGATTAAAATGGCAGAGGCAACAAAGAGAGCACGAGGGTCCTGCGTGAATTGCGTCCCCATTTCCTCTTCTAATTTCTTCCCAGAGGCGGATCGAGTCACAACTAATCCGGCAGCAACGCTGATCAACAGTGCAGGAATTTGCGAGACCAGTCCATCCCCAATGGTGAGCACTGTATAGGTCTGGAGTGCTTCGCTGATGCTCATTCCACGTTGTAGTACACCAATCCCAAAGCCACCGAGGATGTTGATCCCGGTAATGACCAGACCGGCGATGGCATCACCGCGAACAAATTTAGCAGCACCATCCATTGCTCCGTAGAATTCTGACTCGCGGTTCAGTTGCTCTCGCCGCTTCCGGGCTTCTTCCTCGCTGATAAATCCTGCATTGAGGTCAGCATCGATACTCATTTGTTTGCCGGGCAGCGCATCTAAGGTGAAACGGGCAGCAACCTCGGCAATCCGGCTGGATCCTTTGATGATCACGACAAAGTTGATGACCACCAGAATGATGAAAATGATCAACCCGACGATGTAATTGCCCGAAATCACAAAATCTCCAAATGCCTGAATGATCCGTCCTGCCGTCGCTTCGCTGAGAATAAGGCGGGTAGAAGCGACATTCAATCCCAGGCGGAAGAGGGTGGCAACCAACAGAATGGTGGGGAAAATCGACATATCCAGAGGACTGCGGATGTAGAGAGCAACCATCAGAATGAGGACCGAAAACGTGATGTTGATTGCCAGCATAAAATCCAGCACAGTGGGAGAGATCGGAATGATCAGCAGGGCTAAGATAGCGACAATGCCAGCAGCAATCAACAGGTCAGATTGATGCTGCAGGCGAGTAAACCACTGGGTTAGAGGCGTTCCGACTTCCCCTCCAGTTCCCGGAACTGTTGCAATACCCGGAAGTGCCTGCGTTTGCTTTGCCATTGCTTATGATGCCCTGCGCTGTGTATAAACGTATGCTAAGACTTCGGCAACTGCTCGATAAAGAGATTCTGGAATCATCTCATCGATGTCCACCAGTTTATACAAAGTCTGTGCCAGCGGCGGATTCTGGACAATAGGCACCTGTGCTGATCGAGCAAGCTCGATAATTTTGAGTGCCAGGTAGTCGACACCCTTTGCCACAACAATGGGAGCATCCATTGTGTCGGCGTTGTACTGGAGTGCAACTGCATAGTGCGTCGGGTTGGTGATTACCACATCAGCTTCCTTGACCCGTTGTAAGATGAGTTTCCGCAACCGTTCGCGTGCCAGCGCTCGAAGTCGCGCCTTGATTTTGACGTCGCCCTCCATTTGCTTCATTTCGTCTTTGACTTCCTGCTTGGTCATTTTGAGATCTTCCCGGTGTTGGTACTTCTGGAAAGCGTAATCTCCAATGGCAATAAGAATGTAAGCGATGGCAACTTTGTAAGTCAGTTCAAAAGCAATGTCAAACATAAAAGAAGCAATCTGTGTCATTGGTAGCGAAGGCAGGAGAATAAACAATTCGATCTGTCCTGATAACACCCAGTACATCACGCCCATAATGATCCCCATTTTGAAGAAGCTTTTGAGCAGTTCCACCACGGTTCGTTTGGAGAAGAATAACCGGCGCAGCCCTGGCAATGGATTGATAAATTTTTTGAAGTCAACTCCTTCGGTAAATTTTTTCGTCGCAATTTTAAGTCCCACCTGGGCAACCTCACCGGTGAAGGCGACCAGGAAAATGATGAGAAGAATGGGGAGGATGGTTATGGTGAGAAATGCAAGAAGCTGATGTCCAAAATCCAATAACTGCTCGATGTTTGCTGGTTCTACTTCAGTGGCAATACGGAAGATAGATCGAAAAAAAATCTTCAGGTTAGCTGCAAGGAAATCGCCGAAGAGAAAGAGCGTTAAAGTCCCCAGCAACAGAACAAGGGCAGAAGTCGTATCGATACTTTTGGCAACCTGTCCTCGCTCACGCGCTTCCTCCAGCCGTTTCGGCGTCGGCTCTTCAGTTTTCTCCTGTCCTTCCGGATTCTCCGCCATTGCTTTATCCTGTCAGTTTTAATGTCAGCAGCAGTTCCGTGAGTTGCGATTGGAAGTTCTCCAGCGCGTTGCGGATAATGATAATGAGGAACGGAGCGGTGGCAAAAAGCAGCAGGAGTCCAACGGCAATTTTGAGCTGGAAGCTCAGGATGAAAATGTTCGTCTGCGGTGCTACTCGCGCCAGCAGTGCCAGTGCTAAGTTGGTGATAAACAGAGCAATAAGAATCGGAGCGGCGATTTTCAGTGCGATCAGAAAGGTGATGCCTGTAGCGTGGATGAGAAATTGAATCGTTGGAGGGGTGAGTGCAAAGGTGTTGATCGGGAGTACTTTGAGACTGGCAGCGACGGACTCGATGAGATAGAGGTGTCCGTTGAGCAGGAGGAACAGCATCAATCCAACCAGGAAGTACAGCTCTCCCAGAAGGGTCGGAATCCCGACGTCCAGATTGAATAGCGAGGCGGTCTGGAAACCCATATCAATATCCAGCATTCCGCCGGCGAAACGAAGGGCGAGGAAGAGCAGATTCAGTGTGAAACCGATCAGCAAGCCAATGAGCACTTCCTGGAAAACCGTTCCGACCAGCGCAGCCGCATCAAACTGCAATGGGGAAGCTGGTGGCGGCAGAAGGGGAAGTAGAAAAAAGGCAATCAGCAGAGACAGAAGAATTTTTACTCGAAGCGGAACGGCAGGATTGTTAAAAAAAGGGGCGGCGACCATCATCGAGGAAATGCGAATAAATGCAAGGATAAGCAGGATGAAATGATCCAGCAGCCATTGAAGTGTATACTGGTCCAGTTGCCGCATCGCTGTTCTATTTCATCTGCGCAATCAACTGGAACAACTGGATGGTGAACGATTTGAGTGCCTGGATCATAAAGGGAGCGACGACCACCGTCACAATGAAAATCACCACCAGTTTGGGAACAAAGGTCAGCGTCTGCTCTGAAATGGACGTAGCTGCCTGAAAAATGGAGATCGCCAGTCCTACGACCAGCGAGAGCAGAAGCAGTGGTCCAGCGATCAGCAGCGTGTAGTAGAAGGTTTCACGAATCAGGTGGATCACCATTTCTTCAGTCATCGGCTATTTCCCGTTATGGTACATTCAGAATGCTTTCCAGCAAAGAGCCAACGATCAGATGCCAGCCGTCGACCAGAACAAAAAGGAGGATTTTCAGGGGAAGCGAGATCATTTGCGGAGGCAACAGGAACATTCCCAGTGACATCAGGATGCTGGCGATGATCATATCGATGATGAGGAAGGGGATGAACAGGAGGAAACCGATCTGAAATCCAATCCGTAATTCGCTGAGCGCAAAGGCGGGGATAAGCGCAAAAATGCTGACATCTTCTGCTGTTTTCGGCTGTTCTTCCTGCTGCAGCCGGACAAAGAGGGCTAAGTCTTCCTCACGCACTCGCTTGAGCATAAATTCCCGGAACGGCTGAATCATCCGCTGAATTGCTTCCTGCTGGGTGATTTCGTCCCGAAGATACGGCTGCAAACCTTCGGCATTCGCTCGATCCAGTACTGGCGCCATAATGAAGAAGGTGAGAAAGAGGGCTAATCCGACCAGAATCTGCGATGGCGGCTGTGTTTGGAGCCCCATTGCCTGCTTGAGAAAATGAAGCACTACAATGATTCGGGTGAACGAAGTCATCATAATCAGGATGGAAGGTGCTAAGGTCAGAACGGTCAGCAGCAGGAGAATCTGGATGCTCAGGACGAACTCTTCGGAATCCTTCGCCGACTTGACTTCCAGCGAAATAGTCGGCAGCGTCGGCGTGCGTGCTGTGTCGATCCGAACAGGCTGGAGTGCTGTGCCAGTGCCCTGTCCGTAGGCGGGAAGGAAGAGAACGTTCCATCCCAGTATCAGAAAGCCGTATAGCCACGATAGTCGATGTTTCATCCCTATTGCCCGGAAAATGCCTTTGCTCATTTTGTTGCCAGCAAGTAGTGCCGCCCGGCGCACTATCCTGTTCGTTGCAAGGATTGTTCCCTTTCAGGATAGAGCAATGGGGGCATCGCATCGTGGCGAATTTCGGGCACTCTGGAGCATCGTGCTGGCTGTTTATCACCGGAGAGTACAAAGGAATTTGTGGATGGTCAGAGAAGTAGCTATGCTGACACGACCGCCGGGTGGGGTGTGACAGGGAGCAAACTCCCCGAAGCGGTGCTGTCTGGTGCCGTTGCTTCACTTTGTAACTCTGCAATTGGTATGCCCTGAAGGGAAGTTTACGCAGGTAGCAATTGTTGGGAGGCTTTTTTGTATTATCGAAGTTAGCGAACGAACAATGGGGAAGACAATGTGGCGGCATTGGGGTCAATGGTTTCTGCTGCTGGCAGTTGTGACGGCGAGCGTTGCGCAGTATCCAGCAGATTGCGATCGCAGAAAAGCGTGTATTTACAATGCACTGCATCAAACCGTTACTTCGGGGAAAGGGGCACAGTATGTTGAGGTTGAAACCGGGGCATCGGTTGATACGATCCGTACGGCGTTGACCGTGGAGATGTGGGTTCGGATTGAGCCGCAGCCGGGGAAACGACAGTTTTTAGCTGGTGTGTGGGGTCCACATCGTAATGCGGATGATGATGTAAACGATGTGTGGGTGTTGTATGTGGATGAGCAGAACCGCCTGGTGTTTGCAGTACATCCGGGATTGGTACCGGGATCGGCGGATTATACCACCGTATGGACCGATGCGCAGTCATTGTACGATCAGTGGCATCACATTGCTGCGGTCTTCGATGGCGCAACGCAGGAAGCCCGGCTCTATGTCGACGGAAAGCAGGTGGCGGTAGGACGAAATGCCCAGTATCCAGCAACCCGGTTGAACGTGCCGCAGCAACGTTTTCCTCTCCTGATTGGCAATTCCAATGCGCTGTCTGACGACCCGAATTACCGTACCTTTAAAGGATGGATGGATGAGATTCGCATCTGGGCAGTTGCCCAGACCGACAGTGCTATTCTGTGCAATAAAGATCGGTCACTCAACGGGAATGAGCCGGGATTGCGCCTGTATTACCGATGCAACGAGGAACCGGAGGTGCTGGAGTTGTGCGATGCGACGGGCAATAACCAGGTTGGTCGACTCCGGAGCGGGGCACGATGCGAGCGTTCCAACCGCCGCCGCACGGTGGCGAATTGGACGGATCTGCCCAACCCACTGATTGATACCCTGTTTTGTGAAACAACGAAGCGGTATATTTTTTCCGTTCAGGATACTTCGGTCTGTGGCGGCAGAGCCCGGCTACGAGTGGTGGGGCAGGATCGCAACTACTTTACGGTCCGTCCGACCGGCTGGTTCCCGCTGCAGCCGGGTGTGCCCGTTTTGTGTACGTTAACGGTGAATACCAATGTCATTGGGAGCATTCAGGCAGAGCTGCGGGTGATTCCGGACAATCGGTGTGCTCGCTATATCCGCATTCCTGTGCAACTGGAGCGGGAGACGCAGTTAGCGTATGATACCAACCGCTTGTGGTTTGACACCCTATACGCCTATTGCCGCGAAGAACGATGGCGGGATCTGGGACTCCAGATTTGTAATCAGACGGATCGGACATCGAATCCGCAGACCATTACCATTCAGCAGTTGACCAATCAATTGCCTCAGGTTTTTGAAATCCTTTCGCCCAAACCACCAGTGGTGCTGGCGCCGGGAGAATGTGTGGAAGTGCGGGTGCGGTTTTATTCCAGAGATTCTACGATGACGTATTTCGATACATTGCGGGTTTATTCCACCGATGCGTGTGCGCCCATAAGTGTTGTGGTGCTGGAGGGAAGTGTTCAGGAAGTGCTGGAACTGGTCAATAGTCGAGGGCGGCTGGATACGTTGAATTTTCAGGCTACCTGCCCGCGGATGGTCAGTCCGCCAATTATGTACACCTGGCAGAATCTGCTTTCAGAGCCAGTACAGGTGGATACCATCATTATGCCGCCGTTTATTGTGGGGAAAAAGTTTAAGTTTCCCGTTACGCTGATGCCGAACACCGGGTATCGTCCGAATTATTTCCGCTTCCGCCCCTTGCAGCCCGGCTGGGTGTTCGATTCGATCATTTTCCGAATGCACGTTGGAAATTGTACCATCGATCGGGTTGTGTATGTACGCGGGCGGGGATTGGATTCCGACCTGCGCTTTGAAGGATTGGCAACCGATACGCTGCACTTCGATACAGTTGTCATCGGGCAGCAGAAGCAATTGTTCGTGGATATTCGCAATGCCAGCGTCGATCCGCTCAATCTGGCATTTTATCTGGAACAGGGGGAAGCATTTCGCCTGCCGCAACCAGCAGCAGGCGTTGGTGCTGGCAAAGTGGTTTCTGTTCCAATCGTTTTTCAACCCGTGGCGGCACAGCCGTATCTGGATCGCTTCTGCTACTTTGAAAAACGCTGCTATGCCGTCGGCTGTATCTACGTTGATGGGATCGGGATCGAACAGACGTTCTCTTTCCAGCCGGCGCTTCTGCGAATTGAGAATGTGCTGGGATGTTCCAGCGATACGGGAAGTGTCGGGATCCGGAATATCACGGAGAATCCTGTGACGCTCACGCAGATTCAGTTGAACGATCCCGGTGGACGCTTTACTCCTTTGGCGCCTTTGCCATCGCAAAAAACGCTGCCACCGGGCGGCGAATGGCGCATTGAAATTCGGTATACGCCCAATGATTTGTTGCAGGATCGGGCTGATCGGGCGGAATTGTCGTTTCAGGCAGCAGATGCATCGTGGAGCGTCCAAATCATTGGAACCTCTGTTACGCCGAAGCTCTATGTGACACCGCTGACGACCTATGGCATTGTGGAGATCGGAGATGAGCAACGAGCAACCGTGGTGGTGCAAAATATTTCGGCAATTCCAGTCCAGGTGGATAGCATCACCGTTTCACCGGGATTTGCTATTACCAGCGTAACACCCGCTCTTCCAGTGGTGTTGGCGCCGCGGGATTCTGTCCTGGTCGAAATCGCTTTTCGCCCCACACAACAGCAACCGTACAATGGGGAAGTCCGGGCATACTCTTCGTCCCCGTGTGTCATCCCACCTGCGATCGGGCAGTTGCAGGGACAGGGAACATTTGTAGAGCTGGAAGCACCGCTATCGGTGATCCACTACAGCTATGTCCGCCCGTGTGAGTGTGAAGAACGAATTTTGCCGCTGGTCAACGGATCGCTGGTCAATGACGCCATCGTCGATTCCATCTGGATCGATGCAGCCGGCATTGCGAGCAATGCAGCGCCGCAGTATTTTACGTGGCGATCGAAGTTTTCTCCCGATGGACAGGTGCCGTATGCGATTCCGCCGCAGCAGAACGATACGTTGTGGATTACGTATTGTCCCCGTGCACGGTCGATTGATACATTGCTGGAACATTCCGCCCGCCTCCATATCCGGGCGCACGCTCCGGGCTGGTCAGTCCAGTATGATGTCTACCTTTCTGGCAAGCAGGTGATGATGTTCGCTGCTGACCGGACAGACATTGCTTTTGTCGATACGCCGGTGGATACGGTTCTCATTCCCGAAGAAGTCGAAATTGTGATTCCTGATTATGAACTCAATCCGTGGCAGGAACCTTTACAGATTGATTCGATCCGGTTCATTCCAGACGAGCGCGTCTTCTTTGCCAATTTGCCTACCCCGTGGGTATTGCAGCCAGGCGAAAAGGTGCGCATCCAGTTTCGATTTCAGCCACGGGCGGCGCGGACATATCGGGCGCGGGTGCAGTTGTACTTTAGCAAACCGTGCACCTTTGTGGATACCTCCATTGCCCTTGAAGGTACGGGCTTTGCGCAGCCGTTTGGATTGCAGATGACATTTGAGGATCGAAACAATACGCTGGATTCTTCAGCATTCCTGGTGTGTGACACTATCGCACTGCCGCTGTATTTTTCCCGCAATGTGCCCGGAACCGTGGTGGATATTGCCCTGCGGCTGCGCTATGATACCACCTGGCTGGAATTTGTGGGTGTTCGTTCACCGTATCTGGCGGACACCAGCACCGCTTTCCCGCCGTCCGCATCGTGGCAACCTATTGCGGCAGGAGCGCAGGTGTTGTTGAAAAATTTTGCCTTTGTTGATTCGCTGCAACCATTTGCAGAACTGCGGTTTATCGCGCGGCAATGGCAGCGGTTTGTGCAAACCATCGTTGTTGACTCCATTGCTTTTGATACGGAAGATGTCCTGTACTACAAAATTGTTGCCGGCGTCGATAGCCACCGGGTACGGATTCGGAAGCCGGAGTTTGCTGTTCTCAATGCGATAGACTTTGGGACTCTCCGCATCCTGGAGTGTGCAACGGACACGCTGCAAATTGTCAATACCGGCGATACAGTGGTGCGCATTACGGACGTGCTCCAGTTGCCTGCTGAAGTCGAAATTGTTGCATTTCAGCCGCCACAATCGCAGTGGTTGCAGCCTGGCGATACGAGCACGATTGTGCTTCGATATTGCCCCCGACAGAATTTAGCGGTGGCTGATACGGTGGTCATCCTCAGTGATCAGCCGTGTTTCTGGCAGGATTCGACGACCATACAGGGAACAGGATATGCTCCTCAGGTGTCCCATCGTTTTGGATTGACGGCAGAAAAGGGGCAGACCCTGCAGGTGCAGACGCAAATTGGAGATACGGTCACCATAGCGGTTTACTCACAGGATTCCTTAGCTGCACAATACAACAACACCATTTACTGGTTGAATGGGTTGCGTTTCCAGATGGTGGTGTTCTACGATCCCTTTATGTTCCGCTTTTTGTCTGCTCAGCCTCTGCGTTCAGGACAGATGGATGTTGCAAATCAGCCGGGGCAAACGACGCTGGACTTTGCGGGCGTGGATACGTTATTGCCGGAAACCTTAGCACAGGTGCGTTATCAGG
>JALWJX010000123.1:9368-9945 GCA_026996895.1 Candidatus Kapaibacterium sp.
TTATCAGGTGCTGGTTCCGGATACAACTGTTGCCCCAATAATCCTTGTTGCTCGATTCCAGGGCACTGATTCCCTGTTGTTCCTTCAACCAGCTTTTATCGGAGATTCGGGGCTGGTACAGGTGGATGGAAAGTGTAACATCCGATTTTTACGCTTTCCACAGGGAGGGGATGGGGAAGGCATTATCCAGATTGCGCCGCATCCGGTGTCCACACAGCTCCGCTGTGTTGTGGCGCATACGGAGCAGTTGCCGCTCCGCCTGGAGATCTGGAATCTCCAGGGAGCAAAACTGCGGACGGTTGTAGAGGATCGGGGTGCGCGATCGATCGGCATCTACCAGTTCGACATTGACATACGGGATCTTGCAGAGGGAATCTATCTGTTGCGGTATCAGACGCCCAACCAGAGCAGCGTCCGCGTGTTCACAGTGCAGCGATAGCGGTGGGGAGTGAGGGCAACCTCCGAAGAAACAGTGCCGATACCACGAGCGCCGACTTTCGCCGGCAACGTTGCGAATGTGTAGGGGCGACCGGCCAGTCGCCCCTACGGGTGCGGGTGCAATGTAAGGGTGCAGCGA
>JALWJX010000124.1 GCA_026996895.1 Candidatus Kapaibacterium sp.
GGTCACGAATGCGACGGTGATAGCGCTTCGTGGTCGACCAATCAGTAATGCAGCACCATATCCGGGACAGGCGCTTCGATGGGATGGGACGAAGTGGGCGCCGGGAAGTGTTGGCGAATGGTCTGTGACCGGGAATACCCTGGGAGGTGGAGAGTATATCGGTGCTCTCAACGCGACACCAGTTGTTATTGGCGTTGCGGCGCATCGGGTTTTCTACTGGGATCCCAATTTGCAGATCCGGCGCTCGAAAAAAGCAGCGGGTAATCATATGGGCAGTGTGGATTTTCAAATGGTCTTTGCCAGCGGGGGTGATTCTTTGTTGTCCGGCTATGCCGTTCGTCGAGGTGGACAACTGCATAAAGGAGTCGCTGATTACGGGGTGATTGGTGGTGGCAAGCGGCATAAAGAGGTCAGCCAGTACTCTGTCGTAATGGGTGGAGTAATAAACGAGGCTTCTCTGGACTCCAAAAGCCTTGTATTCGGTGGATATGCCAACGCGAGTCGGGATCGGTATGTCACCATTCTTGGAGGATACGAAAATAGTGGGATTGATGGGGACTATGGAGTGATTTTAGGAGGGTACGACAACGATCTGTTGCAGAATAACACTTATGTGAGTATTGCTGGCGGTTATAAGGTAGCGGCAGATTACAGCGCAGATTATGCAACCGTTTTAGGGGGACGATCCGCAAATGTATCGGATTATTCTGCGTACAGTGCCGTTGCTGGTGGAGCTTTTACCTCAGCAGGGGGGAGTTATGAAGAGTATGCTTTTACTGGCGGTGGCGCATGGAGCGATTCACCGGGAATGTATGCAGCAGTCGTTGGCGGATATTCAACCACGGCGGGTGGTTTCGGTGCCAGCAGAGCCTTTGTCGGTGGTGGAAGTGATGCTGAAGCTTCCGATTATTTCAGCACGTGTGGTGGAGGAAGCTCAACTGTTGCAGATGGTGAGTATGCCGCCGTTGTTGGTGGATCGTATGCAAAAGTATACGCTCCTTTTTCCTTTGCTGGAATTAGAGGAAAGGTGAATAGCAGCGATAGTGGCAGCGTTACGATCAATGCTGGATATTCGGAAACCGGCGGGAAATTTGAAGCACTGCTGGGTGGAGAGTATCACACGGGCAAGGGAGATTATGTGTGGATCTATGGGTATGACGTCGATCCACTCAATCAAGAGCATTACCGGGTATATCTGTTTTCGCCGAATTATTCGGGGAATCTGATTCTCAATCGCCTGGATGGAAACTACCCGATTTATGTCGGAACCCATCTGGATACGCTCAACGGTGGTGGTGCTCATTTGACCCCAGGAGGTGTGTGGACCAATGCTTCCAGTCAGTTCAAGAAAGATCGCTTTCAGAAACTGGATGGCAATCAGATACTGCAAAAAATCCAGCAGTTGCACATTGCTGCCTGGTACTATGCTGGAACGCAGGAGCGGCACATTGGTCCCATTGCTGAACAATTTGCCGAACTCTTTGGCACCGGTGTCCTGAATGATCCCAACAGCCGCCACTACCTTTCGACGATCGATCCAGCAGGGGTTGCGCTCGTTGGTGTGCAAACGCTCTACCAGCGATTGCAAAGTATCGAACAGCAGTTGCGGGAAATTGAGCACATCATAGATTCTGCGAAGTAAGAGCAATGGTTGATGGAAGCAACAATGGAAGAGCGGAAGGTAGGGATCCAGGAAAGTCAGCGACAATTGCTGTGGCTGGAGCGATTACTTGAGGAAAAGCCGGAAACAATCCATTTAGCCAAGCGGATAGCTGGATTGCGGCTCTATCAGCAAGGGTACCCTGTTACGGAAATTGCATCCATCCTGGGAATGTCGACTTCGTGGATGCATCGACAGTTGCAGCGATATCGAGATGGAGGATTACCATCTGTTTTGCAGTGGCGAGGACGAAATTGGAAAGAACTGTTGCAGCACGAAGAGCGAATGCTGGCGGATATCGACAAGATGGCAGATGATGTTGAAAACTCTGTGTCTGGATTGTTTTGACAGTACCAGAAACGGTTGTTCAATAAAAATCGGAGCAGAATAATGCGGTGGACACTCTGGAAGTGGTGGTGGATTTTTGTGGGCGTGATGATGTTCGGTATCTACCCGGCATCGATGATAGCCCAGACGTCACCTTTCACAGTGATTCCTTTTCAAGGGGTGTTAACGACCAGTGGTGGAGTGGTCGTGCCCGATGGGAATTATCAACTCACCTTCCGACTCTACCCAACCGCCAGCGGCGGGAG
>JALWJX010000125.1 GCA_026996895.1 Candidatus Kapaibacterium sp.
CTGCTTTTAATCAAACTGTGCGGGCAGGCTAATCAGCGGAGCAAATGCAACGGTAATCCGCTGCGCTTCGATCGTCTTGCCATTGTCAGTAATACGCACATTCTCCAGATACTCGGACACGTAGCGATGCTCCAGCCGTGCGCTTTTGACCCATTTGCTCCACAAACCGAATTTTTCCAGTCCATCCCACCGCAGCGACCAGTTGACGCGGGGAATCACCTTCTGGAGTGACGGCGGCAACCACGCCAGCGCTTCCATTCCTTCCGCAAAGGCTTCCGACAGCGCTTCTGCCAGCCGTTGATTTTTCGTCGCCGTGTCCAATCCCAACTGCTCGATCGCCTGCTTGCGCTCCTGATACAGAGCCACCACCCGTTCGACCGTATTGCCCGTTGGACTTACAAACAGAATAGGCGGAAAAGAGAGAAACGTGCGTTGATAGCTCCGGGTTACAACGACGTTACTGGGCGTTGGAACGCCAGTTGCATCGGTTGTCACCGTTTGATTTCGGTTATAGCTAAACGTGGAGCGCCATTGCAGATCCAGCTTCGCACGATCCCAGAGGGGACGGGACGTTCGCATTTCGATGCTGGTCTGCTGGGAGAAATTGTCCAGCAGTACCGCATTGGGTGGGCGAATGCCCGGATAGGTGGTAAAGCGGAAAAAGGGAAAGTGGGAGCTGCTCTCGACCCGGAAACCGCCGTGAGGACTGGCAACCAATCCCAGCTGGTAGGCTGCTGACGGACCAAAGCTGGGTGACTGCGGACGTCCAAAGGGAGCACGGAACAGCAGATTGGTCACGCCACTGCCACCAATGACCCCCGTATTTTTGGAACTGTTACTCTGGCGGAAGTTCAGCGAAAGATTCTCATAGTCCAGGAAGATGCTGCGGAGCACCGCTCCAACCGTTGCCCAGAATCCTTTCGGTTTCGCTTTTGCCGTATCCGGCGCCCGTGCTGGCGGCGCTCCCCGCCGACCGGGAATCAGCCGAGGACGCTTGCTTTCTGTTCCAAAAAGCTGATCTGCCAGCCCCTTGAGGCGGAAAGCAAACCCGAACGTGATGATGTTGTTCCACGAAGCTCGCTTAACGACATCACCCAAATTCGGTGCTTTCTGCAGCGGACTTTCCCACGTGTAGTTGGTTGTAAAAGCACCGGTGGATGTTAGAAACCGTTCGACATCTCTGGAAAATGGAAAGATTCGTGGACGGAAGTTCACAGAAACCGTTTGCACAAAGCGATAGTCGTCACCCAGATCGACCAGCTTGTCGTTGTGCCAGATCATTCGATCCAGAATTTCCGAAAACGGACGCTGATTGCCCTGTGCATCTAACTCGTACGGCACCAGGGTGCTGTAGCCGCTGAAGGAATAATCGATGGTCGGATTGAGCCACCCCTTTTCCGACAGTCGCCAGCTCAACTGGAATCGTCGGTTCGCAGAAAATGTTCGCAGCACGGGACTGGGGCGATTCAAAAAGCGGGATTGTTCCGTCTGCCGACTCCGATTCAGTTTCAAATCGAAGCCAATGGTCGACGGTGCTAAGGAGAGTTTCCAGTCAGCAAAGGCTTTGAGCAGTGGAATGGATTTCGCCCACCCCAGCGGCTTGATCGTGTAAATCGGCGGAATAGTGACGCCATACTTAACGGAGAAATTCCACAACCACTTAAAGCGCTTTGCCACAACCGGCGATCGTTCAAAACGCTGGGAGTAATCAAACCCAAAGCTCCATCGGTTGAGCACATCGCGGATCAGCCAGAATCGGCTGGGAATTGCAATCTTGAAACCGGGCACGGCAATCCCGTCTTCAACAACCAGTGTTTGCGAACGCTGGCGCACTTCATCCCCGATCCGCTTTGCTTCCTCCGGCGACGCTCCCTGCTCCAGCGCCTTTCGCTCTGCCGCCTGTGCTGCTGCTTCCAAGTTGACGTCATTGTTCGCGACATAGAGCGGATTTTCAAACGATTCCCGGTGCGTCAGAGAAAACGGGATAGAAAACCGCTGGAGCGACTTGGGTAACAACTTTTCAAACTGCGCCCGCACCGCAAAGCTAAGCTGAGAGCGGGCAATCCGATCGCCGAACCGTTCTTCCAGCCGGTGGAAATTCGGATTCCGGACATTGTAGGAAAGGTTCATCGAGGCAAAATCGGATAGATTCAGCTCGGAGTACGCCACAGCCGCCCAATCCGGCGTATCTTCAGCACCGACCAATCGCAATTCATCCACCCACATCGTGGTTGTCAGCGTGTTTGGAAATCGCTCTTTGGGATTTGCGATCCCGAAGCCAACAAAGCGGACTGCCGTGAGCGTCGGATTGCCCCGGATCACATAGACGGTCTGGGGATCGGTCGAGGACGGAAACTGCTGGCGTTCGTACAACTGCAGGGAATCGCGCAATTGTTTGATCGCTGTTAGCTCTCGCAAATCAATCGAAATTTCCCGCCATCCTCGCAGCAGCGGGCGTCGAACTTCATAGTAGTTGAGCGAATCGGTACCGAAGCGAATAAAGCCAATAGCAACCGGCGTCTGTCCGGGATACACCGTATCGGGCATCGTGCCATCGCCGTGGAAAAAGACCTTCATTTCCCGATAGTTGAACAGGTCCTTCGTGCTATAAAAATACCGAACTGCCATCCGTTCCTCACCAAAGCGCAGATTCTTCACGCTGACCGCCAGCGACTGCTCATTTAAAAAGAGCTCTTTGAGCGGATCCGGATTTGCCAGTTGCCGCGGAGGGCGCACGCCAGGGGGAAGGGTGTAATAATCCGGCGGTCCACTGTTTTCCTCGCGGTTAACAAATGAAACACTCAGTACCGTATCGTAGTCAACGCCGGGAACCGGCGCTTTCCGCCATTGTGATCCTGCCAGAATCCAGTCAGCAATTCGCAGCCGGACTTTTCCGCCTTTGAACCACACCCGCACATACTGGATGTTGGAAAACGACGGATTGCCCACCTTGCGATAGCCGGTACGCAGCGGAATGCGATACAAATACCACCCTTTGTTGCCACCGCCAACGATCTGGGGATTGCGTGCAGGATCCGGATCCAGATTCACTTCGTAGGAAAAGTAACTGTTTTCCAGCATAATTGTCTGCCCATTGTTGGGATTGAGCACCTCCTGATCCGGCACCTGCGTTTGCACATAAGTTCCATTGCCTTCGTGCCGGTTGAACTTGATAAAATCCTGTTCTGTCTGGGCGCTGGGCGTTTTTTCAAAATCAAAAGCAAAATTATCCCGCGACGGATCATCCTCTAAGTTGAGCGGGTACGGATACTGCGCTTTTTCCTGTTCGTCGCTCCACTGATCCAGCCCGACATCTTCCCCCTCATCCAGAATGCCATTGGGAATAGGGTTGGCATCGGTAATGCCATCTTCGGTGTTCAATGTTTGATTGGGGATCACATCCTCGCTAATCTGCCCCAGATCAATGAACATCCGGGCACCTGGATCTTTGTGCTCGATTTTCATCATAATCTCGATGTACTCGATGTTTTCAGCATCGAAGTTGGTGTTGTAGGAAGAAAGCAGGCGCATCATTCCGCCCCAGATCCGCCGTTTGTTCTCCTGCACAAACCGGTGTTGTGCAGGATCGTAAATGGGGTTCAGGGTATCCAGAAACTCCGGATTTGGATTGTAAATGCCTCGAATGTCGGGGGTAAAAACAATGCGCAGGACAGAAAAATTCTGGCTTCCCGGCGCAACGTCCTTGTTGGGATAGACCTCTTTGTACGGCGTTCGCCCGATAAAATACCGGTACCAGTAGAGCTGTCCCCGATAGAGCGCCGCCATACTGTCAGTTGGCGCAATGGAGGAATCCACCGGCGGAGAGGAATACTGCCAGAACTCTGGCATCAACCCCAGGTAGATGTTCCGTTCTGCTCCTTCAAAGTTATCCAGATACGCAACGGACTGCTGCCGATCGCTGGGCACATCCGACTTCCGCTTGTTCGGATCCGGTAGCATCATCGCCCATTCTCCCCGCAGCAGCAGTGAAGAGGGTGCTTTCAGGTTGGAAAACAGCGGTAAGGTTCGCAACGCATCGGTCAGCCACGGCGCTTTGACCTCCATTTCTCCATCGAAGCCGAACATTACATTGCTGACCGGCTCATCGCCCAGGCGCACCTGGTCGACCTGCAAAGATTGATCGTATGCCATAAATGTCATCCCCAGATTGCTCCGCACCGATCGCGACCGGAGAATGGTTTTCATATCCAGATCGGCGCGAAGTCCCACCAGCGTCCGGGTGCTGAGGTTAAAAATGTCGTTCTGTTCGTACTCGATCTCCAGATTCGCATTCGGCAACGTCGCCCGCGGATCCAGAATCCGCACCGAGCCGCTGAAATACTCAACGGTGTAGTCCTTCCCTTCCTTGAGCGGAACGCCATCCAGGTAGACCTTAACACTGCCGGGCGTCAGGTTGAAAGCACCGGGGAGCACAATGCGATTGCCAGATCGACCGGTCACATCGGCAACGATGATAAACCGATCGCGTTCGGTCTGCAAGCGTGCAATTTCGCGAGTCGTATCATAGACCGCCGGATAAATGAAGCGATCTGCTAACTGGGGCGTCCCCAGTTGCGTGAAGTAGTCGATCAGCCGCTGACGGAATGGCTCCAGGTCGGGGAAAATAATTTCACCACGCTGAGGATTAAAGAACACGCCGGAGTTGATGTCGAATTCTCCATCTGGCTGCGGTTCTCCCGTGGTATTGTTACGCTGATCCACCCGCAAAATGGTCACCAGCTTATCCTGCGTCCCTTCCAGCACGTCCGATGAATCGTTGGAGGAACGGATGTACCAGATAGCAATCTTCGTCCCGTTCAACGACACATTGGTCATTCCCAGCGAGTAAATGTTCTTCATCTGCCGCTCCCACAGCGATCGGAACGCCGGCTGCATATTGGGACGGTAGACCAGTTTGAGAATGAGCGTGTCTTTTTCCCCAATCGAGTTGGAAAACGTGCCGTAGATCAGATCATCTTCTTTGGCGCTGGTTGGACCTTCGATGCGGTATGCAACCGCATAGGTACGATCGCGGCGCAGGGTGTAGATCGTCAGCGTTCCGAGATTCGGATCGTAGTGGTAGCTGTTTTTATTCAACCGGACGAACGTTCCGCGCTCCACTTTCCCTGCACTTCCCTGCTCAATTTTGACCCGCTTCAAAGCAGGGTCGTAGCTTTCTCCCACCCGGATTGGTGGCAAATCGGCATAGGCAACGCCTTCCGTTGCACGGAGCGCCGCCTCTTTGACATCGACCGTACTTTCCCAGACCTCAATATCTTTCACCCGAAGCGGTGCCGCCGATGGGGGGATCACCGGTGTGCTGTACTGAAAGTACGCTTTGTACACCGGCTTGTACGCAGTGTCCAGGAAAAAGTGATTTTCGGCATAATCGTAAGCGTGGAGCACAATTCGCTGGCGCGTTGCGCCGCCACGAACCCGAATCGTTCGCCGCTGCCCCCGCTTCTGGGACCCGATGGTTTTCAGAAACAAAGGACCAAACTGGAAATCAGCCGCAACGCCGAACAGCGCCTGACTGCTGCCGATCAACGTCGACGGCGTCTGGAATTTGACGTTCCCGGCTTCAACCTTCTTGATAATGTCATCGTCTTCGCCCTCGAATCCAATTTTGAACTTGTTGTCAAACTCAAACTGCCGCCGGGTATTCCAGTCTACCCCTAACTTCAATTTATCACCAACCTTGCCGGAAACGTTGATCTGGATGTCCTGAGAAAAGATCGGTCCTGACTGCACCTGCCCGAATGCCGATGCGGTACCGAGCGACTGACTATCCCACCGCCATCCTGCCCGCACATTGACCTCACCGTTCACATTGATGCTGATGGTCGGCTTCCCAAAAATGCTGCTCAAAGGATTCGGAGGAATGGGAATGGAAATGGTTGCTGCCTGCTTGAGCAGATCCACAATGTCGGAAGGTTGAAAAGCCTTGCTCACATCGTACGCGTACAGCAACGAATCGTAAATCTTCTGCTGAATCTGCGTTTTCCGCCATACGAGAAAAGAATCGAGGTTAAAAATCCGGGCGGTCGGCTCGCCAGCGTGCTTATATCGCACAAACCAGAGAGAATCCACCAGAAGAAAATCCGTAGAGTCCCGGTCTCCGGGCTTCGGCATAAAGAGTCGGCGGCGATACTCAGCCACCGTCGGATCTGCGGACGGCAGGAGCGAATCGGGCAGTTTGGGTTTGAGGAAATGCGAAGGGGTGAAATCAAAGTGCGGCGACTGTGCTGTTGCGACATTGAGCACGCACCAGAGACAGCATACCACCCCTGCTGCCCGAATCAACATCCGCTTGTCTGCGTATTCGGCTGAAAACTTCACCTGTTCCAATCTGCTTTCTGTCGTACACGGTAGCTGTCGCTCAA
Organism: Candidatus Kapaibacterium sp.; assembly: GCA_026996895.1. Lineage (GTDB taxonomy): Bacteria > Bacteroidota > Ignavibacteria > Kapaibacteriales > WFXC01 > WFXC01. The sequence continues at coordinate 6,384 of JALWJX010000125.1, forward strand.
CGGTGGGATTTCTCCTTGTTACACATTAGCCGCACCCCTGGAAGCGCACGTTGCAGCGTACATTCACCGTCAGCCAAGATCAGCATTCCCTGGCAATGCCAGCGGACATCGGCGCTCCCGGTTACCGGGCATACTCGTCTTAGCGTGTATACCGTTTTACCTGTGTTTACCTTTTGCCCTCTTTTGCTACCCATTCTCGCACAACCTGTTGGTCAGAAAACGGAATCCGCTGTGTTCCGATAATTTGTTCCTGCTCATGCCCTTTGCCGGCAATACAGACGACATCTTCAGATGTTGCCAGCGACAAAGCGGTTACAATGGCATTTGTACGATCAAGCTCCACAATCATTTTGTCTTGCAACGCTGCCGGCACCCCGGCAACAATATCTGCGGCAATGCGGGCTGGATCTTCTGTTCGGGGATTGTCCGAGGTGATAATTACGAGATCAGCACGTTGCGCTGCAATTGCTCCCATCAACGGGCGTTTCTGCCGATCGCGATCGCCTCCGCATCCAAAGACGCAGATCAGACGCTTCCGATGGGTTCCCATCCACTGCCGCAGTCCTTCCAGCAGTTTGCGCAGCGCATCGGGCGTATGGGCATAATCGACCACAGCGAATGCTCCATTCGGCAATGCAAAGGGCTCCAGCCGTCCCGGCGGTAGATTCAGGTGTGGCAGAACGGAAAGGATCTTCTCGACGGAAATTCCCAGGGCATCGACCACGCAAAGCGCTGCGGCAAGATTCCACACCATAAAGGGTGCCAGAAACGGCAGGGATAGCTCGTACCGGTGCTCCCCGATCCTGAGCGTCGCTGTCAATCCATCCAGTGCTGGAGTGGTTGCTTCAATGCGGACGAATACCTCCGGATGCTGACCGTAAAATCGCACCATCGCACGAGTGTGGCGCTGGAAAAAGGGCGTCCACGGATCGTCCCGGTTGAATACCGCTACAGCCCTCTCCGAGAGCTGCTGAAAAAGCCGCGCTTTGGCAGCCGCATACCGCTCCATTGTACTGTGGTAGTCCAGGTGATCCTGCGTGAGATTGGTCAACACACCGGCTGCAAAGGAGAGTCCTTCGGTCCGATGCTGGTCCAGAGCGTGCGAGCTGGTCTCCATTGCCACAAAGCGAACTCCTGCCACACTGAGCTTCTGGAGCCACTGCCAGAGGATCACAGGATCCGGTGTGGTATACCCCGTGGCGTGCCAGCATCCATTCCAGTAGACTCCCAGCGTACCAATGACCGCTGCCGAACGGTCAGCAGCCGCAAGCAACTGATGGAGAAACCACGCCACCGACGTCTTGCCATTCGTCCCGGTCACACCGATCAGTTGCAGGCGCAGCTCGCCATACCAGTTGCGAAGGATCCGCCCCAGCGCCTGCCGGGCATTGGCAACGGCCACCCGTGGAAGATCGGGAAAATGCGAGCGCAGAAAGGGCGCCATCGACGGCTGTACAACTACGGCGACAGCCCCCCGGCGGAGCGCTTCGGACAAAAAATTTCTCGCCCGCGGCGAATCCTCGAGAGTGAGCACAAAGAGCATTCCGGGTTCAACCCGTCCGGAGTGATGTTCTACGCCTCCAACGCTTACGTCGAGATCACCGGAAACCTCAAGCACCGGCACACCATCCAGCAACTGCTTCAACGGGACCATCCGCCGCCAACACCGGTTGCAGCAACAACAAACGCCTGTGACTGCTGCGCTGAGGAAACGACTACCAGATACACACCGGGCACCGGGAGAGAAAACGCAGCCGGTAGTGCGCTGACGGTGCGGCGCTCCACGACCCGTCCCCGAAGGGTATACAATGCAACATAAAACGGCACACCCGAACCGGTCAGGAGCAGTCGTCCTCCAGCAACGATCGGTTGCACCTCCAGCGCCACCTGCGATTCCGGCACCAGATGCAATCCCACGACAGCGTCCAGATCGAATCCAGAGATCACGGGACTCCAGTACGGATGATCGGGATTTTCTGCAACCATTCGAGAAATGTCCCGAATTTTGATAAACCGAACCGAGTCGACCCCAATCGTTGCCAGATCAAAAGCATCGCCACCACTTTCCGCCGGATCGAAAGGATTCCCCGCGCCATTGGTCGGCGTTCTTCCAGCACATCCTTCCAGCGACAGGGAATCAAAGGGAAAAGGGACGAAGTGTGTGCCGTCGCGGCTAACGCTCACTTCGGCAGGTTCAGCAAAAATTTTTCCATTCCCATAGGCAAAAGCATTCTCAAAGACGGTGAAATCCGGACCGGGACCATCGACCAGCACAAAATTTTTCCACCCGACGACGATGACCCCATCCATTCCCAGGGAACAGATCTGGCGTGGATCGGAGCTGGGGACATTCCAGCGGGCATTCGTATCCGGCAATCCAAAAATGTTCTGCGGAAAAAACGCCGGCGACTGCCCCACCGCCTGCCCGCTGCCAGGGTGGAACCAGTACACCGTATCAATGCCAGAGTGGACGTACTGCGCCCACGCGGGAGAAAGCGCCACAAGCACCCCAAGACCATACCACAGCCACATCCGCCACTCCCATTTGTTAACCAGTAGGGAAACGCACAGCCCCGCCGTTTATTCCATCGCCGGTGTCGCGCAGGCACGCCAGCGTTTGCCAGCACACACCGGGAGCGCCTCTCTGGGAGCCCCGGCTTCAGCCGGCACCAACTGGAGCGCCGGCTTTAGCCGGCAAAAGATGCACCCTAAAGGGTGCGCTCCCAGTAAATGCACCCTAAAGGGTGCGCTCCCAGTAACTGGAGCGCCGGCTTTGTCAATAGCAGACACAGTGGTACAGCCCAGCTCTTTTCTCTCCTATTCGCATTTGTGCCGACGAACGTTGGTGTTGCCAACATCGGCTTTCGCCAGTTCCTTGGTACGCAAACGGGTGCACGCCAGAGTGATGGGAAGGAGACTCGGCGCTCACGGACGATTCATTGGTTGATTCTATGGATGTTATGTGATGCTCTCGCCCCCGATTTCCCTCTCCCAGAGAGAAAAAGCACGAGGAATGCCGATTCTCGCTACCATGCTCTGGCAAGTACAATAGGGCAGCGCGGAAATCGTTCCCTTCGGCGGATAATAAAAAATTTCTGACAAATTTGGGAATCAATGAACACAATTGCCTTAGAGCACTGGTCACGGGAAGTTGGCTATGCTTTGCGTGCACCGGTGGATGTCCTCAAGTTCAAAGGAAGCAATCAGCAGCGAGGGTATGAGCGGGCAGGAGTGGAAGGGGTTAAGCGGAAAGTTGATGTATGGACTAAGCGTCAATTCAGGCAACCCACGAAACGCGCTGCTCAATGCCCACCGTCCGGTGGTGCTTGCTCTGGACAGTCCCCAGGAGTTAAAAATCCCCGGACCTCAAGGCAAAGCCTGATCACTCAGCTATCTGGGCTGCGGCGTCGGACAGAAAAAGCAGCATCTGATGTCGGTGTATTAGCCACTGAACAGCGCCTTCGAGCACGAACACCTCGATTCCAACCCCAACAGTGTGTTGCAGCCGAGCCAATCCAGAGGCTGGGGTCCATAGTCGAGCTTTCAACTGGCCTGCGCACAGTCACAAGGCGGAGAAATGCCGATCATCAGAAGTTGACATACGAAAGGAGCATTGATGGATCTTACGCAGTCGCTTGAAAAAATTCATCAATATGCTTCCACCTTTCGGCAGTTTGTGCAGAGCGCTACGTCTCGGGTGCACAACGAGGCAGAATTTGAACGCCAGATCAACAACGAAATCGAACACATAGCGGAACGACTTGGTGTGAAGTTATTGGCTCGCGAGCAGTATACCCTGGCCACAGGTCGCGCCGACGCTGTTTACAACCGGTTCGTTATCGAGTACGAACCACCAGGTTCCTTGCGACCCAATTTGAACCACAGTCGCACCAAGCATGCCGTGCAGCAGGTTAAGGACTACATTGTGGGGCTGGCGAAAGCAGAAAAACACGACCGCGACCGCCTGCTGGGCGTGGCTTTTGACGGACATTATTTCATCTTCGTTCGCTACCACGAGGGCCACTGGATCGTCGAAGAACCGCTGGAGGTCAACGAGAACTCCTGTGAACGCTTCCTGCGCGCGCTGTTCTCCCTCTCCTCCGGCCGGGCACTCATCTCTGAAAATCTGGTAGAAGATTTCGGCAGCCAGAACCTTCTGAGCCACCAGGTGACCCGTGCCCTCTACAATGCACTCGAGGGGCACTCCGACGACCTGACAGCTCACCTGTTCGAGCAGTGGAAACTGTTCTTCGGCGAAACCGCAGGGGCGGACGCCGCAGCCGGCGAACTGAAACACAAAAAGGAACTGCGCGCCTTTGCCCGGGGGATGGGGCTGCGCGGCGAACCGGTGGACATGCCCCGCTTCCTCTTTGCTCTGCATACCTACTTTTCCTTTCTGGTCAAGAACACCGCGCGGCTGGTGCTTCAGGCATATGCCGGCGGCAGCCTGGGAACCACACCGCTGACTACCGTTGCCAACCTGCAAGGTGAGGCTCTGCGCCGCGAACTGCGCAACCTGGAAAGCGGCGGTCTCTTTCGCGCTCTGGGTCTCAAAAACCTACTGGAAGGCGACTTCTTCGCCTGGTATCTCGATGCCTGGAACCCTGACATCGAAGAGGCACTGCGGCAGGTGCTGACCCGCCTGGCCGAATACAACCCGGTCACCGTGCAGGACGATCCCTACAGTGCCCGCGACCTGCTGAAGAAACTCTACCACTACCTGTTGCCGCGCGACATACGCCACGACCTGGGCGAGTTCTACACCCCCGACTGGCTGGCTGAACGTCTGCTCACTATGCTGGGCGAGTCGTGGTTCACTATGCCCAGGAAAAACCGCTCACCTCGAGGGCTACCCAAGAAACGTCTGCTCGATCCGGCTTGCGGCTCCGGCACCTTCCTGGTGCTGGCCATTCGCGCCTTCAAGGCCAACTGCACCCTGGCCGGGCTGGCGGAAGCTGACACGCTGGAGATGATCCTCAACAGCATAGTAGGCATTGACCTGAATCCCCTGGCCGTCACCGCGGCGCGAGTGAACTACCTGCTCGCCATCGCCGACCTGCTGCCCTACCGCCGCGGGGAGGTGGAAATCCCGGTCTATCTGGCTGACAGCATCCTGACGCCGGCGCGAGGAAAGGAGCTCTTCACCCAGCACCGCCGCATTTTAGAGACTGCGGTAGGACCGCTGCCTGTGCCCGAGGTCATCGACACCCGCGCCGAGATGGAGCGCCTGACGGACCTGCTGGAGGAGTATGTCAGCAGCGACTTCACGACCGAGGCCTTTCTGACGCGATGCAAACAGGAAATTCCCGACCTCAGAGAAGCACCTCATGCCGACGAGGTGCTGACCGAACTGTACGAAAGACTGCGCGACCTACACCGCCGGGGCCTGGACGGCATCTGGGCGCGGGTGCTCAAAAACGCCTTTATGCCCCTTTTTCTGGAACCCTTCGACTACGTGGTGGGAAACCCGCCGTGGATCAACTGGGAAAGTTTGCCCCAGGGATACCGACAACAGGTCGCTCCGCTCTGGAAGGATTATGCTCTGTTTCAACACAAAGGATTTGACGCCATATTGGGCAAAGCCAAAGACGATATATCCGCACTGATGACCTATGTGGCCGCCGACCGCTATTTGAAGGATGGTGGCAAACTGGCCTTCGTCATCACCCAGAGTGTGTGGAAAACTGTTGGCGGCGGCCAGGGCTTCCGCCGCTTCCGCATCGGCGAGAGCGGTCCCTTTCTGCGCGTGCTCCACGTGGACGACCTGAGCAGCCTGCGGGTCTTTGAAGGCGCAAGTACCCGTACCAGCATCTTCATCCTGCAAAAGGGCAAACCCACCCGTTATCCCGTGCCCTACACCTACTGGAAGAAAACCACCCGCGGCAAGGGACTGGACTACGACAGCACGCTGGATGAAGTAGAGACCCAAACGCAACGCTTCCACTTTTTCGCCACGCCGGTGGATGCCAACGACCCGACCAGCTCCTGGCTGACCGCCCGCCGCAAGGCGCTGGACGCCGTGCGCAAGGTGCTGGGACCGTCGGAGTATCAGGCTCACGCCGGGGTTACTACCTGGGCCAACGCCGTGTATTGGCTGGACATTCTGGCCGAGCGGCCGGATGGCCTGCTGGTGGTGCGCAATGTGACCGAAGGAGCCAAGCGGGATGTAGACTCCATCACCGTCGAACTGGAACCGGACCTGGTCTATCCTCTGCTGCGCGGCCGGGATGTACGGCGCTGGTATGCCGTACCAACTTACTATATCCTGCTCACTCACCGAAAAGGTGACCGTCTAAATGCCATCCCAGAGCAGGAGATGCAGCAGCACTATCCCAAGACCTGGGCTTACTTGAAGCGCTTTGAGAAGCCCCTGCGCGAGCGCTCCGGCTTCAAACGCTACTTCACCCGCAAGGACAAACGGGGGCAAATTGTCGAGACCGGCCCCTTCTATTCCATGTTCAACGTCGGCGACTACACCTTCGCCCCGTGGAAGGTGGTGTGGCCCTGGATATCGCGGGACATTGTGGCGTCGGTTATCGGGGAAACGGATGGAAAACCGATAATTCCAGATAACAACGTTACATTTTTAGCTTTTCCAAGTGATATAGAAGCTTTCGGTGTTGCTGCGATTCTAAATTGTTCGGTGTTTCGCTTTATAGTACGTGCTTTTTATTCTGGTGGCGGTGGAGGTATAGGTAGGCCAGCTGTATTAACCAGAGTACGCATCGAACAGTTTAGGGAATCAAATCTGCCATACCTTCAATTAGCAAAACTCTCCCGCTGCGCCCACGAGTTGGCTCCGCGGGCATATCAGGGTGACGAAGCCGCGCAGGCGGAACTGAGGCAGGTGGAAGCCGAGATCGACCGCCTCGCGGCGCAGTTGTGGGATCTGAGCGAGGAAGAATTGCGGGAGATTCAGGCAAGTTTGGAAGAGTTGCGGGGATAGCTATGGCCCTTTGGATGCGTGGAAGTGTTTCTTTTGTCGCCCTGCGAGAGTTGATCGGCTACATTGCACAACACCCTGAGGGCGTACGGCCCAAAGAGATAGAGGTGTGGGCGCGTGAGAAAGCACATCTTCGTACCCAGAACGGCAAGATAGTTTCAAAAACTACAGTCTACCATTATCGCAACACCTTACGTCACTTGGGAATTTTGGTCGTGGTCAATAGGCGTTATCAGATTGCCAGAGAGAACCCGTTGGTATCCGAACTCTTGGAAGTCATCCAGCCAGGTACTCTTGGGCTTTCGCTCCAAGAGCGAGAATGCTTTGCCCAGTTTGTTGTTCGCAATCCAGATTGTCGCGCATATTTTTTTGATCTCTTCATGCCGCAAGATATTGTAACCTACGACCTGGAAGGCTTTCTGGACAAGGGACAACCGGTCGTTTGGCGACGGGTAGAAAGAGAGAACAAGCGCATTGAGGAGATCTATAATGTGGAACAGGACGAAAAGCGATGCTGGATTCGGTCCGAGGACGAACGACAGGCTATTCTCTATGGAGTGCGCTATTGGGCACGCAACGAGTTGGGATTCATCGAAGAAATTTTCTTGGAAGGGACAGGGGGGCTGATGTTTCCCGTTTACCTGCGTGGGCCAGTTCCGGATCCACGGGTTCTGAACGCCCTTCGGGAAACCATCTCTGAACAAGACGGATGGACGCTCCTTTCCCTGCGAAAATTGGCGGCTGCATGGGGACCCAAGTATCGCATCTCTCTGGATAGGCTTTATGGAACTCTGGAATGGATGTATCACCAATTTCCCCAATATGTGGTTCTCATTCCCACTTCAGAGTCCTTTGCCACGATTATGGCTACATCCCCCCAAGCCGAAAAGTATCATTTGCGCGGTTACTACCAAGATGAAAAAGGGCGTTATATTTCTCACATACGGGTTTATCGAAAACTAAAGGAAGTCGTGCTATGGCCAGAAACCTTGACTATTTGAACTTACATTTTAACCCTTTTGAGCCTGCAGCCAGTGGTGTACCTCTGGTCGACAGATTGTGGGTGCCAGAGCGATGGAAATCCTCGCTTCAGCGATTCCTCGACGGAATGCAGCGAACCCAAGGAGCGAAGGCCTTTGCCATCCTTGGTGAATATGGAAGTGGAAAGACATACCTGCTACACTGGTTGGAACGTGAAGAGCTGTCCAAGCGCCGAATCCGCGCGTTCTTTTTTGATAATCCCGGTGTTCAGTTCTATGATTTGGCGAACGCTCTTATGCGCCAATTGGGACGCGAGGAGTTCGCCAAAGCCCTCTGGGAATTTCTGGATCCTCGCTTAACAGACTTCCAACCTGCTCTGTTCAGGAACAGCTTTCAAGAATGGTTGCGGACAGTCAAGAAGTACCGTCGCAGAGAAGACGCCATTCGGGAACTTTCCCGAAAAATCCAAGAAAAGGAAATCGCCGATGATGAGGAAATTCGGTACAAGTTGGCTCGACTTATCGTGGAGACCTATGAACGACCTTACTTCCAGTACAAGGATTTTGTGGCTGGACAGCGCGGTGCTCTGGTTCCTGAGAAAGAGGAAGCGCCGTATTTTGCGGCCCTCCTGCGCGCCTTGCGGCTAACAGGAGGTGCTGAATCGGTGGCTTTTTTAATCGATGAGTTTGAGGAAGTCTCCCTGCAGAAACGCCTCACTAAACGTCAGGCTCACGAATACCTGGCGACGATGAAACGATTGATCAACCTGACCGAACGAGAACAGTTCTGGATTTTTGTGGCCATGACACCCCAGGCGGCAGAAATTACGGAAAAGCTTGAGCCGGCTCTCTGGGAACGATTTATCAGTCATGGTGAGCACCGTTTCCAAATACCACCGCTGAATAAGGAGGAAGCGAAACAACTCGTTATCCATCGCTTGGACGCAGCACGCCTCGAACAGGGTGCCTCCCAGCGCCTCGAACAAAGTGCCCCAAGAAATCCCTTGTTCCCTTTCCCGGAGGACTTGGTAGAATCTTTACGGGAAGACATTTATTCATCACCGCGACGGCTGGTCAAAGTGTGCAGCCTTGCCATTGCCCGGGCGGCCAGCGAAGAAGTCCCTGTGCCGTTTACCGCCAAGTACCTGGAAGAAGTACAGGAAGCACTCTACCCGCGACCTGCTGAAAAGGACTCACCATCATAGGAGACTGTCATGGCGGACACACAGTCAAAACCCCGTCCTACAATACTTTTGGATACCAACGCTTTGCACTACATGAATTCATACTTACGGTGGGCAGAAAAGAAAAACTTACCTCCATTTCATAGTGCAGTAACATTCAAACAGGTACGGGATACTTTGCGTCGATACATGCCTGGAAGCATTGTCAAGATGCTTCTGCAGGGAGTAAAAACCCTGGCTTTCCTTGAACAGCAGGTAGATCAACACGATCCAGTTATCTATACATCCCGGTTTGCAAAAGCAGAAGTAATTTATGGTGTGCTTGAGGGACAAGCTCATGCACGTATGGCGCGTGAAGGTCTGCCTTATCGGATGCGTCAACGTTCGGGCGTCTTGAGCGAATTGGTTTCCATGTATTTGGAGTCACGAGATTACCAACAAGTCATAGAAGAATGGGATAATTTTTTGAATCGCCTCGAAAATGAAGGAGGCATAGCGGTCTTATATGTAGAAGACGACGAGGTCTTTTCCCGAATCGCAGAAGTGGCCGAGTTCCTGCAAAGCCGCATTTTTATGGATGTGATAGACGGCTGGATGTATGCTTGCGCCCTGGTGATGCAAGCTGAGAGAATCATTACATTTGACGGGTACTTCAAGCGTGTAATAAATAGACTACACAACCCTCAAGGGGAGTCGGACTGGCAACAATTGCAGAGTGATTTACAAAATATGCTCAAAGAAAGGTTTCCGGGAGATCCAACTTTGCCAAACGTTGAAGACCTCCCTCAAACTCTTCCCAAACCGTGGTGAGGTAACCATGCCCAACCCATTCCAACCACTCCAACAAGCCCTGCGCACTCTGGTGGAAAACGCCGAGATATTGCCGGCCACCGGGCAGGCGGTAACAGATATGGTCACGCCGGACATCGAGGAAATCTACGACCGCCACACCACTGGCGACGCAACCGTGCAGACCGTTTGGGAGACAGATGCCCGCTCACTTTACCGCACCGTCGAGCCGATTCCACGGACGCAAGAGCACGGCTTCCGTTATTTCGTGGATGGATCGGCCCGCACGTATTTTATCGGGACGCTTCTGGAGCAGGACCGCTCCACCCCTGTGCAGATCTCCCAGGTCGGTGCGGCTATGGTCAAGCGGGAAGACGATGGCCACATTCGGGTTGCGGCAAGTCGCCACAAAATTCTGCTCACTCTGGAAAAAAGCCAGGTTTCCGAGCAACTGTGGGAAGAACTCGAACGCGCGCTAAAAGGAATTCCGGAGTATGATCTGTGCGACAGTACCACCAACAACCCCTACGCGGAGAGGCAGGGTCTGCGCGAGCCCCGTCCCCGGGGCGCCCACCGGGCGAACTGGTACATGCGCGAACTGGAGGTCGAACTCGCTTCGTCGGTGCCGCGGGAGGAAAATGCCTGGCTGGTGGTGGACGGTAGTCTGGGCAAGGAATTCGAGAACTGGCAGGGTGCTCCCCTAGTGGGGGTGGCGAAAACCTTCCGCCGCGATTCGCAATTCGCCCTTGGGAGTGGACCACGGGCGAAGAAGCTGAACCTGTTTACTCTGCTCAAAGATTTGCGAGAGAATCAACGCACGATTGTTTTCCCACGTGGTGGCGAAGGCAAAATCGTCTTCTGGTATGTGCGAATTCGTCCCCAAAAAGGACTGGACTACCCGCTGATGGGCGTGGTCAAGGTGGAAATGCCCAACCCGGACCGGGAACCGGTGGATAGCACCTTGGTCGACCGCATTAGCGGCTGGCTCATTGCCGAGCGTACAGTGACGCCCTATGGCCGCGACAGGCGCTGGCACGCTCATCTGTACCCGATTTACATTGCCGAACGCGTGATTCGCGCCCGGTTCTACTCCGAAGAAGTGCTGCGTTCGGGGATTCGCTGGCCGTTTCAGATTAGCAATCCGAGTGCGGAAAGATGAAGGGACAAGATATGGAGCAGGACATGCAAGGTAAAAAGAACGAAGTTATTGGGCGGGCATCCGCCACGGAGCGTGATCCGAATACCGCAGAAAAGTTCAAGTTCTGGATTCGTCCGGGCCAAATGGTCAATCCTTTTGACATTGTCGCTGCCGAACATTTCCCAAAAGAAGGCGAGCAGGAACCCAGTTATACCTTTGGGCTGGTGACCAACATCCAGCACATCACCGATGCCGGCGGCCATCTGGCCAATTATATCTCTAACGACTTTGGCGAGGAAGTGGACGCGCCGCCACAAACGCCGCGTCAGGGAGCCAACGTTGCAGAAGCTGCCGTGCTTTCCAACAGCGCCGACATTTACATGCCGGTACAAAACGAGGCGCGCGTGTACTTCGCCGATGAGGATAAAATCCACGAAGCCCTCGGCATCGACGGTATTCCTGAAAAGCGACGGGTGCCGGCCGGGTTGATTCAGATGAGCAACGGGACCCAAGCCGTAGCCTACCTCGATCGAGACTTCGTCCTAGGACCTGAAGCAGGACACGTGAACATCTCAGGCATCTCTGGCCTGGCTACCAAGACCTCCTATGCGATGTTCCTCATTCAGTCCATCTTGCAAACCGGTCCCGCCGAGGAGATCGCCGTCATTCTGCTCAATGTGAAATACGACGACCTGTTACGCATCCACGAGCCCCGCAAACTTACCGAAGAGGAGCACACTTTGTGGCAACAACTGGGCTTATGTCCCGAACCATGGGCTACCGACCGCGTGCACTACTTACTCCCCTGGGGCAAGCAAACCCATGCCACTGGACGTCCTAACACCTTCGCCGATCCACCGCCGCCTCACCGAGCTTACGCCTACGATCTACGTGGAACGGCTTCCAAGTTGGACCTGCTCTTTTCTGACATTCCCGACAGCACGGGAACTCTGGCATCAATTGTTGGTGAGGTGATGACTGGCATCGCCGGTAATGAGCGGGCGTGGCAGGGAGTACAAACCTGGGACGACCTGCTGACAAAACCCCCTTTGGTCCAGCAAGGCATCCCGCAAAAGTTTCGCAACATCCACGCCTCCAGCGTGGGACGGTTCCTGCGGCTGTTACGACGAGTGGTGAAGACGCGACAAAGCGGCATTTTTGTGCCGCGGCTTTCGACCCGCATGACTACCATCGAGCACGAGATTGGCAACATTCACGGGGGACACACTTACGTGGTAGACATCGCCCGCCTGGCTCCCGAAGAACAAACCCTTGTCTTTGGTGACGTGTTACGCACCGTGTATGGACTCTACTCCGGTGAGACCCTGCCTTTTGATGATTACGAACCTCCCAAACGGGTCATCATCTTTGTGGACGAGCTCAACAAGTACGCCCCTGCCCGTGGCAAAGGAGAATCGTCCCCCATTCTGGACCAAATTTTAGATATCGCAGAACGCGGGCGTTCCTTCGGAATCATTCTGTTCTCCGCCCAGCAATTCCTCAGCGCCGTACACGAACGCGTCACCGGCAACTCGGCCACCAAAGTGCTGGGCCGAACGGATAGCGCCGAAATTAATACAGGCAATTATCGCTTTCTTGCCCAAGACATCCGCTATCATCTCACTCGTCTGGAAAAGGGCGAGATGATTCTCACGCATCCCATTTACCGGCAGCCAGTGAAGATTCACTTCCCGAAACCACCTTTCCGGCAGGGGCGAGCAGAGAAATGAGAAGCCAAAAGCTTCCACCACTGCCAGAAGGCTTCGAATACCGTCTGGACCTACGCCATTATGTGACTCCTAAGCTGCTTAAAGCCCAGCCTGTCCATCGCTGGTTCTGGTTTCCGCACAGTTTTTCGCCTCAATTAGTGGATGAGATTCTCCAGGCATTCCCGTTACCCAACGGCGGACGGGTTCTTGACCCCTTCGTCGGTGCTGGCACCACCGTGTTGCGAGCCGCTCAATCGGGATATTCTGCGGCAGGCGTGGATCTCTCTCCGCTTAGCTTGTTCGTCAGCCAGGTCAAAGTAGCACCGCTGGCGAAGGCTGCTCTCGCAGAATATTTGAGATTTGTCCTGGCGTATCGGCCAGTCCAAGACCTTCCCACCTTGCCAGCGCGGATGCGCAAAGCCCTCTCCCCAAACGAACTGGCCCACTTGTATGGCCTGCGCCAACAAATTGCCCAACTTCCCCAACTATACGCCAACTTTTTTCTCCTCGTCCTTCTCCGCACACAGCAACGAATAAGCCGTGCCGTGCCAGATGGGGGATGGTTCCGCTGGGTACAAAAACCGGATCAGAGCACGTTGATTGCCGGCTGGTTTGAAGAACAGGCAAGGGTTCACATGGAGGACGTGCCGACCGAGGCTTTCCGGTATCCTTCGATTCAGCTTCTCTACGACGATGCTCGTCGGTTGGACCGTCTTCAAGGAGTATTTGATCTGGTGGTGACATCGCCCCCTTATCCTAACCGCCACGATTATTCTCGCATTTTTCACATCGAACTTCTAACCATAGGGTTACGTGAAGACGAAGTCAGACAGTTCCGATATTCCTCTTTACGCTCCCATGTCGAGGCGAAACAGCCGGTACAGATAAACGGCAGCTATCCTTCTTTCCCGAAGTTGGAAAAGGCTCTGGCATCCTTGCCGGACAGCGCAGATCCACGAATCTTACCGATGCTCCGGGGATATTTCGAGGACCTCTATTTGACGCTCAGAACCCTACACCAACACTTGGTCCCAGGAGCTCTTTGTGCCTTTGTAGTGGGCAATGTTCGCCACGCTGGGGTAATGATCCCTGTCGATGAGATCTTAGTCCAAATAGCGGAACAGAGCGGGTATTCTTTTTTAGGTGCCTGGGTGGCTCGCCTGCGCGGCAACAGTGCACAGCAGATGGGACGTTTCGGGCGCCAGCCGGCACGAGAAAGCATTGTGTTGCTCCAGCGGGAGAGATAGTTTTGCTCTGATCTTGAGTTGTCGTCATTACCAAAAGTCCATTGTCAACCTGAGGGCAGATTGCTCTACCTCCGACTCGGTCGAAACCGGGATTGGGATCGCCGCCCAACAAGAAATCCGGGGGGCTATTCGTTGAACGTTTTTTGTGGCTGGCTCACCGACTGAGGGCAAGTTGAACAACGGGAAGCAGTGCGATGGCAGCAACACCATCGGTTATGGTTCCACTGGGCACACCGGCTCCGGATTTTACCCTGCCAGATGCCGTGTCGGGCGAGATGAAGTCGCTGCGCAAGCTGCAGGGCGAGAAAGGCACCGTGGTGATGTTCATCTGTAACCACTGCCCGTATGTGAAGCATATCCAGAAGGAGCTGGTGGCGGTGGCGAAGGAATATATCCCGAAGGGCATTACATTCATCGCCATTAACTCGAATGATCCGGAGCAGTATCCCGAAGATTCGCCGGAGAATATGAAGCGGGTAGCAGAAGCGCTGGGGTATCCCTTCCCGTATCTATTCGATGAAACGCAGGAAGTGGCAAAGGCGTATCAGGCGGCGTGTACACCCGATTTCTTTGTCTATGATGCCCAACTGCGGCTGGTGTACCGCGGACAATTCGATGATGCCCGTCCCGGCAATCAGGAGCCCGTAACGGGCAAAGATCTGCGGGCGGCGCTGGATGCACTGCTGGAAGGACGGACCATTCCGGAAGATCAGCAGAAGCCCAGCATCGGATGCAATATTAAGTGGCGGCAAACGGGAGCGTAGGGCGCGCACCCGAAATGAAATCGCAACGGCGGAAACAGGCAAAGAAACCGGTTCGGAGCGGCGATGGAAGTCCTGCCTCGCGCAAGCGCGCGAGCCGATCCCGTTCGTATCCCGAATTGTCGCATACAGAGCTGCGATGGACCTGCCCTACCCGGTGGTTCACGTTCCGAACCACGAAGGAATTAGAACCGCTGGACACGATCGTCGGGCAGCCTCGAGCAATTGAAGCGCTGCGCCTGGGCGCCCTGCTGCGATCGGCGGGATACAACATCTACGTTTCGGGCTTGAGCGGTACCGGGCGGCTGACAACGATCCAGCATATTCTGGAGCAGTTGCGCCAGCCGGTGAAAAACTTACGCGATTTCTGCTATGTCCATAATTTCCAGACCCCCGAAGAACCGAAATTGCTGGTGCTCAGCGCCGGGATGGGGCGTGGGCTGAAGCAGCGACTGCACGAAACGCTGACGTTGCTGCAAAACAAACTCGCCAAACTCTTCGATGAAGAAGGCTTTCGCCGCACCCGCAAGGCGATTTACCAGCGGTATCAGGCAAAACAGCAGCAGTTGCTGGAGGATTTTCAGCAAAAAATTGCTGCGTACGGTTTTACCGTCGGGCAGATTGAAGAGGAAGGAACGGTCTACCCGGCGTTGTTGTTCCAGCACGATGAGCAGTTGTATACCTTCGATGATCTTCCAGAACTGGTGCAGCAGGGAGTGCTGTCGCCGGAGCAGTATCGGGAAATTCAGCAGCATTACCGGCAGTGGGAGGAAGAGTTGCTGGAGCGAACGCGCAAAAGTTTGCAACTGGCGGAGGAGATGGAGCGCGAGTTGCTGGAGCACGATCAACTGGCAGCATTTGGGCTGGTGCGCGCTGCCTTTGATGAGCTGCGGGGGGAATTTGCATCGGAGACGGCGGCAGTACGCACTTTTCTGGATACGGTGGAGAACCAAATTCTGCAAAATATTGAGCTGTTCCATCCCGAAGTGGACCTGGATCCGCAGAAACTGGCGGAGCGGGAAAATCTGCTGCGCAAGCTGGAAGTCAACCTGATCGTGGATCGGACGGATCAACAGTATCCACCGGTGGTCATTGAAGCGTATCCGAGCTATCGCAATTTGTTCGGCACGATTGAAGCCAGTATAGATCCTGCAACCCGCGAGGTGCGAAGCACGCATCTTCACATTCGGGCAGGATCGCTTCTGAAAGCTGACCGGGGTTTTCTGATCCTGAATGTAACTGATGTGCTGGCGGAACCGGGCGTGTGGGAAGCGCTGAAACGGGTGTTGCTCCATCAGCGACTGGAAATTCAGGCGGTGGATTCGGCATTCTTAGCGCCCGCCTTCCTGAAACCAGAACCCATCAATGTCGATGTGAAGGTGATCCTGATTGGCAGTGAAGAACACTACCTGACCCTCTATGCGCTGGAGGAGGAATTCAAAAAGATTTTCAAGATCAACGCAATGTTTGACTATGAAGCACCGTTGAGCCAGTCGATGGTGCAGGCGTACGCTCGATTTGTGGCAAAAATCTGCAATGATGAGCAATTGCCGCACTTTAGCCGGACCGGGATGGCGGCGTTGATAGAGTTTGTTGTGGAGCATACGGAAAAGCGGGGGTACGGAACGCTGAAGTTTAGCGATATTGCGGATGTTGTTCGCGAAGCGGGATTCTATGCCCGGCAGCAGGGAGCAGCCGTAGTCCATCGGAAGCACGTGGAGTATGCCCTCCGCCAGCGTCGATGGCGTAACAGCTTGATGGACGAAAAGTATCATCAGGCGATTCTGGAAAATACGGTGTTGATCCAGACCACCGGTGCTGTGGTGGGACAGGTCAATGGATTAACCGTTTATCACGTCGGCGGCATCCACTTTGGCAAACCCGTGCGCATCACAGCGACGGTCAGTCCGGGCAATGCTGGCATTGTGAACATTGAGCGGGAGGTGGAACTCAGCGGCAGTACGCACGACAAGGGCATCTTGATTCTGGGCGGTATTCTGCGAAGCCGCTTTGGCACACGAAATCCGATCACGCTGACCGCTTCCATTACCTTAGAGCAATCGTACGATGAGATCGATGGCGATAGCGCTTCGTCGGCAGAGTTGTATGCCCTGTTGTCTGCCCTGGCTCAGGTACCGGTGAAACAAAGTATTGCGGTGACCGGATCCGTTGACCAGTACGGGCACATCCAGCCGGTGGGTGGGATCAATGATAAAATTCGGGGATTTTTTGAGATTTGCCGCGATCGAGGCTTGACCGGCGAACAGGGGGTGATTATTCCAGAGCAGAATGTTCGGAATCTAATGCTGCCTCGCGACATCGTTGCTGCGGTGAAACGGAAGCAGTTTCACATCTACCCAATTCGCACGGTGGAGGAAGGGATCGAAATCTTAACAGATCTTCCCGCCGGAACAATGGATAAAAAAGGACACTATCCGCCCGGTTCGCTCTATGCCCGTATAATGGAACGCTTGCAGCAATTCCGGGAATCTCTCAAAGAAAGTGAGATGAGTGATGGAGAACACTGATGGAGTCGTTGGTACAACAACACAGAGTGCTGATTGCCCCGTCCCTGCTTTCCAGTAATTTCGCACGGCTGGAGGAAGAAGTTCGGCGGTGCGAACGCGGGGGTGCTGATCTGCTCCACATTGATGTGATGGACGGACACTTTGTGCCGAACATTACGATCGGCATTCCAGTGGTCCGGGCTTTGCGTCAGATTACCGATCTCCCGCTGGATTGTCACCTGATGATAACCAATCCGGATCGCTACATCGAGGCGTTTGTTGCGGCGGGTGCCAATGCTATTTCCGTGCACGTGGAAGTATCGGCGCACCTGCATCGGACGTTGCAACAAATTCGGGCTGCTGGCGCTTTCGCCGGTATCGTGCTGAATCCGCTGACGCCCCTGTCCTACGCTTTTGAAGCTGCCGAACATTGTGACTATATCCTGTTGATGTCGGTCAATCCCGGCTTTGGCGGGCAGAAATTTATCTCCTCGGTGCTGCGCCGCATAGAACAGTTGGCAGCGTTTCTGGAACAGCACCAGCTACCGGTTCCCATCGAAGTCGATGGCGGGATTGACGCAACCAATGCTGAGGCTGTGGTCCGTGCTGGCGCTTCCATTCTGGTCAGCGGCTCTGGTATCTTTCGGGGAGGGACCGTGGAACAAAACATCGCCCGGCTGCGCGATGCTGCGCTGAAAGCCCTGCCGGTCGTGTAGCAAAGCAAATAGCCACGCTGGCGCGATCAAAATGAATTCATCCTGCAAAGCCCTGCCGGTCGCGTAACGAAGCAAATAGCTACGCTGGTGGAGAAACAAAAACAGCGCCCCTGCCGCGTGGGCAGAAGCGCTGCGTCCGGATGTCACGAAGCGTTGGATTAGAACCCGATAGCAACCTGTGAAAATCCCCACAGCATTGCGTCTTCTCTTCCCATATCCTTCAGCAATTGCCCCGGCATAAAGAAAGCAACGCCACTCATCCACTTGAGCGCTTTCCATTGGAGAATGAAAGTTACATCGATTTCCTGTCCGGCATCATCGGAGCTGAAAGGCGCACCACTGATAAAGATGCCCTGTCCGGCGTGATACCAGTAGTCTTCGGTGGTGAACAGGTTGAATTTCCACCAGTCGAATGCCAGTTTGGCTGAGAGCGTGGTCTGTTTGAACAATGTCCCATCCAGGTGGATACGCAGTCCCTTCATATTCTTCCACGAAAACAGATCGCCGTAGCCGTAGTGGATGTGATTGGTGGGGAAAAAGTTGTAGAAGGTTGCCCGCTTACCTGCGGCTCGATCCGAGGTATCGGTACCGGAAGCCAGATTGTATTCGACGAACAGATTGGGCGATAGGGGCAACGCCCCCAACTGCGTACCGAGGCGAACTGAAGCAGCAAAAGCAGAATGATCATACTGCCACGCCTGTCCCGTCTGGTAAACAGCTTCCACTGCCCAGAAGGGTTTCATACCGCCCACACTGGTATTTCCGGTAAATCGGAAACCGAGTGCAGCAATGCTGGCAGCTCGGGCACTGTCAGATACTGCTCCTTCTCCCGCTATAATCGGATTGCCTTTAAGAGTAAGATCAGCGCCGCCAATGGGATCAAAGCCAATACCTCCCCCAAATTTCTTGCTGTCCTGCAGAATGAGAGCGTAACCAGAAAAATTCAAAGCTTCTATGGCATATTGAGCATACGCTCCCAGCAGGTACGACCCTTCGCTGATCCCTGTGGGCTTTTCAACCGTGCTTTCCACCACCTGACTTTCCCGCAGAACAAAAGCCAGTCCATCGATCTGAAAACGGTCCATCTGGTATCGTACTTTGAGCCCGTCAAAGGAATTGGAAACATTTGACCAGTCAAATGTTCCCAGAAGGCGATGTTCCCCGTATGCCAGCCGCTGGCGTCCCAGAATAGCCTGGAAATGCTTGCTGAAGAAAATGCGCAGGTACGCTTCGTTCAGATCTATGGACTCCAGTCCACGGGAGTTTGTTGCTGTAAAGTTGACTCCTTCCAAAGGCGTACCAGTGCCAACCGCAGCACCCGGTGCGCCAAAAATCCGTGCATCCTGAAGCGTTGCTTTGATCTCAAAATTCTCGCCCAGTGTTGCTTTTGCACTGAGTCGCAATCGGGAATTGACAAAAGCATAAGCATCCGACTGGTCAGAAGAAAAATCTTTGTTGTTTCGATACTCTAAGCGTGCCCGATATTGACCTGAAAACTCGATGTTGGGTTGAGCGAAACCTGCCAGGGAAGCACACAGAAGTAGCACGATGACAACGAGACTGCGGCGCATGGTTTTGATCCTGCTTTTGTGAAACTTCATTTTACGCGCTTACGCGCATTACAAAATTAGTGAATTTTGTCTGAATACCGCAAAGGTTGTTATTGAGACAATTAGGAGGGGGAAGGCAAAAACCTGAAAAATATCCACCGGTGGGACTTCGGACAAGGAGCGCCCTAACTGGGGCGCCGGCTTTAGCCGGCAACGTTGCAAATGTGTAGGGGCGACCGGCCGGTCGCCCCTACGGGTGGGGTGTGGCAAGGATATAGACGCCAGCGATGGAAGCGCCGGCTTTCGCCGGCATGCACACTGAAGCGTGCGTTCCCAGCCACTAGGAGCGCCAGCTTTAGCCGGCATGCACGCTGAAGTGTGCGCTCCCAGACCACGGCAGTGTGCGCTCCCGATGCAATGGTAGGAGCGCAGCGCCGCTGCGCCCCTACGGGTGCGTGTATGCGAAGTAGGGGGACGAGGCAGATCTATGTGTCCAACCGATGGACTGCTGGTTTCCTCCGGGAGCGCAGCAACGGGGCAAATGTTCCGGAGCGGGCGGAAACATCCTGTAACATTCCGATAAACCGCCGATTATTCTGGTGGAAGCAAACTATGTTTTTGGCAGCGTTCGTCAATAGAGTGGAGTTTCAAAGACGGTTACAAACAGAATGGAATTCTTCGATGCATATGAAGAGCTGTACGCGTCGCTGAATGCGTATGTAGCCAAGTATGGAGAGCCACCGACGCGGGTGTTGATGTCGCCTTATCTGTATCAGTGGCTGCGGAATTTGCTGGCGGAAGAAGCGAAGTTGCACGGGCGCGATCTTTCGCACACCGATCCCCGAATTTTGCACACCGATTATGGCGATATCCAGATCATCATCGATGAAAGTTTGTCGGATTGGGACATTATCGTTGAGTGACATTCGTTATAGCCGTTTTGTTAAGAAACAACACCGAAGGTGTTTTTGCAACGTGGACGGGTAGCTCAGTTGGTAGAGCACGGGACTGAAAATCCCGGTGTCGGCGGTTCGATTCCGCCCCCGTCCACTTTCTTTTTCCTCCTAAGCCTCTGTTTCCTTTTCCTCTCCCAATGCACGCCCTCGGCACAGCCGCCATCGGAACGTACTTCTCCGGTACTGACTAACGTGGCAGCGCAGGCAGCGACGGTATGGCAGGACACGCTGGATCTGGATGGAGATGGATGTCCTGATGTGCTGGGAATCCAGCAGGATTCTTCGTCCCTTTCTACCATCGTGGTAGTGTTGTGCCCCACCCTGCCGGCTCGAACAGTGGCGATCCAGCTTCCGTCGTTGTGCCTGGACCAATTCGAGGTG
This sequence comes from Candidatus Kapaibacterium sp., assembly GCA_026996895.1. Lineage (GTDB taxonomy): Bacteria > Bacteroidota > Ignavibacteria > Kapaibacteriales > WFXC01 > WFXC01. Next base: position 27,245 of record JALWJX010000125.1, read on the forward strand.
ATTCCTGCCAGACAGCAGCCGGTGCTGATGGTGGTCGAACGGTGTGGCGATCACGGATGGGGAAGTCCCGTTACCGCTGGTTTCCGGATTCGAGCCGGGAATGTGGATACCGTTTTTGCCATCGATGGATTGCCGGTGCGAGCTCACCTGGCGGACACTCAGCAGGTTGTAGGATTGCTGCGACCGTGGGAGTTCCAGTTGCCGGAAGCGGAGTTTTTACCGGAACTGTACGTCCCTCTTGTGCTGGATACGATTCTCATTCTGCCTCCGACGTCAGATCCCGAAATCCTGCACCGTGCCGCTGATTCCCTGTTCTATTACCTGCTTCAGCGCTACTATCAGTTACGCGCAGCTTTTCAGGTTGCTGATACCGCAATGTTGCCGGCGCAGGCGCTCCAGCTTGCCAGAGCGGCAGCAACGGTGCTGCTCAGCTTTGCCCGCTTCGGTCGGATGTATCAGATGGAGCAATTCGTTCGTCAAGAGCAACCGCTGTGGCAGCGACTGCCGGAGGAAAGTCGGACGTTGCTCCAGTTGGTACAAAGCGAGATCGCTGAACGGTGGGGGAGTAACCGGGAGTTGTAAGCAATGCGTTTTCTGATCGGTGTGATAGGAGTGCTGGTCCTGGTGATAGCAGGATGTGATCAGCGTTCAAAAGTTGAGGAGTTGCTGGGTATTCAGACCGTTTACGAATACTATGAGCCGCCAACGGAGCGACAACCAGCGCGGCACCTGTTTGTTTATCCGACGGGCGAAGCAAAGTTGTACATTGGCGTTGATTCCGTCGTTGTCCAGCTTTCACCGGAAATGGTGGATACGCTGGCGCGAGCAATTCGCCAGGTGTCCCGATGGAATCAGGAATTTTTAGTCGCCGGCGATTTTGCCGTTGCCAGCATTACCCGCATCAAACCCGATGGTATTGAAAGTCTTCGCAAAGCGGAGCAAGCGACGAACGTGCCAGCCAGTGTACAGCAATTGTTCCGTCGGTTTCACCAGTTATCCGAGCAGTTACGTCGTCAAATGGTGCAGCAATAAGGATTGTAAGATGGCAATACAGGTAGTCACGATCGATTTCTGGAACACGCTCTTCACCACTGCCAACGGAGAGCAACGGGAACAGCATCGGCTGGCAGTCATTCGCTCGCACGCTGAACGATTGGGCGCCCGTGTTTCCGACGACATATTGCGGGCAGCGCAGGCAGCGACCTGGCAGGAGTTCAAGCGGATCTGGAAGCGGGAGCACCGGACGCCGACGACGGAAGAGCTGGTGCGCTTCTTTTTCCGTACCCTGAAGCTGGAACCGGATGCGACGGCAGTCGAGGAAGTTGCTCACGAGCTTGCTTATGGAATCTTAGAGCACCCGCCCGCATTGCTACCGGGTGCAGCGTCCGTGCTGGAACATCTGGTACGGCAGGGATTTCAACTGGCGGTGATCTCGGATACAGCATTTTCTCCCGGTGCCGTCTTGCGGAAAGTGATGGAGCAAGCAGGCATCGCCGAATTTTTTGCCGCGTACAGCTTCAGCGATCAGACGGGCGTTTCAAAGCCCCATCCTGAAGCGTACCTCTATGCCCTGCGGCAGTTGAACGCTTCCCCACAAGCCGCTGTGCACATTGGGGACATTGAACGAACAGACGTGGCAGGCGCAAAAGCGCTGGGTATGTATGCGGTGCTGTTTCGCGGCGACCATAACGCAGTGCTGGAAGAGGAGTATGTGGAACAGAGCCAGGCGGATCACGTGGTATTTCACTGGGATGAAGTACCGCCAGTCGTAGAGCGGATTCACAAACAGGGATCGCAGCGATGATCGAGGCAGTGGTGTTTGATCTGGACAACACCCTGGTCGACTTTATGGCGATGAAGCGGCAGGCAATCGACGCCGCTATCGACGCAATGATCGATGCAGGATTCGATCTGACGTACGATCAGATCCGCTCCCATATCGACCGCATTTACCAGGAAAAGGGCATTGAGTACCAGCGCGTGTTCGATCAATTGCTGCAGGATGTTCTGGGCAGAGTCGACTACAAGATCCTGGCAGCAGGGATCATTGGCTATCGCCGGGCGCGCGAAGCGGCACTGAAGCCGTACCCACACGTTACCGCCACGCTGAATGCGCTGGTTAAGATGAACATCAAATTAGGGCTGGTTTCGGACGCCCCGGCGCGGGAAGCGTGGCTGCGGCTCTGCTTCATCAATTTCCATCACATCTTTGACGTGGTGGTCACCTACGACGACACTGGCGAACGGAAACCCAGCCCCAAGCCGTTTCTGAAAGCGCTGGAGCAGTTGCAGGTCGAACCACATCACGCCCTGATGGTGGGTGATTGGGCAGAACGCGACATTCTGGGTGCAAAGAATGTCGGGATGCGCACGGCATTTGCGCAATACGGCGATCCTTTCGGAACCACCAATCACCAGGCGGATTACGTCTTAACAGATATTTCGCAGTTGTTAGACATTATCAAGCAGGAAAATGGACTCGCAGACCGTTAAGGACGGCACCATTCTCCCGATTCGATTATACGATGATCCGATCCTTCGATCGAAAGCAACACCGGTCACCGAGATCGACGACCAATTGATCCAGCTCATTCGGTCGATGTTTGCCACGCTGTACAATGCACCGGGGATTGGATTGGCAGCAAATCAGGTAGGAGAAACCGTCGCTGTGACAGTTATCGACATCAGCGATCTGGAAGAAGGCAAAGGCACAAAGCCAATGGTGCTGATCAATCCCGTCATCGAAGCATTCTCCGAAGAAACAGCCGAATTTGAGGAAGGATGCCTGAGCTTACCCGATCTGCGAGCGACGGTGGTTCGCCCGGCGGAAATTCAGGTGCGATTCTACGACGAGCAGATGCGGGAACATCGGATGACTACCGGAGGATTACTGGCACGGGTGATGCAGCACGAAATCGACCATCTGAACGGCATTTATTTCTTCGACCATCTTTCCCCTGTCCAGCGTGCCCGAATTTTTTATCAATTGCGGCAAATTCGCAAGGGACTGGTAAAAACGGAGTACCCGGTCGTGAAGCCTTCAAAAGCGTATGCGTCGTAAGAGGGTAGCGATCGCTGCTTTTGCCCTGGTCTGCTGGAAGGACGAAGCGCTGAGGAAACGGAACGGTGAGTGAGCAAATGGGAGAAATCGATATGCAACCATTGGTGCTTTTCAACTCCTTAGGACGCAAAAAAGAAGAATTTCAGCCCTTAGATCCGGCGAACGTCCGGATGTACACCTGTGGACCAACGGTCTACTCCTACGCCCACATTGGCAATATGCGGGCATTTCTGTTTGCTGATTTGCTGCAACGCACTCTGCGGTTCGTTTGCCGCTACCCGGTGACGTGGGTAATGAACATTACCGACATCGACGACAAGACCATCCGGGGCAGTGCACCCGGTTCGCCAGAGTGGCGACCGGAAATGGGAGAGCAAACGCCAGATCCGCTGGAGAATTTGCGGCGATTCACCCGCTTTTACGAACAGGCGTTCAAAGAGGACATTGCAACGCTGGGAATTGAGCTGGAACATATCGCTGCTTTTCCCCGCGCGACCGAATACATTGAGCCGATGCAGGAACTGGTACGCCGGATCTACGAACGGGAGATTGCTTACATCAGCCAGGGAAGCGTGTACTTTAACGTAACCCGATGGAACAGCATCGACAAGTACGGCAAACTGGTCACCATCGATTTCGAGCACTTCCGCAAAGGCGTTCGCATCGACGCTGATGAGTATGACCGGGAAAGTGTCGCGGATTTCGTGTTATGGAAAGCACGCAAGCCCGGCGAACCGTTCTGGCAGTTTTCCCTGGGTGGGGAGCAGTGCGATGGTCGGCCCGGCTGGCACCTGGAGTGTTCAACGATGGAATACGTGCTGCTGGGACTCCCGTTCGACATCCATACCGGGGGGATCGATCTGAAATTTCCCCACCACGAAGATGAAATTGCGCAAAGCAAAGCTGGCTATGGGGTGGAGCCGACCCGGTACTGGTGTCACAACGAACACCTGCTGGTCGAGGGAGAAAAAATGAGCAAATCGCTGGGCAATTTCTACACGCTGCGGGATCTTTTAGCCCGTGGCATCGATCCAATGGATATCCGCTACATTATGCTGGCAGCGCATTACCGTTCGAAGCTCAACTTTACGTTCGAAGCCCTGAAGGCAGCCCGTCGGGCACGACGGCGAGTGCAGCGAGTATTCGACGAACTGGCAGCCGTCAACCCGGCGGAACAGGTCACAATTCCAGCGATGCAGCAGCTTCGGGACACTGTATTCAGTGCGTTGCTGGACGATCTGAATACCCCGAAAGCCCTGGGTGCACTTTTCACCTTTCTCCGGCAGCATCCTGTTGCAGCGATGACGCCAGCGGAGCGAGCAGAGTATAAAGCGGTGCTGCTTCACCTCAACCAGGTCTTCCACCTGTGGAATCCGGAAGGAGAATCACCGGCAGCAGTAGAAATTCCGGAAGAGATCCGCCAGTTAGCGGAGCAGCGGTGGGCAGCGCGGCAGCAAAAAGACTACGCAACAGCAGATGCGCTGCGGGAGCGTATTCAGCAGGCAGGATTTCGCGTCATCGACACTCCCTCTGGCTACCATCTGGAACCGATCGAGGAGTGACAGTGCCACTCCGTGCAGAGTATCATTCAAGCCCATACCGGCGCTACCGGCAGCACATTGCTATCGGTGCCGACACCGGGAGTGTGGAAGCGCTGACTTTCGTCGGCAAAGGATGCACTGTGTAGGGGCGCAGCGCTGCTGCGTCCTTGGGCAATCCGCCGGGTCGCCCCTACCGGTGCAAAAATTCCCTTTCCCTCCGGGAAAGGGTTTGGGTGAGGGGAAAATTTGCCTGCTGAAATGTGCGCTCCCGGACCCTTCTCCAATCCACATTTTCGCCCTTGCCTGTGTCCGGAATTTTTTGTAATTTGCTTTTCCCGGATGAGCGAAATGGCTGTTTCACAAAAGCTGGAGGCATTTCAATGACAGCATTGTTTACCAGTTGGATGAAGGACTTCACTGTTCCAGAGGCATTGCTATCGGCAGGGCAACTGGAAGGATGGAGAACGGAAGGGCGAATACAATTTGGCAAACCGGCGAAGGTGGGTGATGGATGCTTTGAGTTATTGCTGGACAGCCGTCAGGAGAAGGTGCTGATGTATGAGGAAATGATGGAAGTGGTGAAAGGGCAGGTACGGGAAATGGACCTGCGGCTGGAGCAGGTGTCAATAATATATGATCAAGCAGGATGTCAGGATACCCTCCCGTAAGGAGGTGAGGGAGGAACAGAATAATGCGGGTTTCCCGGTGGGTATGCTGGGTGTGGGGAATTATCTTGTGGGTAATGGGTGGACAATGGACATATCCACAGGTATGCTCGCTACCTGTGGCGAATGCCTATGCGGGACGCCAGTTCTGGGTTGTTGTTCCACCGTCAGATGGTCATCATCGCCCACATCTTTTGGTTACTATCATTGGTATCGATAGCGGGATAGTGTGGGTTGATGTGCCGGCACTTGGGTGGCAGTTGCCGCCATTTGTGCTCCGCAGGGGAGAAGTGCGGGTGCTGACAACCCGGCAGGAGTTGCCACTGCTGGAGGATCAGGTCGGAAAGATTGAGTATACAGCGATTCGGATCCGAAGTTCGGGGATGGTTGTTGTAATAGCGACCAGTCGGGAAGAAGAGCTGGACATGGCGAGCTACGTGGCATATCCGACTTCTGTATGGGGGACTCACTATGTGTTTGCAGGGTATTATGATAACAGAGGGGACTCCTATACTGATCGCGGGACGCTGTTTCCCAATGGCTTTTACGTTATAGCCCGCGAGAACGGGACCAATGTCCAGATTCGTCTTCGAGGGCACGGGCGGGGGTGGATGCGGATCAATGGACAGGATCAGCAGGTGATGTTTCCTCGAGATTGGGGCAAAACCTTCCAGTTTACCCTCAATGCAGGCGAAGTGCTGGATTTCTGCAGTCTGGGTTTGAGCCAGGATGAAAATGGAAATGAAGGGGAACTGGATATCACCGGGACAGAAATCGTTGCCAGTCAGCCGGTGGGAGTAATCTCGATCAATGCCGAAGCCTACATGCCATACCAGCACGTGACGGAATTTGGTGGAGAGTCAATAGCGGAGATGCTGCCACCGAAGGGGGTATGGGGGAAACGGTACATTACCCGTGCTTTGCGGAGCCGTGGACCGCTGGAAAATCACCCTGGGGGACCTATCTACAGTGGCGACAACTACCGGGTCGTTGCGCTGGAGGCAAACACAGTCTTTACCGTGCGGTGGTATGATCCGCAGAGCGGACAGTTGAAAGGACAATGGTCGGGACTGCTTCGGCGGGCAGGGGAGTTTATGGAATATGTCAAAGGGGGCAACCTGCAGGAGTTCATCGAAGGGTATGCGGTCTGGGAAGCAGATCGCCCTTTTATGCTGGTGCAGTACGGTG
>JALWJX010000126.1 GCA_026996895.1 Candidatus Kapaibacterium sp.
TTGGTGGGGGGGTGTTGGGGGGGTGTGAGGATGTGACTGGACCGCGGGAGACGTGGAGGGTAATGCCGCTGGATTCGGGGAATTGGTGGGAATACGAATGGGTGGCAGGGACTTTTGATACCCTGAAGTTTACGAAGCGATTACGAATAGAGGTAGCAGGATCTCAGTGGGTTGAAGGACGTCCGGCAGCGGTGGTGGTGTGGCGCTGGCAATCCGATACTGGAGAATTTCGGAGGAATACAATGTTCTGGGAAGAGCGGAATGGACAGTTGTGGCAGTACTGGCGATGGTGGGGGCGAGTATTTGATAAAAGCTCAGGCTACGGATGGAGGGCGCGGGTCCGGTGGTTGCCACTGGCGGATTTTACGAAACCAGGCTGGAGTTATCATTCTCCCCTCACCGATCTCGATACGGTAGCGGCACATCTGATCGATATAGAGAATTGGAGATCGATACTCATCGTGTTTGTTCCGGACACTGCAGGGTACGGAGCCCGGTATGAAGGACGGCACGTTGTAACGTTTATGGATACATCCGCTGTTGCATTGCGGTATCGCATTGGGTTACGAGTTCAGTATACAGCGTACGTTACCGTATACGGACAACAGGGGCGAAGTGACACGGTGTGTCCGGGATGTGATGGAGAGTGGCTCTGGATCTGGGTGGTTCCGGGGATTGGGATCGTGCAGTTCCAACTGGCAAGTGATTGGTCATTGGGTTTTGAGCGTGTTTACACCCCCTGCGAGCCGAGGCAGCCAGCAATGTGGCGTTTGCGGCGATATTCGATTCGATAGCGGAGAACTTATTCCGGCGTGAGCGGTGTTCGGATGATGATTTGCACTGTCCGGGAATAGCTTCGTCCTTCCGGCAGGTCATTATTGTACAGCAGAATATCCGAACCAATGGCTGCATATGAAAGCTGAGAAGGTGAAACGCCGCTTCGCTGTAGGGCTTTCATCACTTCTTTGCAACGTGCTTCCGCCAGTTTTTTGTTGTAATCTTTTAATCCGATACGGTCGGTATAGCCAAGGATTGTGACCTGTGAGTTCGGTTTAATCTGCGAGATGACGTCCTGAAGGATCTTGAGGTTTCGTGGACCCAGATCTGCTTTGTCAAAAGCGAAGAGAATGAGTGAGAATTTCTCGATCAACGTATCTTTCGACCCAATTTGCCGCTTGAGGTTTACGGTAAGCGAAGTGAAGGGAAGTGCTGTTTCCGTCGCTCGTTGTTGCCGTGCGCTGTCAATCAGCGTTGCGAGAATATGCAGAGAATCGCTCTGGAATCGGGCGAATTGGTGAGGATTCAGTGTCCACTGGATCGTATCGGGAGGAATGGTCCCTTCATACAGGATCGTATCGTAGGAGTTGATTGTGGCTTCAACAACGAAGTGTTTGACACCTGCTTCTGCTGTCACTGCAGGGAGGATCAGCAGTGCGCCGGGCGTAATGGTTTGGCTGACGTGGCGAATCTGAACGGGCAGTGTGATTGCGTCAACGTTGGCGCTAATATCCACCCGCTCCAGCTCTTCCCAGAGGTCCTGTGCCCATTGATAACTCGGCAGTGGTGGGGAAGCAGAACGGATTTGTATGCGGATTCGTCGGGGGGCAATGCGCCATACTGTCGTCAGGTACGCTTTGATTGCTGCTGCTCGATCTCTTGCGATGTTTTTTGGAATGGAGCGTCCCCGCGAAGGAGGCACTGTAATTGCGGTCAATGTGAGCGTTGCCTGAGGATGCTCCCGCATCCGGTACCCAACGATGTTGAGCAGGTGGCGATAGATGGCTAAAGCGTCAGCCGGTAGGGATGTCGGTGAGAAATACTGTACCTGTTCGGGCTGGAGCAATACCTGGTGCGTTCGGTCTAAGGAGGTGCCGTTCTGCTTAAAAAACACGCTGGGCAATAGCGGAAAGCTTTCTTTCAGTTCCTGCTCTTCTAACACAATCGAAGGATGTGGTTCTACTGTCCCGTCGCTGAAAACACCGTACACTGTGCTCGCAAGGTGGATCGCCGGAGGCGGCGGCTTCGGGAGTGATGGAGTGATCACCGGAGCTGGCAAAATGTCCGGAGTTCGAATGGGAGGCGGCGGTGGGGGGAAATGAGGAATCAGCGGGATTGCAACCGTAAGAGCAAGGTGCAGTGAGTGCATACGCCAGATACTGTCTTTTAACACGGTATTCAACTGGTGTGTGTATTGCAACTCTGGTGTGATGCGCAGCGTGGTGCTGAGCGGCAG
>JALWJX010000127.1 GCA_026996895.1 Candidatus Kapaibacterium sp.
GGGCGACCGGCCGGTCGCCCCTACGGGTGTGGGTGGTGGCGACCAGCCGGGTTGCGCCGACCGGAAGCGCCACCTGAGAGCGCCGACTTTCGCCGGTAGCGAAGCGGGATGATGAAAGACTTATGTTGCTGCGATGGTAGCCGTGAGCTGCTCCAGCAGCAGCAGCAGGGCGTGTGTGGTTGCAGCGCGCCGGATCGTTTCGCGATCGCCTTTGAAGTGGAACAGATGGGGAGTAACTGCCGACGGGGTAGCGATGCCGATCCACACGGTGCCGACCGGTTTCTTCGGAGTGCCGCCGCCGGGACCGGCAATCCCGGTGATACCAATGCCGTAGGTGCTGCTGAACGCCGTGCGGACGTTTGCCGCCAGCAGCTCTGCTACTTCCCTGCTGACTGCGCCGACGGTGTCCAGAATTTCCTGTGGGACGTCCAGAAAACGTTTTTTTGCTTCATTGCTGTATACGATGATGCCGCCCAGAAAGTACCGGGAGCTGCCGGGAATATCGGTGATGCGTTTGCCTAAGTAGCCGCCGGTGCAGGATTCTGCGACTGCTAAGGTTTCGCCACGATCCGCCAGCAACGTTCCAATGGTAGCTTCCAGTGGAGCGTCGTAAGGAATCACGCGGCGACCGAAACGCTGTTGCAACACCGATTCAATGTCCGCTATCTGCTCCTCAACCGATGCCGATGGGGGTGCCGTCCAGCGAAATCGCAACCGCACCAGCTTTGCAGAAGGGAGAAAAGCGACCGTGATGCCTTCGTTTTCCCATCGGCGGACATCTTCGCTTAGTTGCTCAAACAGTTCTGCTTCAGGAATGCTAATGATCCCGTAGGTTCGCAGAAGGATACGCGGCTGATTGCGCACTCGCTGTTGTAGTTCGGGAAGAACGCTGTTTTCAACGATAAACCGCATTTCCGCCGGAACGCCGGGGAGAGCAATGACCATAGGAAACCCGGATTGCTCACACCAGAGTCCCGGTGCGGTGCCGTAAGCATTGTAGAGCGGTTTGCAGCAAGCAGGAACGGTGCTCTGCGTTGCCTGACGCTCAGTGTACTCCTGATGCTGCCGGGCTAAGTACTGGCGAACCCACTGTTCCGCCTGCTCGCTGTGCTGGAGCGGAACGCCGAAGAATTGGGCAATTGCCTCTTTTGTGCGGTCATCGTGCGTTGGACCCAATCCTCCCGTTGTCAGAATCAAGTCGTGCTCAATTGCCAGCCGCTGGAGTTCCGCCACGATGTGCTCGAGGTTGTCTCCAACCGTGACGTGTCGGTCAATGGGAATACCGATGTCCGTGCACTTTCGGGCTAAGTAGGCAGCGTTACTGTTAACGACATCGCCGATGCAGAGTTCGTCACCGATAGCAATGATGGCACCTTTCATTGTTCACGTCTCCGGTATCATTGACAGAATGGCATTGCGAGTTGCAGGATCCAGCAAAAAGAGTAAGCCCCAGAGGGTAAAGCCAATCGACAGGGGAATGGTGAGATTGTCATCCATCCGGAGTCGGATGGAAGCTGCTTCAGCAACAGCGCCAACGATCCCGGCAAGAGCTCCAGAGTAGAAGTACGGCAGCGGCGCATCATAAATTGTTCCGATGACGTACACCGTCAGGAATGCAGAGATGGCGAACGCCACGCTTCCCTCCAGGGATTTATCCAGAAATCGATGTCTGCCGAAAGCCCTGCCAATCAGGGCGGAGGAAATGTCAGAAATAATCAGGATGGAAAAGGCGGTCACCATAATGACTTTCGGAAAAATGGCGACGCAGAGCACGGCGGAGATCAGGACGTAGGTGGCGCCGTTTAGCAGAATTTTCTTTTCATCTTTTTCGTGCGGTCGCAGCAGAGCGCCAAAGTATCGCTGCATAAAGGTTCGGACCGGCGCAAAAAAGTGCTGTCCAATGTCGATGAACAGGGCAATCAGGGCTAAGGGGATGAGGACGCTGAGCGCAAATTCCCGGCTGACCTGCGTGTAGATGGTCGGGATGGACAGGGAGGTTAAGTGAATGAGCTTGCGGATTACTTCTTCGCGAAAACCGATATTCCCAGCATCTGTCATATTTTTGCAAATTGCAATTTGTCAAAATCCAAGCCGTAAGATAGGCAAACGGAAGCAAATTGGGCATAAATGCAAACGACGGAGACGATTCTCTCGCCGGCTAAGTTGAACTTTGGGTTACAAGTCCTCGAACCTTTGCCCAATGGATACCACCGGATCAACTCGGTATTCATTCCCCTGATGTTCGGCGATCAGATAGAATTGCATCTGGAAACGGCTGCGGATCTTTCGATCACCATTGCTATGCATCCGGATTGGGATATTGCTGTTGAGCACAATCTGGTTTTTCGCGCAGCGCAGGCGTTTGCCCGCGCAACCGGTTTGACCTTTCATCTGCACGCTCGCGTTGAGAAGCGGATCCCTCCGGGTAGTGGGCTGGGCGGAGGGAGCAGCAATGCGGCGATGGTGCTGCGATGGCTCAATCAGCGGTTGGGTTCTCCACTGAGCGAAACGGAACTGTTGACCCTTGCTTGCCAGTTGGGCAGCGACGTCCCGTTTTTCCTGCAGGTACAACCTGAAACCCTTGCTGTGGTTGGAGGAACTGGCGAGGAGTTACAGTGGTATTCGTGGGATGTTCCGTATGAGTTTCTTCTGGTGATCCCGCCCATCCACGTCTCCACGCGTGCTGCCTATGCAGCGCTGGCACGCCGGAGATCGTATGCACAGCAGCCGCGGGATTTTTTCCACCTGCTGCGAGGATACTGGGATTGTGGATCAAAATTGCGGTCGCAGATTGTCAATGATTTTGAAACAGTGGTGTTTGAGCAGTTTCCGGTCCTGCGAAGCATTAAAGAACAGTTGCTGGAGCATTCGCTGATGCTCTATGCGGGGCTGAGCGGGACAGGAGCAACGGTGTTTGGCTGCACCTTGGATCCTGAGTGCGCAGAAGCCGTTGCACAGCGGTTTGGGCAGCCGTATCGCGTGATTCGAACTCGTCAGTTAGCTGAGCAGAGGGCATACGTATGAACATTTTAGTCACAGCGGCGGAGCTGTATCCGTTTGCCAAAGCAGGGGGACTGGCAGATATTACCTATGCGCTGGCAAAAGCGTGGGCAAAGATGGGACACCGGGTTCGCATCGTCATTCCCAAGTACCAGATGATAAATGCTGCTGCCTATGGATTGAAACCCACGCGCCACGTGATTGGTGTGCCGATGGGCAGTTGGACAGAATATGCACGCCTCTGGTCTGGTGTGTTGCCCGGCTCGTCGGTTCCGGTAACCTTTCTGGAAAATGCGGAATATTACGATCGTCCCGGTATCTATGGCGCACCGGAAGAGTTTGGGGACAACGATCGACGGTTTCTGTTCCTGAGCCGAGCGGTGTTTGAAGTGGCACGCGCGCTGAACTTCCTGCCGGAAGTGATCTTTGCCAATGACTTTCATACCGCGATGACAATGCCGTTTTTGAAAATTCACTACCGCCGGTCGCCGTATTTTCAGGGAACCGCCGGTGTTTTGAGCATACACAACATTGCATTTCAGGGTATTTACGACCCGGATCGCTTCCTCTTTCTGGCGCAAATTCCAAAGTCGTTTTTCTATCCCACCAGTCCCTTTGAATTCTACGGCAAAGTCAATGTGCTCAAAGCGGGGATTTTGTTTGCTGATAAAATTACCACGGTCAGTCCACGCTATGCGTATGAAATCCGGACAACCTCGCTGGGAATGGGATTGCAGTCAGTATTGCAACAGCGAGCAGCCGATTTGATTGGGATCCTCAACGGCGTTGACTACACGGAATGGAATCCAGCAACGGATGAAAAAATTTACTTTCGCTATACTCCGGAGACGCTCCATTTGAAGCGGCAGAACAAATTGCAATATCTCAAAGACCACCATCTGCCGGATCGAGAGGTCATCGAAGATATTCCGCTGGTGGGAATGGTGACACGATTGACCGATCAGAAGGGCATTCCGCTGCTGCGCGAGGCATTGGAGTCGCTCATTACCAGTCTGCCGCTCCGCTTTACCTTGCTGGGCAGTGGCGCCTGGCAGTATGAAGAATTTTTCCGCTATATGGCGCGGCGGTATCCAGCTCGCGTCCTGGTGCATATCGGCTACAATGAGGAATTGTCGCATAAAATCATTGCAGCTTCGGATATCTACCTGATGCCTTCTCTCTATGAGCCGTGTGGGCTGACGCAGATGTATGCCCTGAAGTATGGAACGCCGCCAGTTGTCCGATTTACCGGGGGATTAGCCGATACGGTCCGGGAATTTTTGCCAGAAACGGCGGAAGGAACGGGCTTTGTGTTCCATCGCTACGATGCGGGCGAGATGAGCTGGGCGATCCAGCGCGCTGTTCAGCTCTACTATATCAAGCCGCTGTGGGAAAAGCTGATGCACAATGCGATGAAGGAAGATTTTTCCGTGGAGAAGTCCGCACAGCGGTACATCGAGGTCTTTCAGTGGGCATTGGATCAGAAATCAGCGCAGCAAGTTGGATAGACGCCGGCAGCAGAGACGGGATGGAGATAGAATTTCAGGATGTGAGCGTGTTTTATGATGATTTGCCGGTGCTCCGCAACATTCGGTGTCAGGTTCATTCCGGTGACCTCATTTTGCTGACGGGTGAAACGGGAGCGGGCAAAACGACCTTTTTAAAGTTGATCTATGGGGCGCTGATGCCGACAGAGGGAACAGTGCTGGTTCGTTCCGCAGACCTTCAGACGATACCCTCCGCGCAATTGCGCCGGTTACGGCAGCAGATCGGCATTGCCTTCCAGGATGTGCAATTGCTGCCTGAGTGGACAGTGGAAGAAAATTTACTCTTCGTGCTTCAGAATCGCGGGCTATCAAAAGAAGCGATGCGGCACCGAATACTGGAAGTGCTCTCGCAACTGCGGATCAGCCACGTCCGGGAAAAATTTCCAGCAGAGCTTTCCGGTGGCGAGCGGCAGTTAGTCGGCGTTGCCCGCGCTTTAGTCGTCGATCCTGAAATTCTGCTGGCAGATGAGCCGACTGCCCATCTGGATCTCTATACGATGGATCGGCTGATTCGAGTTCTTCGCCAGTACAGTGGGGATCGAGTGGTGATCATTGCGACCCATCATCCGGAAATGATCGCTGCTTTTCCGCAGGCGCGGATTTTTCATCTTCAGCAGGGAGCATTGATGCAGTTGGATCCACAATTTGCGGGATAAGCGATGGCACAGATTCGAGCAGTGTTGCTGGGACACGGTCGGATGGGAAAGCAGTTAGAAGCCTTAGCACCGGATTATGGTTATCAGATTGTGGGATGGTACGACATTGACCATCCGTTCGATCCGGAGCAGGCACCCTCTTTTGACATTGCTTTCGATTTTTCCCATCCCGACGTGGTTCGCACACACGTGCAGCAGATAGCAGCTTTGCGGAAGCCGATGGTCATTGGTACGACTGGCTGGTACGATCGGCTGGAGGATGTGCAGCGCCTTGCCCGCGAGGCAGAAATTGGTATTCTGTACGGACGAAACTTTTCGGTTGGGATGCAGGTCTTTTTCCGACTTGTGCGTACGGCTGCCCGTATTGTCAATGCTCTGGAGGCGTATGATGTGCTGATCGCTGAGACCCATCATCGGGGAAAGGTGGACAGTCCCAGCGGAACGGCACAACAACTGGCAGAGATCATTTTGCAACATTTCGATCGGAAAACCGCGGTGTTTACAGGCAATCCAGATGGCGGCATTGCCCCTGAACAGTTGCAGGTCGTCGCTGCCCGAGTTGGTGCTGTGCCGGGAGAGCACTCGGTCGTGTTCGATTCGGAAGCTGATAGTATTCTGCTGACCCATCGGGCACGGAGTCGCAAAGGATTTGCCATCGGTGCGCTGCTGGGCGGGCGGTGGATTCTGGATAAAGTCGGATGCTACGATTTCACAAACGTGTTCGAGGATATTTTGCAGTTGCGCGTTTAGATACGTCGAGAACTTCGTGCGGCGTTAAGGGAAAGAAAGTCGGGGCGGCAGGATTCGAACCTGCGACCTCCTGCTCCCAAAGCAGGCGCGCTAACCGGACTACGCTACGCCCCGATTTTGAGCGAAGCAATAAACGATTGCTCATCTTTTCCATTGTGTTGCGCCCCTGGTACCACAGGCGCCGCCACTGGTCGGTTATGGTTTCAGCACAAAGGTCGTATCCCGGATGACAAAGGCGGAGCATACAGCGCCAATGGCATCGCCTTCCATCGCGTTGAGCAGCGGCGTATATCGCGGGAAGCGGGAGAAGTGCGTCTGCTTGAACCACTTGATCATATTGGGATCGGGATTGAATACGGCAATTTCGTGAAGACCGTACCATTTGAAAACGAACCACACAGTCGGTGACCAGTTAGCTGTCAGGAATCCCCATCGAGTGACTTCCTGTTTGTAGGGATCTAACTCGTTGACGCGGTGATGGATTCGTTCATTTGGTTCGTCGGTCGGCGGTGTGAGGTATTTCCCGTATTCAAGGGTGTCCAAGCAGCGGACACTAATCAGAAACGCTTCTGGCAGAGAATCCGGGATAGACCAGACAATGCGGAGCGAATCCGGTGATGGCAGGTTGATCGTATCTTCAGGATATTGCAAAATCGGCTTGGGCGGTTGTATCCAGGCGATCGAGTCGGGCGTGACCGTTGTCCCGGTGGCAAATTTTCCATCCGGAAAGCGGACTTCCAGCCGATATTCCCGCCGCGATTGAATCCGCTGGCCAGCGTCGGGATAGAAGTAGCCGTGGTCGGGTGAGAACTGGAGGTAAAACGTATCAGTGCCGCTGATCAGCCGGACATCGGCATCGGATACCAGCGAGGCTTCATAGCGAAAGGTATCGGTTACCGGCAGAGAGCGATAAACAAAGATATTCCGAATGGGGTCGTTGACCAGCAGGAAGGCTTCAACAACGTAACGAGGCTGGTAGTCAACAATAGGAGGATCTTCACAGTGGCTCAGCAGCAGGAGCAATAGCAGGCTCAGCAAGCCGTATGGCAACCGCAACCATCTCATAGCTCTACCTCCACCGAAAAACTGGGCACAATGGGCAGCAATTTGACATCGGTAACGGTGGTCACTTCCGACGTCGTATCATAAATCCGGGCGAAGATATCCCGTCGGGAATACACGTTGTAAATGTCCAGACTGAAAATAGCTGGAAGGTCGAAGATAGTAGTATGATAACGGATGCTCAGGTTCAACTGGTGCGACGGAGGCAGACGGAGACTGTAGAGATCAGCAGGGATAACCACACCGCGACCGGGATTTTCACCCGGAAATCGGGATTGAAAGCGAGAGGTTGCCGGCGTGTATGGCTGTCCAGACTGGAAGAAGAAAGAAGCAGCCGCTTCCCAGCGGCGGGAGATCTGGTAGTTCAGCACGATTTTGAAGTCGTGCCGTCGATCGTATCGAGGATTGAATGGCTTCCCGTTGTTCAAGCTATCGATTTGCCATTCCACATATCCGTAGGCGTAGCCGACCCAGCCAGTCAGCTTCCCGGTTTTTTTCTGTGCAAAAATTTCAATGCCATAGGCTATGCCGTCGCCAAACAGAAAGATGTCTCGAGTGGAATTGCCGGAAATGGAGAAGCGGTTGAATTCCGCTATGTGTTTCATCGGCTTGTAGTAGACGTCGACCGAAGTCTTGATGTTTGGCAGTGGATATCCTTCGACGCTGAGAATGTAGTGCTGAGCCGTTGGTGGATTGGTCAATGGATCGGTTGGGAGCCAGGTGTCAAAGAAAGAAAAATTTGGTTGATAAGCGAGGTAAAAGTACTGTTTGTAAATACCCCACAGCAGCTTAACGGAGAAATCCGGGTGGAACTGGTATCGGAGCGCCAGGCGGGGCATAACGACCGTGAGATCTCGAAGTCCCATTGTGAGCGAACGGATGCCAGCCTGGATCAACAGCAGATCTGTTAGCTTGTAAGATCCCTGGAGGAAAATGGAAAATGTTTCGTCAGGGACATCAAAGTGGATGGTCCCAAACCGCCCGCTTCCTTCCTGAATAACCGTGTCTCGCTTGCCAGTGAAGTTCTGATAAAACTGGAAACGATAATGGTGGTATTCGCCCCCTGCTTTGAGACTCAACCGGTCGGTTGGATAGTATTCCGTGGTGACCTTGAAAGCAAGATCCTGAATGAAATTTTTGATCTGGAAGTCAAAGCCGAAATTCGATCCATCCAGCCGGTTTTCATAATAGCTGGCTGATCCCAGGGCGGTTAGTAGTAATTGGGGCGTAAATACGTGTGCCCATCGCAGGGATGCAACACGGTTGAGGATGCCAAAGGTGAAGTGCGTGCCTGCATTCCGAACGCGGAAAATGTCGCGAGTCAAAAATCCTCCCAATGAGACTTTGTCATCGTCGCCGGGCAGCATCGTTATTTTGCCGTTCAGGTCGTAAAAGTAAAAATCCGGAATCGGGTTTTCCGGGTCTTCCGGGAGGAAGGGTTTCACAATTTCTAAGTACGTTCGCCGACCGGCGAGGAAAAAGGAGGAACGTGGTAGCAGCGGGATCGGACCTTCGACGCTTCCCTGGGAGGATAGCGTTCCAATGATAAGTTTTCCGTGGTACGCTGTTTTGTTGCCCTCCTTCTGCGTAATGTCCAGCACCGCAGACATCCGATCTCCATATTCTGCGGGAAACCCGCCTTTGTACAACTGCACGTCTTTGATTGCATCCGCATTGAACGTAGAGTAGAAACCAAAAGCGTGCGAGGGATTGTACACAGTTGCACCATCCAGCAGAATGAGGTTTTGATCCGGTGATCCACCACGAATGTAGAGGCCACTGGAGACTTGCGAAGAAGAGAGAATGCCGGGAAGGTACTGGAGTGTGCGGAAAATGTCCCGTTCGCTGGCAATCCGAACGGAGGTAAGCTGTTGCAGTGGGATATGCACCCGGCTGATGATCACTTCGCGTTTTTCAATCTCCCGCTCTGCTTCAACAACCACTTCGCCCAGTTCCAGCGTATCCGGCACTAAAAAAATTTTCAGCACGCGCCGCGGGTTCTGGGGAGATACTGTGATGGAAATGATCTTTGGACGGTAGCCCAGATACGTGATTCGGAGGTGGTAGGTGCCGAAAGGAATCTGGGGAAGAATAAAGTATCCATCGGCATTGGTGAACCGCCCTTTCTGGAGTTCCTGCACCAGCACGGTTGCGGAAACCAGCGGCTCTTTCGAGAGGGAATCATACACCGTACCGCTGATCGTGCCTGCTGGTTGTCCAGAAGCAGGGCGCACAAGACAGCAGGATAGCCAGACAACCGCCATTATGCGGCAGAGCAGTTTCATCGGACCCGGCGCATTCGTGCAACAAAGAAGCCATCAGTCCCCATTACCGATGGAAGCATCGTGTAATGCCACTGATCAGGCTGTAATAACGGTAAACCGATCTGGTATGTTTCAAATGCTGGCAGGAGCGGATCGGGTTCGAATTCTGGATGTTCACGAAGAAATTGCTCGACGACAAGTTCATTTTCCTGCGGCAGGAGCGAGCAGGTTGCATAAACCAGAATGCCGCCGGGTGCCACGCATTGGGCATAGAGTTGGAGGATGTGCAACTGTTGACGCGCCAGTTTTGCAACCGTCGTTTCTTTCGTATACCACCGGGTCGCTGGCGAGCGGCGACTCCGCCCGGTCGCAGAGCAGGGGGCGTCCACCAGGACCGCATCGAAACTCTGAGCAAAGGGGCGCAG
>JALWJX010000128.1 GCA_026996895.1 Candidatus Kapaibacterium sp.
TACGGCGGTTGTAGAACTGGGCGCGGGGGAAGGGCGCAATGCGGTGTTTTTAGCAGAGCAGGGGTTGGCGGTTACAGCGGTTGATTATTCAAAACAGGGGCTGCAAAAAGTACAGCGATTAGCGGAGCAACGGGGCGTATCGGTAGAAACAGTCTTCGCCGATGTGTTGAACTGGCAGCCAGACCGCCAGTGGGATGCGGTCGTGATGACGTTTCTGCACCTGCCACCGCCGGATCGACCGAAACTCTTTGCGCTGGTACAGCGTATCCTGGTGCCCGGTGGTTATGTTATCGCCGAATGGTTCCGACCAGAACAGCGAACACGGGGATTTACCAGCGGCGGTCCGCCAACACCCGAATTGATGGTCACCGCATCTGAGTTGCAACAGCATTTTCCGCAAACCGGCATTCTGCATCTGGCAACACCGGTTCGACGATTGGATGACGGTCCGGGACATCAGGGGTTAGGGGCAACCGTCCAGTTGATCTGGCGGAAAAGCGCAGAGTAAGGCACATTGCTACGCCCTCTCCATTTCTGGTTGTTCACGATGGATCCAGGGAGCAAGTCCTCGCAGCATCTCATAAGCTCTACTATCCATCTCTGATTGTTCCTGTTGTATCTGGCAGGAAAGTAGGGCGTAGGGAGCAGAGAATAGCTCAACGGCGTTGGTGCAGAGCGCTCGCTGGAAGTAACAGTTGTGATCCGATGGCTATTTTTCGATCTCTGTACGCTGCGGAGTCTCTTTGGTGTTCTTTGCTGTCGTATGCAGGGAAAGCATTCGCTGCGACGGAGAGCCACACTGATTGTTTTCTCCATTGCTCCATAGATTCTGCTCCAGCAGTGTTCCGGTGTAGCGAAAAACGCGTTATTTCCAGCTGGTGTTCTATATTTGCGGATTCTTTTGTGCAATCTGGTGGAAGGGAATGGTGATGATCCCCGTACGGGTTTTTACAGTAACACCAGTTCTCCCGGATCCTTTGAAACCATTGGAGGAGTTAGCCTACAATTACTGGTGGAGCTGGGATGCGGATGGACGCGAGTTGTTTTCGCAGATTGATAAACAGCTCTGGGATGAGGTACACCATAATCCCGTACTGCTTTTGTATCGTGTGCCGCAGGAGCGGTGGGAAGAGTTGGCAAAGCGGATGGATTTTGTGAACTATGTCCAGTATGTGCACAGCAAATTCCGGCAGTATATGGAGCGGGAAACCTGGTATGACCGCCAGGGATATCCGAAGGATTTGCTAATTGCTTATTTCTGTGCCGAATATGGCATACACGAAAGTTTTCCCAATTATTCGGGAGGCTTGGGCGTGCTGGCAGCGGATCATTTAAAGACCGCCAGTGATCTGGGTATCCCTCTGGTCGGCGTTGGACTGCTGTATCAGCAGGGGTATTTTAATCAGGTACTGGCGCCGAACGGCTGGCAGAATGAAGAGTACTACGATAACGACTTTTCCGTGATGCCCCTTCGCCAGGTGCGCGGACCCGATGGTCAGCCGGTGAAGATTCAGGTCGCCTATCCTGAAGCAACCGTGTATGCCGAAATCTGGGAAGTTGCTGTGGGACGCGTAAAGTTGTATTTGCTCAGCACCAATTTGCCGGAAAACAAAATTCCGGAGTATCGTGACATCACTGACCAATTATACGGAGGGAACATCGAAACCCGGATTCAACAGGAGATTATGCTGGGGATTGGAGGGTATCGGGCGTTGCGAGCGCTGGGTTTACAGCCAACGGTGTTGCATTTGAACGAAGGGCACGCTGCGTTTGCAGCACTGGAGCATACCCGGGCTTTGCAGCAGCAGTTTCACTGCTCTTTCGAGATTGCAATGGAACTTTGCCGTTCCAATACCGTTTTTACGACTCATACTCCGGTTCCTGCGGGGCACGACCGGTTCAGTCCGGAGCTGGTGGATAAATACTTTGCAACGTATTATCAAGAGCTGGGGTTGGATCAAAAGCATTTTCTGGCACTGGGACGCGAGGAAGAGCAGGATCCTTCGGAAGATTTCTGTATGACCGTCTTAGCCCTGAAAATGGCTGGCTGGAAAAATGGTGTTAGCCAGTTGCATAGCGAAATTGCCCGCAAGATGTGGCACCATCTGTGGAAGGATTTCCCGCTGGATGAGGTGCCTATCGATTATGTGCGCAATGGCGTGCATACCCTGAGCTGGGTCTCTCGCGAGATGGCATCGCTGTTTGATCGCTACCTGAC
>JALWJX010000129.1 GCA_026996895.1 Candidatus Kapaibacterium sp.
CTTCATACACGCGGAGCACGGGCCACAACAGCGGTGTGGTATTCGCAGGAGCCGATGCCGGACGGGTGAGCATTCCGCTGGTTTGCCCGGCACAACCCGAAGGAGCATCCTGCTCTGGGTAATGCACGCTGAAGCGGACGCTTCCGATGGTGGGAAGCCAGATTTTCCGGGGATACTTCGCACCTATCGCAAAAATTTCGGCGCTTAGGTGTATATAGAGTTGAAATCGAGCGTTGCAGAGTGCCAGATGGGTGCTTTTCAACGAAATGGTGCGAATGACCTCTCAGTGGGAAAGTAACAGCAGATTCTGTGAATCGATGCTCAACAAAAACTCTTTTTCGGATGCTCATTGCTATGAAAATGAGTGAATTTGTCAGTCAGAGACGTTACTCAGCAGTTTCCTGCTTCGGTCGCAGCAGGCGAGGACCATCATAAAGTTAACAAACAGGAGAAACCGTGATGAGACTGATCGTCCGTTCTCTGATCACTCTTGCACTGCTGTACCTTACCGCCCCTTCGCTCCCGGCACGGCAACTACCGATCCAATCAGAAAAGCTCCGGGCATTTGTACGACAGGTTACGCCAGCATCGCAGAACTATCAGTACTGCGCGGTGATTTTGTTTGAGCACAAGGTCTACAATTACGCATTTGGTGCTATGCAGACGGCGGCAATATTACTTCAACGATACAGGTTTCCGGGTCCGGTCATTGTTCTGATGCGGCAAACGCGATACTGGGCGGATCGACAGATCATAAAGCATACCTATCGCCGCCTGGCGGCTCCGGTCTTCTTAGACACCGCTGGCATCTTTGAGGATCTGCACTTACCACCACGGATGATGCCAATGCTCACGATCTGGAATGCACAGGGGCAATTGCTGCACAGTATGGTCTTAGCAGGATTGCTTCCCGGTCAGTTTTTTCAGCACCTGGTGAAGAATCTCAAAAAATGGGATCCTCTACGCCCTGAACTGAAAAAGATGCTTCCGGAATTCCGGGGACAGTCTTTCTCTTACACTTCCCGGTTTGACAACAGCATTCACGCATTATCCGAACTTCGACCGATGCACACTCTCGCTTTGCAGGATGACAGCACGACAACAACGGGACGACTTCAGGGAATGCGATGTTCACCGTCCAGCAAATGGCTGGCAATGGAGGACCTTGACCAGGAAATGCTCCGCATCTATGATCTTCGCTCTGGAAAGGAGATTCAGCAGATCACAACCAGCGATTCGTTACAGCGAGCACTGTGCAGAGTTCCCATCGACAGTGTGGGAAAACTCATTAACACCCTGGGACTGCTCACGCGATTTGTAATGTGCCTGGGCTTTTCCTCCACCAGCGACACCCTTGCAACGGTTCATTTCTATACGGTCATTGACAGTTTTGAAGTCCGACCGGGCTCCGGGGATGAACTGGATACCTCTATCAGTCTGGCAAAACGGTACATTCTGGTACTCTACGAACCACCAGAACAGGGAAATAGAATCATCCAGCAAGCTGAAATTCAGTTTCCGGATACCCCCGCATATCTGGGCATCGAATGGCGCTATGTAGTTGTCACGCCGTGGCACACAGCTCTTTTTCCAGTCTCTAACTGGCAACAACGGCAGGTGGGATGGAGAATCACAGCGGCAGTTGAGCCGTACCTAAACCCTCAATCTGCTGAATTTGAAGCCAATGATCCCTTAGTATGGGAATTTGATTTGAGCACCGGGAAGTTTCTCGGTCATTATGGAGATTTGCCCCAAAATCGCCAGTGGCTGGGCATTGGCTACTGGAAATCCTTCCCGCTGATCGATTGCGACACGGAAGACTGCGGCTATCTCAATCTTTTTAGCGATTCTCTTTTGCTACTGCGCTCTGACAGCAGCTATCAGATCCAGGCGTATTATCCTGAAAGCATTTTGCGTCCGTGGCAGTATCGGGATCAGATTCCTGAGGACATCAAGGAGCGACGTCGATGGTTCAAATACAATACGCCTATTGAGCCGATAGACCTGACCCTGACACCGGAATGGGTTTCGGTGGTGTGGTATCACTTTGGCACCGGAGACATCGTATGGCAAATTTATCAGCGTCAACCGTTCCGATTGTGGAAGGCATATCGGTTGCGACCACCCATAGCAAAGAAGCAATCGGTGTTACCTGCTCCGCTGGTCGATGTGGACAAGCGTCTTCGG
>JALWJX010000130.1 GCA_026996895.1 Candidatus Kapaibacterium sp.
GGGCACGAGTATAAGCATCTTCGGAAGCTTTCAGTTCTCCAGTTTCTGGATCTACGTAGTAATGTCCTTGCGGCTTTCCGGTAATTCCGTAGGCAAAGGCCAAGCCAGTGTTGAACCATTGTGGGGAATTCGGAGCAGCCATTTGCCGGAGTAGCATATAGGCAATTTCGTCGTAGAATGCCTGCGCATCTTCCGGTGAGTCAAAATACCCGTATTGTTCCCCCCACCAGCGCCAGCAACCTGCTAAACGGTGAACAACTTGCTTAATGGAGCGCTCCGGGCCCAATACGGGATTTCCTTCTTCATCGAGAATTGGGTTACCTTCCTCATCGTATTGCGGAACACCCGTTTTGCGAAAATACTTCTGTGCCAGGATATCGGTCGCCATTTGCGACCAATGCTTTGGCACTTCAATGTTGTCCATTTCAAATACCACCGATCCATCGGGATTCCGTAACACAGAGGATCGGCGAGTGTACTCAAACATCTCGAATGGACTGGTCCCCGGTTGCGTAAAGCGCCGTTCAATTTTCATCTGCTTCACCCCTGTTTATGAGAAACTTTTTCCATATCTTGCTTTGCACGCAGTAAACGCCTCTGTTCTCACCTACCTTAAGCCAGGTTCAGAGAACAGTGCGCCTCAACAAGAGAATTTTTCCGACCCGTGTCTATCAAGCTGCATCGCAAATTACAAAATTTTCGGGATATAGGAAAAGGCAGCAGCAACCTTTTTGGAAATCTATCAAAATTTGCAGCCTTTGAACAGATAAACGAGAGGACGTTGCGACGGTGATGCGGAAGCAGTTTATAGGCAATCCCTACAGGGGATAGCAGTCTTGCGCAATTTTTTCCAGCTTTTCCGTCAATAAAACTTTGCAAAACAGAGGTCGAAGAATAAAAAAGGATTGCACGAATGGCTCGACGGTGTCAACTGACAGGGAAAAAGCCTCAGGTGGGGCATAATGTTTCGCATGCCAACAATCGCACAAAGCGGCGCTTTCTCCCCAATCTCCAGTACAAGCGGATCTGGATTCCCGAAGAGCGAAAGTGGATCCGACTACGGATTTCTACCCGAGCACTGCGGACCCTGGATAAGAAAGGATTTTACGGGATGGTAAAAGACTTGAAGAAGCGAGGAGAAACGGAGCTTATTCGGCAGTTGGAGAAAAAACTCCAGAAGAAGTTGATCTAAGACCTGCGTGAGATCTGGAGGCATTGCGTTTCCCGAAAATTCCTTTATTACTGCGGGTGGCAAGAGCAGAATTGATAGCTCATCAGTGTGGATGATGGTCAAGGGAGGTGATCGAGTTCCCTTTTCACACTCATTGCAGAGTGTGGGCGTCTTGGCTGCAGAGCAGCAGAGGATGGACGGGATGTTGATGTGGGTAGTGCGGATTGTGGTTTTTGCTGGAAGCCTGGTCTTGTTGGGAGGAATAGCGGGATGCCAGAGTGTTCAGATTCAGAACAAACAACCAAAGCGGTCGACAACCAATATCTATGCCGATCGGCGGATGTGGGATGCAGCGATTAGTGCTGCTATTAATCGATTGCATCAACGTTATCACCGTGCAATTGTGGATTTGCAGGAGGCACTCCAGTATCAGCAATCAGCGGAACTGTATTACCTGTTAGCGCAAAACTATGCTGATATTGATAAAACATCGCAAGCGCTGACGGCGGTACGGCAGGCGCTGCGGTTGGATCCTCAGTTTGAACCAGCGTTAGCACTGCTTGGGGAATTGTTCATTGCCAATGGTCAATTGGACAGTGCCTTGCAGGTGTATCGAGTGCTCTATCAGCGAAAGCCTCACTCTCTTCAGTATGGCTACCTTCTGGGTCGATTGTACGAGTATCGATCTCCTGACTCTGCGATTGCGTTATATGAGCGATTACTGCAACAGGAAGATCATTCGGAAGTGATTCGGCGGTTAGTACGGCTATATGTGCAGCGTAATGACTATAAGCACGCCTGGCACTATCTTCGGCGGTTTCTGGAAAATAATCCTACCTCTTTTCCAATGGCAACAGCCGCCATTGAACTGGCAGTGCAACATCGCCGATTTCGCGATGCGTATCAGCAACTGGTTGACGAAGAATTCTTTCTGTCACGAGAACAGTTTCTCTCCCACTTTGCGTATGTTTGCTATCACTGGTTAGATGCAGATACAGTGGATCGTTCGGTATTGCCCCGGCTATGGCAGTTAGCACGCTATTATCCTGAGGATTGGAATGTGCAGTACCTGTGTGGCGCATTAGCGATTGCAACGGATGCGGATAGCGTAGGACTTCCATTTCTGGAACAGGCACTGGTTGCAGTTGATACACCAGCAACCCGTCCTTTACAGGTAGCTGCTTTGCTCTTTGACCATCATCGATACCTCCCGGCAATTGCGATTTTACGGCGCTATATGCGCTGCTATCCACAGGATGGTCGATACCCTGCTTTTATCGCTGCTCATTATGTCCAATTGAAGCAGTACGATTCTGCTCTGGTGTACGCGAAGCAAGCGGTGAGCATTGATTCGACGGATGCAGCATCGTGGACCCAACTGGGAATTGTCTACGGCGCGATGAAGCAGCGAGATTCCTCTGACGCTGCCTATGCTCGGGCACTGGCGCTGGATTCTTCTGATGCTGTAGCGGCGAATAATCTGGCGTATTCCTATGCGGAGCAGGGTATCCACCTGGATGTTGCGCTTCGGCTGGCACAGCGAGCAATCGCAGCAGATTCCACCAATGCTTCCTTTCTGGATACGATCGGATGGGTATACTTCAAGCTTGGACAATATGACAAGGCGGTGCAATGGTTAGAAAAAGCCAGGGCTGCGGGAGATCCATCAGCGGTGATTCTGGAACATCTGGGTGATGTTTATTTCCAATTGGGACGGTATCGCCTTGCGCGCCAGATGTGGGAACAGGCATTGCAGTTGGACCCGGAGAAAGCTTCCATCAAAGAGCGATTGGAAAACGTTGATCGACTGCTGCAAGAAGCTGGAAGGTAGGTGATGGTGTTGCGGATTGCTGCGATACTGGTCGGTATGCTATTGGGGGTAAGTGTGTGGCGGTGTCAGTCGCCAGAACGGATAGAAAAGCAGTTTCGGGAAATACGACCTTCAAAACTGCTTCCTCCGTGTGCATGGGTTAACAACGCTCCCCTACTGTCCGGTTCGCTGGTAGTGTCTTCTGCTCATCAGACGCTGCAGGGGAGCTTTATCTGTGCTATTCAAGAACCATCGGCTTTTCAACTGCTCCTGCGGGGTCCGCTGGGTATTCCGCTTGCTATCGTTGTCGGGGATTCTAACCGATTTCAGTATTATGATGTCCTGGCACAGACGCTGTACGAGACTGATTCGCTACGGAAAATTGCAACTGCTTTCGCTGCAGCGCCACAAAATGCGGCTACCTATATTCGCATTTTGATTGGATGCTTTGACCTTCAACAGTGGCGTTCTTATCGTGGTTCCGTCGATACCCTGTATCGATTGCATGCCTCGGTTGTGGAACGTTTGATTATGGACACAACGGGGTTACCGCGAGAGTATCAGTGGCGGGAACACCAGAGCCGGCAAACCTTTGGTGTTCGGTATCACGCATTTCGGGTAGCGGATACGCTGTTGTATCCTCAGAAACTGCGGCTATATTTGCCAGAACACTCTATTCAGGCAGACATTACCATCCAGCAGTTGCAGTGTGGCGGCGAGTATGATACCACGTTCTTTGCAATTCCCGATCGGGGCATTCGGCGCATCCGATTGTAGCGTAGCGTATAGAAATGGAGATGATGGTTCACGGGATACGAGGCGCAATTGAAATCGTCGGTAGCTTGCCGTAAAAAGGTGTAGATGGTCCTTTGCCCGCAGGATTCAGGGTGAGCGAAAAGTATTACAGAAGAAAGTTCAGAAAAGGACTACCGCCAAGATTCCGGTGGTAACTGAAATCCTGTTGAGCCCAGGTAATCAAAAGGGCACGTTTTGCTCGCGTAACAGCGACATAAAAGAGGCGTTTTTCTTCCTCAATGATCCGATCTATGTTCCTTTCATCAGCGAGCACGATTTTCGGAAATTCCTGTGCGTTAGCACCGGCAAGAAAGACCACATCAAATTCCATCCCTTTACTTTGATGCACCGTTGTGAGCAAGCAATTGCCCTGGGAACGGTAGTCATCGATCGAGCGGCTCAGCGCTAAGGATCCGAGGAAGTGCTGGAGGCGAAGAAACGGATTGGGAAGCTGCTGATCCAGATCTTTTGCGAGGTTCAACAGAGCATCTGCAACTGGCAGGAAAACGGATGGATCCCGGACGATCGGAACAATGCCCGGAAAAGTTTTGGTGGAGAAAATCAACTGGAGTAGTTGTTGCAGGGGATAGGTCGTGCTGATTTCCCGCCATTCACTCAGTTTGCTGGCAGCCATCCGGCAGAAATGTTGCAACTGCGGTGGCAGGGAACCCAGCAGATCCTGTTGTGCCAGCGATTCGATGATGGGCAACAGGAGATGAAGCAGTGCTACAGTTGTTTTTGCATCTGCAATAGCGGTATGGGTCGGATAAGGCGATAACGAAAGGTGCTCAGCAACGTGTTGCAGGGAATATCGCTCCAGATCGAATTGTTGCTGAACAATAGGCAGTAGATCCAGAGCGGGAAAGGTGATATGGCTCAGCTGATGGTGCTCCAGTTCCTTGCGCAAAATGTTCAAGTCGAACATCACATTGTAGCCAACGAAAAAGGGTTGAGGGGCTACGAAGTGGAGCAATTCCAGCAGTACCTGCTCTTTATCGTGACCGTATTGTTCTAAAAACCGGGAAGTCAGCCCGTGGGTTGTGTATTTGCTCTTTGGCAATTGGTCTGGCAAAACATATCGGTGGAAGTGTTTCCGGATACGCAATTGGGCATCTATCTGAAGGAGCGCTATTTCGACAATTTCAGCAGTGTGGGGCTGTAGAGAGGTAGTTTCGATATCGAT
The DNA here is from genome assembly GCA_026996895.1 of Candidatus Kapaibacterium sp. Lineage (GTDB taxonomy): Bacteria > Bacteroidota > Ignavibacteria > Kapaibacteriales > WFXC01 > WFXC01. Next base: position 4,960 of record JALWJX010000130.1, read on the forward strand.
GACGAAAACGCGATTTTCAGCTAAGGCATTGAAAAATTGCTGGAACAGCGAAGGGGATTCAATCAGACGATCATATAAAAAGTTTGAGGGCTGGATGTCGGCTGCCAGCAACGGTTTGAGCGAGTTGGTTCCCTCTAACAGTTGATATTCATAGGATTGGAGCAGCGTTCGCGCAGCGAACTGATCGTACGGGTTTACAAGGAGCCGGAGAAGTGCGGTTACGTATTTGGCAACGGGAGAGCGAAACTTAGCAAGACGGGTTGCCAGTATGGGTTTCAGCCCCTGCGATTCTAGAAGGGGAGCCAGCGCTTCGGCATAAGCATTGGTGCGGGTCAATACGGCAATGGAGGCTTGTGGGTGCTCATTGAGGATGCGTTGAATGAGAGCGCCGATCCAGAGGGCTTCCTGGGATGCGGTATTGAGGGAGTGAATTAACGGTGGCTTTCCCTCAGGAAGGTGATGAGCAGCCCGAAGTTGGGTATATCGTTGCTGGAAATTCCGGGCAACAGCGTCGGCTGCTGCTATGAGTTGTTTCGTCGACCGGAAATTCCAGGTAAGTTGAAATTCTCGATATTTCGGGAAGGTTTGTTTGAATTGTTCAATGACCTTAAAGGGCGAAGAGCCGCGCCATTCGTAAATGGTCTGATCTGGATCACCGAAAAGGGCAAGATTCTGGTGCCGGCGGGCAAGTGCGACAAGAATTTCAAATTCTGCTTGTGTGATGTCCTGAACTTCGTCCACCTGGATCCAGCCAAAAAAGTGTTCCCAGTATTCCCGGAATTCAAGATCGTAATGCAGGAGCGATCGGGTATAGTAGATGAGATCTCCAAAATCCAGAAGCATTGATTCCCGCAGCAGGCGATGATATTCCTCAAGGATTTGCGCCAGCAGTTTACGCACGCGTGTCTTCCCTGTCTCAAGAAAAGCGGCGGTTTCCGGTGGACACCAATAGTAGGAAGCGTTCACAAGCGGTGGATAAGGGGTTAGCTTCAGGTCATCTGGGTGAATATTCGCTTTGCAGGCGATCAATTCCGCAGCGTGTTGGAAAACCGCATCAGTGGTCCGGACGTACGCGTTCTTTGTAGCCCGATCAATGGCGATGCGCAGGATCTCTTCGGTGTCCACTTCGTCCGCGATGAGAAAATTTTTAGGAATACCAAGTGATTTGCTGTAAGATCGGAGCATAAAAGCACAGAGTGAATGAATGGTGGACACCATTAGCGTGTCCAGTTTTTCGACCTGACGCTGACGCATTCGATAACGTATTTCCCTGGCAGCGCGGTTGGTGAAGGTGATGCAGAGAATGCGTTCTGGCGCAATGCCTTCGTCCAGAGCGCGCTGAGCACGCAGTGCCATTATGGAAGTTTTGCCGGTGCCGGCTGGAGCAAAGATGAGCAAAGGTCCTGTTATGCTTTCAATAATCTGTTTTTGCTCTTCTGTAAGTTCCATCGCACTGCTGGCATAGCGTTGAGCACTTCTCTGCCATTTTTTCGTGTGAAGCACCAGATTATTGGGGCTCACCCATTTTCAAATTTCTCCTTTTTGCTGACAGGTCAGAACTTTCCAAGCGGTGTGAGTAGCAAATACTTTGTGGTTGCACGGATGATGGGCACTGGTCGTAACGATAGTTTTTGAGGAGGTCGTAAGCAGGCGAAATGAGAAATTATGGCGTTCGATCGGCAGGATCCTCATAACAACGTAGGTGTCAGGTACTACGGGGAAGCGCGAGAGCATGAGAGAAAAGCGCGGTTTAGTATATAAAAAAAATACCCGGTGAGGAGGTGTCACCAGGTATGAGCATCTGACGCGACAGCGAGGGGAGAAGCTGCCGCTCAACTCAATTACAAAACTACGAATCTTTCTGCAAATAACCAAATCTGTTTGTACCGGGAGAGGGATTTGAACCCCCGACCAACGGATTATGATTCCGCTGCTCTACCAACTGAGCTATCCCGGCACTTCGTGTTTATCACCGTTTTTTGACGAATAGCGTTGCCACTCAATTGCTTTGTTCCGACGAGGATTGGTCCTCTTCTAAACGTTTAATCTGATCCCGCAGTTGGGCAGCCAGTTCGTAGTCTTCTTCTTCAATGGCTTTTTGCAATTTCCGTCGCAGCCGTTCCAATTCCGACTCTGGTTCTTTTTCCTCTTCATAGATAGCTTCCGCTTCACTGCGGAGCGAGTAGAACTCATCTTCCTCTTCTTCTTCCAGCTCCTCTTCACTTTCCGGCAAAAACCCAGCTTCTTCCAGCACGTGATCCATCACGTAGATTGGCGAGTGGGTGCGCACAGCCAGTGCGATAGCATCGCTCGGACGTGAATCGATGACGGTGCCATCGTCCAGAACGATGTGTGCGTAAAAAGTGCCATCCTGAAGGTCGTGGATAATCACTTCCTGGACAGAGACATCAAAGGCTTCTAAAAGCGACTTCAAAAGATCGTGAGTTTGAGGACGTGGTGGTTTCACCTTTTCTAATTCCATCGCGATCGCCTGCGCTTCGAAAGCTCCGATGATAATTGGCAGCCGCCGCTGGGGCGGATTTATTTCCTGCAGAATTAAAGCATAAGCTCCGCTGCTGAAGGAACTGGTGGACAACCCTAAGATCTCGACCTGAACTTTATCCACTGCTCTCAACCTTTTGCTGTTTTTGCGACACCTCGGCGTTCTAAGACGATTCTATTTCTGGGATCATTTTGTCCGGGTTCTGACACTATGATTTGTGCAGAACCTCTTTCAGCTTTGCTGTCAGCCGCGGCAGGACATCCAGAGCATCACCCACAATGCCGTAGTCCGCTACCTGGAAAATGGGAGCATCTTTGTCTTTATTGATTGCTACAATGACCTTCGAGGAAGACATTCCAGCCAGATGCTGGACAGCTCCGGAAATGCCGACGGCAATATAGAGATTAGGCGAAATGGTTTTCCCGGTTTGCCCTACCTGTTCGCTGTGGGGACGCCAGCCAGCATCAACCACTGCGCGGGATGCCCCAACGGCAGCGCCCAGAACTTCCGCTAATTCTTCGATCAGCTTAAAGTTTTCCGGTGCTTTCAACCCTCTGCCGCCTGAAACCACAATATCTGCTTCGGCAACGTCCAATTTGCCGGTGCTGCGGGTGATACTCAGACGTTTTTCTTTGAAATCAGCTTCAGAAAGTTCGGGCGTGAACGTTTCGATGTTGAGGGAAGCTACCGCCTCTGCTGCCTTTGCCGTAAAGATATTGGGGCGAATGGTAAAAATCTTTTTCGCTGTTTTGAGTTGAGCAGCGATAATGGCTTTTCCAGCATAAACCGGCTTACGGAAAATGAGTTCCCCATTTTGGCTTTCAATGCCAGTGACATCGGCGATATAGCCAGCTTCGAAGGTGACCGCTACGCGAGGACCCAGTTCCTTGCCATAGGTAATGTTTGGGAGAATGAGAATGTCGATTCCTTGAGAGCTGGCAAGTTGATGTAGGACTTTTGCAAAAGCAGACGGAGAATACGTGTTTGCTAATAATGGGTGTTCGGCGACGATAAGTCGGGTAAGTCCGTAATGAGCTGTTCTTTCTAACTGTTGCTGATCGACGTCAATAGCAAACCCAACAACATCGCCGCCAACAAGCGCTTGCACCTGATGGGCAGCCGTAATCGCTTCGTATGCGGTTTTGTGTAATTTATCACCCAGCTTTGGTAGGAATGCTGCGATCTTCATTGTTGCACACTCCGTCCTTCTCTGTTGAACTCACCGTTGTTTAGATAACCTTCGCTTCTTCCCGAAGCAACTGGATTAGTTTTTCCAGATCTTCGTCGGAATCGCCTAAGATAACGTGTCGGCGCTCGGTCTGCGGAATTTCCATCGAAAGAATTTCCAGTTGTGGTTCCACTGCTACCGGCTCGATGGTTTCAATGGGCTTTGACTTGGCTTTGATGATGTCGGGCAGTTTTGGATATCGGGGCTCGTTGATGCCTTTTTGTACCGATGCTACCAATGGCAGCGTAGTTTCAAATTCTTCTTTGCCTCCTTCAATATCCCGTTCGGCTTTGACCGTTCCGTTTGTGATGCTCCATTGAGAAACAATGGTCAGGCAGGGAAGATCTAACAGTTGCGCAACCATTGGGGGAACCTGGAAAGAGTCAAAGTCGATGCTTTGACGACCGAATAAAATGAGATCAAAAGAATGGTTGCGAGCATACTGAGCGATATTGACCGCCACCTGGTAAGAATCAGGATTGGCAAGCTGAATCAGTGTTGCTTTGTCTGCGCCCATTGCTAAAGCCGTTCGGAGAATATCGGTTGACTCTTGCCCGCCCACGGTTAGCACCGTAACGCTTCCACCGTGCTGCTCCCGAAGTCGCAGACCCTCTTCCACTGCGAACTCATCGTAAGGATTAAGAATGAATTTGACATTTTGCGTTGCAATGCTTTTGCCGTCGTCAGCAACTTTAACCTTTGTTGCTGTGTCTGGCACCCGGGAAACACAGACCAGGATATTCATTTGCTCACCCCTTCGTTTCTTCAGCAGACTCCTTGAGTGCTTCAAAAGCAAACTACAAATGTACAGGTTTTTCTGGAAATGATCGGCAGGGAACAGGAAGAGTCGGATTGTTGCCGATGGTTTTAAGGAAGCTGTGTCAGGGAGATAGGGAATCCTGTTTCTGCATCGATGGCAACCAGCCAGCGGCGCAGGCTGTCTTGATGGACGGTGTCTGGAACATCAATGATGAAATCGTACTCCCAGCGCGGGATGAGTGGCGGTCGTTGGAGCTCCCACCGATGAAGGGTGCCAGGACGAAGACGGAGTGCCGTATCGCGAGTGATGGAGTACGGCAGCAGGAGCAATCCCGGTTCTACCTCGTAATCAAAAGGTGGCACGTTGCCAAAGATACGGAGTAGTTCGCCGGTTGTTTTCTGGAGCACAACGACAACCTGACTGCCGTTGGGCGGGGAAACAATGAGATACCACGCAGCAGTGCGGCGATAGCTGGAATCGTATGATTGCAGGAGCGTTGATCCCGGCACGATTCGGAGCGCAATCTCTTCTGCGTCTGCCTGGCTGAACTGGTTCGGTGGTAACTGACTATCGCAACTGGCAATCACGCCAGCGGTGATGCACAGGCTCCCAATCCATAGCCAGAAACGTTCAATCCGCATTCAGAGCTTACTGATTTGTTTCCCTAAACTTCGTAATTTCGAAAATACGAATTTTTGGTTCAAAAGCGATGTTATGAAGTGGATGTGCAGCAGGTGGATTGTTCAGGTATTCACATTGAGCATTGTAGCGCTGGGTATTGCCGGATGCAGTGTGTGGAATGCCGTGCTGGGGACTGAAGCAGCACCGGCCGATACGAGTCGGGCGGGAGGCAGAGTAGAGGGATCGCTAGTAGTAGCAGATACAGAAGTGACGGCAGGGACACCTCGACCGATGCCCCGGCGCCTACCGACCCTTCGAGAACAAATGCAGCGTATTGTCGAATCCCAGGAGCGAATCGAAACGCGTCTGGATAGCCTGGTGCAGCAGGTGCAGGCTCTGCGTCTGGAGATCAGCGCATTAAAAGCACTGCTGAAGGCACAGCCAAAGTATACGGCAGATACCGCAGCTCCATCGATTCCCACTGATACCAGTGTGCAGCAATCTCTGGTGCATTCGGAAGCAGTGAATGCTGCGCGAGAACACGATACAGCAACGACCGTCCTGCTTCCCGATACGGTGATCTATGATGACAGGGAGAAATCTGCGTCAGTGGCGGAGGAAACGCCAGCAGTACCGGAGGACTCTGTTTTGCATATTGTCGACACGCACCGAGACAGCGCGGACTTTCAGCATCAGGGTATTGTTTTTCCCGATAGTTATCACGAGGCATTACGAGCGCTGGTTCGTAAGGAGTATGCCCAGGCGCAGCGATTATTTACAGCGCTCCTTAAGCAGACGCGTCTTCATCCTGTGGTTCGGGCGTATGTGCACTACTGGCTGGGGGAAATAGCATTTGCGCAGCAGCGGTATCAGCAAGCAATCGAAGAGTTTCAGAGAGTGTTAGAAGCTCGGCTTATTGCGAAGATGGACGATGCCCTCTTTCTCAGTGCTGAAGCGGCACTACGGATGAAGAATATTCCGAAAGCGAAGAAATTTTATCAACAACTGGTGACGCAGTTTCCAGCAAGTCCTTACACACCACGGGCGCGCGCTATGTTGCAGGTTTTATGAGATTCGTTCTTCGTACAAGAGTCCATAGACAGATCGAAGAGCGGCAGCGCGTCGAGCGGGGAGACTTCCAGCAATCAGGGTCAGGATGAAAGTAATGCCCGCAACCAGCGCAACATCCTGCAGATGCAAAACCATTGGCAATGCGGATACGATATACCGTTGCGGATCCAGAGGGATCCATCCCCAGATTTGTTGACTCAGAACAAAAGCGCTGCCCAGAAGGCTCCCACTCAGGGTCGCGCCAGCGCCCAGAAAGATGCTGATGAGAAGAAAAATTTGCTGAATATGATTGGATGAGGCACCGATCGTTTTCAGGATGGCAATTTCTGGTTTTTTGATGTACAGCAGCATAAAGAGCACAGCGGTCAAGCTGAAAATGGCGACGAAGACAATAAGCGAGATAACGCCAAACGCCACCGTTCGTTCCAGTTGCATAACGTTGTACAAGTTGCGATTGAGTTCTTTCCATTCGCGGAGTTTCGTCCCGGCGGGGAGCAAAGGCTGAAGTTGTGCTTTGACTGCTTCGAGTTCCTCCATCTGCGTGCACCGAACGCGCAGATGGAGTCTGTGCATAGATGGAGGCAGGATGCGGAGAGCGGAGGTGAGGTGTGTAAAGGCAGCAAGAGCATCATATCGCTGGTCCTGTGCCCGGAAAACTCCCTGAATGCGAAAGGCAAGCTGCCGGTAAGCAGGAAAAGTGAACAGGAATTCTTCAAAAGAAGTAGCAGCGAGAATGGTTGCTGAATCTTTCGGTAGCAGAGAGAGGGCATTTGCTAAGCTGATGCCAATCAGCAGGCGGTTTTGGGGAAAGGGCGGCAGATGGACGGAACCAGCCACGAGGGTGGAATCAAGGATTTTGAAAGTGGTGGAATCGGGCACAATGCCAATGAGGCGGATCATTTGAAAACGCTGACCGGAAAGTAGCAGAGCTTTGCCAGAAACAGCAGGAATAACCGATTGAATTCCGGGAAGGTATTGAATACGCTGCTGATAGAAATTCAGGGAATCCGGTGGAAAAGAAGAGGGGAAGGTTATCTCAAGATGCGGATCAAAACGAAGCAGTTGATGCTGGATCAGCTCCCGAAATCCGTTGAAAATCGAGAGCACAATAATCAAAGCAGTAACGCCAATGGTAATGCCAGTAAAAGCCAGAAGAGTAAGCAGCGAAATAAATCGGAACTGATGGCGACTGCGGAGATAACGTCGAGCAATAAATCGAATAGCAAAAGACATTATTCGTTTTTATGCTTGCTTCATTGGGCAGATTCCATCGACGGATAGCGATGGGAAAAAGTGAACGCTATGCACTATTGCATTGAGAAACTCGTTAATTCCCGTTTGACTACCGAAGACGGTGCTCGGTAGTAGTGGGAAAGTGGTGATCTTACAATTCTGGGTGGGTACCGAAGCGGTCAAACGGGGCAGACTGTAAATCTGCTGGCACATGCCTTCGGAGGTTCGAATCCTCCCCCACCCACGATGGGAAAGCGGGAGTAGCTCAGTTGGCAGAGCATCAGCTTCCCAAGCTGAGGGTCGCGGGTTCGATTCCCGTCTCCCGCTCCACAGGGTGCTCTTTGAAGTTGTTTTGGCTGAACGGTGAGTAGTTACAGGCGGGAGTAGCTCAGTTGGCAGAGCATCAGCCTTCCAAGCTGAGGGTCGCGGGTTCGATTCCCGTCTCCCGCTCTGGCAAAAGCTGATGTAGCTCAGGCGGTTAGAGCGCTTCCTTGGTAAGGAAGAGGTCGCCGGTTCGACTCCGGCCATCAGCTCTTTAGGTACGAGCGTAGCTCAATTGGTAGAGCAGCGGTCTCCAAAACCGCAGGTTGGGGGTTCGAGTCCCTCCGCTCGTGCAGCAGGTATAGAAAAGTAGGGTAGCAATGTTTGAGAAGTTACGGCAGTTTTTGAACGAAGTCTCTCGCGAAATGCGAAAGGTTTCGTGGCCCTCCCGAGAAGAAGTGTGGGAATCAACGCAAGTGGTGATTGCGAGTTGTTTGGTAATTACCGCCTTTATCGGGCTGCTGGATTGGCTCATCTCCACATTGGTGGCAGGATTGTTCGCTTAAGCAAGGGCTGAACGTCTATGGAAACCCCGAATAACGAGAAACAATGGTATGCTCTTCGGACGCTGACAGGGCAGGAAGAAAAGATAAAGCTTTTGCTGGAAACGGAAATTCGACGCTTGGGGCTGGAAGATCGCATTGATGAGGTGCTGGTGCCGCAGGAAACGGTGTTTGAAGTGCGGGGTGGAAAAAAGCGGACGAAAGTGAAAAATTTTCTGCCTGGATATATCCTGATTCACGCCAAGCTGGACAATTATGTCCGGGATTTGATCAACAATATGGCAGGGGTGCAGTTTGTGGGTACTAAAAGCGAACCGATTCCACTGAAACCCCACGAAGTGGAACGTATTCTGGGACGGATGGAAGAACGGCGGGATATTGCAACCATTGAAGCCAGTTTTGAGGTAGGTGATCCGGTTCGCATCATTGATGGACCCTTTACCGGATTTTCAGGAGTCGTGAAAGAAGTAAACAACGAGAAGCAGAAGGTAAAGGTTGAAGTTGGTATCTTGGGGCGGAAAACCCCGGTCGAGCTGGATTTTACGCAAATTGAGATTGAACGTCCGTAGAAGAAATAAAAGATTTTAAACACGATGGCACGTGAAGTTGCAGGAACATTTAAGTTGCTGATTCCCGCAGGCCAGGCGACGATGGCGCCGCCGGTCGGTCCAGCGTTTGGACAGCGCGGGTTGAACGGAATGGAGTTTGTGAAGCAGTTTAATGCTCGCACCTCCAAGTTGGCAGGACAATTGATACCGGTAGTTGTCACCTTCTATACGGATAAAAGCTTTACTTTCCAGATCAAAACGCCTCCAGCCTCCTTTTTGCTTAAGCAGGCAGCCGGCATTGAAAAAGGAGCCCAAACACCGAGCCGGGAGATTGTGGGAAAGGTCACGATGAAGCAGGTGGAGGAAATCGCAAAGACCAAAATGCCCGATTTGAATTGCGATAGTCTGGAAAGTGCTGTCCAGATGATCCTGGGTACCGCTCGGAGTATGGGCATCCAGGTGGTAGAAGGATAAGGTCAGTGGAACCAAGAAAGCAGCAGGAACTGATGCCGAAGCATGGGAAGCGATACCGACAAATTGCACAGTTGGTAGAAAAAGGCAAGCGATATTCGTTACAGGAAGCGGTGGCATTGGCAAAGAAGACAGCCACGGCGAAATTTGATGAATCTATCGACATTGCGCTGCATCTGGGCGTGGATCCCCGGAAAGCGGATCAGATGGTTCGGGGATCGGTAGTGCTGCCCCACGGAACCGGTAAAGAAGTTCGAGTTTTAGTCTTTGCAAAGCCACCGGTCGACAAAGAAGCCTTAGAAGCGGGGGCTGATTATGCGGGATTGGAGGAATATGTGGAGAAAATTCAATCCGGGTGGTTGGAGTTCGATGTTGCTATAGCGACGCCGGATGTGATGCCAATTGTTGGACGGTTGGGACGGATTCTGGGCCCGCGCGGCTTGATGCCGAATCCAAAGAGTGGGACGGTCACAACCGATGTAGCGAAAGCAGTTCGGGAAGTCAAAGCAGGAAAAGTTGAATTCCGGGTTGATAAAGGCGGCAATATTCACGCTTCGATTGGGCGGAAATCGTTTGAGGATGAAAAGTTAATAGACAACATTCGTACCTTTGTCCACAGTGTTTTGCGGGCAAAGCCAGCAGCAGCCAAGGGAAAGTATTTACAAAGTGTCCATATTTCTCCGACAATGGGTGTCGGTATTCCCATCGATGAACGAGAATTTGCCTGAAATGTGGTTACGCACTCTTGATCTATAAATGCCAACATCCTGGATTAGTTAGCGGAAGATTGGCTGGAACAGTTGAAGAGGAATGGAATGATTACGCGTGAACAGAAACAGCAGATCGTTGCGGAATTGGTCGAGAAGCTTCAGAAAAGTAACGGCATTTATTTGCTGGACTTTACGGGATTGTCCGTACAGGACACGATTGAAGCGCGGCGCGAGATTAAGAAGCTGGAAGCTGAGATGAAGGTGGCGAAAAACACCTTGATTCAGCGCGCGCTGCGAGAGGCTGAACGTTTTACCAATATTCCCGACGATCGCTTCTTTGGCCCAACGGCCGTGACCTTCGCTTATGGAGATCCGATTCGGCCAGTGCGATTTATTAAGAAACTGGTCGACGATAACAAAATTCGATTCAAGGCGGCGGTCATTGAAGATGAATTCTTCGGCGAAGAGCAACTGGCGCAGTTAGCAAGCTTTCCGACCCGCGAAGAAATTTATGCGGGTATCGTGGGAAGCCTGCAAGCGCCGCTATCAAACGTCATCAGTATTTTCCATAACCTCGTTCGAGACCTGGTCAGTGTCATTGACGAGGTCGCCAAAAAGCAGGCAGAAGCTGCCTGAGATTTCCAGATTGAACTTATGAGATTCAACAAATAGTGAAAGTTCAACAAACAAAGCAAAGGGAAGAACAATGAGTGATGTTGTGCAGGAAATTCTGGAGAAGATTGACAATTTAACAGTTGCGCAACTGGTGGAACTAAAGAATGCGATGGAAGAAAAATATGGCGTGACTGCTGCTGCTCCGGTGATGATGGCAGGTGCTATGCCGGGGGCAGAAGCAGGTGCTGCCGCTGCTGAAGAAGAGAAGACAGAGTTTGATGTCGAATTAACAGAGATTGGTTCGCAGAAGATCAACGTTATTAAGGCAGTTCGAGAGTTGTTGGGTCTGGGCTTGAAGGATGCGAAAGATACGGTAGAAAAAGCACCAGTGGTGATCAAGGAAGCTGTCAGCAAGGAAGAAGCGGAAGAAATCAAGAAGAAGCTGGAAGAAGCAGGTGCAAAAGTAACCTTGAAATAACCAGTGCTTGTGGCTCCCGAAGAAACACAAACAAGCAGGGCTTGGTAACAAAAGCCGAATGAATCTCAAGACAGTGGAATTTTTTCTGAGGTTCCCAAGCCGTCCATCTCGATGGACGCAGGGAGCCTCTTTTCTTTTTTGTGAGAAGACAAGTGGAACAATTGCAGGATAGAGGAGGAGATAATGAGAGAGCGAATCTCGTTCCGTCGGTTTGAGCCAGCAATGGAACCACCTGATTTGCTGGCGATTCAATTGAAATCTTTTGAAGAGTTTTTGCAGGCAGACGTTCCGCCAGATAAGCGGCAGGAAGTTGGATTGCAGGCGGCGTTCAAGGCAAACTTCCCTATTACCGATAGCCGGGAACTGTACGAGCTGGATTTTGTGTCTTATACGCTGGATCCTCCGAAGTACACGGAAGATGAGTGTCGGGAGCGGGAGTTAACCTATAGCCGGGCATTGAAAGCCGTACTGCGTTTGTCTTCCAAAGCTGATCCCAAGTCTGAGGACTACATCGAAACGATCGAACAGGAGGTGTATTTGGGGCATATTCCGCAGATGACGGAACGAGGAACCTTTATTATCAATGGGTCTGAGCGCGTCGTTGTCTCACAGATTCACCGATCGCCAGGCGTTATTTTTCAGGATGCTGTCCATCCCAACGGAACTCGAATCTATTCGGCACGGGTCATTCCAATGAAGGGCTCGTGGCTGGAGTTCAGTACGAATGTGCAGCAAACGATGAATGTGTACATCGACCGCAAGAAAAAATTTCCGGTGACAATGCTGTTGCGTGTCATCGGGTATTCTTCCGATGAAGATATTCTGCGCCTGTTCGACTTGATGGAAGAAGTGACGCTGGAAGAAATTCTGAAAAATCCCGACCAGTATCTGGGACGCAAAATTGCTGGCGACATTATCGATCTGGAAACGGGAGAAATTATTGCCAGTCGGGATGATGTGCTGACGGAAGATCTGATGGAGCGCCTCCGGTCATTGAAGCAGGCATTGCCTATTAAATTGTTTACGTACAAAGCGGATACGCCCGACGAACCCATCATTGCGCGAACTCTGGCGAAGGACCCGTCACGGTCGCGGGAGGAAGCGCTGGATATCATTTACCGACAGTTGCGTTCGGGCGAGCCACCCGATATGGAAACGGCGGAAGCACTGATCGATCGCCTGTTCTTTAATCCAAAACGGTATGATCTGGGCTTTGTAGGACGCTACCGGATCAATGAGAAGTTAAAGATGAACGTGCCGTACGATGTGCGAACACTCACTCCAGAAGACATTATTGTGATCATTCAATACTTGCTGGATCTGAAAGAGGGGAAACACAGTGTGGATGACGTCGATCACCTTGGTAATCGGCGAATCCGCACCGTTGGGGAACAGTTGACCGAGCAACTCCACATTGCACTGGCGCGAATGGCGCGGACTATTCGGGAACGATTGAGCATTCAGGATCAAGAAGAATTGATGCCCAGTAACTTGGTGACAGCACGGACCATCACCAGTGTGCTCAATCAATTCTTTGGTACTCACCAGCTATCTCAGTTTATGGATCAAACCAATCCGCTGGCAGAAACGACCCATAAACGGCGGATTTCGGCGTTGGGTCCTGGAGGGTTAAGCCGGGAACGGGCAGGATTTGAAGTACGGGACGTGCATTACACGCACTATGGTCGGTTGTGTCCCATTGAAACGCCAGAAGGACCGAACATTGGATTGATTAACTCACTGGCGCTGTATGCTCGCGTTGATGAGCTGGGTTTTCTGGAAACGCCATATCGGGTGGTGAAGAAGGGAAAGGTTACTGACGAAATTATTTATTTGCGGGCTGACCGTGAAGAGAATCGGATCATTGCTCCTGCTTCGACGCCGATTGATAAGAAAGGGCGGCTCCAACCGCCACCGGGACAGAAGAAGATTCGGGCGCGGCGCTCTGGAGATTTCGTCAGCGTGGATCCTGAAGAAGTGGAGTTGATGGATGTTGCCACGCATCAGATTACGGGGATGTCCGCTTCACTGATTCCATTTCTGGAACACGATGATGCAAATCGTGCCTTGATGGGATCGAATATGCAACGGCAGGCAGTGCCATTGTTGCGCCCATCTGCACCGTACGTTGGAACTGGTATGGAATGGAAAATTGCCAAAGAGTCGCGTTCCCTGCTGGTGGCAGAGGAAGATGGAACGGTGGAGTATGTCAGTGCTGACAAAATCCGCATCCGGTATGATGATAAGCTCAGCGAAGAGGAAAAATTGCTGCGGTTCCGGTATGAGCCGGTTAAAGAATACCAGTTGAAAAAGTTCTTCCGGACCAATCAGAACACCTGTATTAACCAGCGACCTATTGTGAAACCGGGTCAGCGGGTGAAGAAAGGAGAGCCATTGGTTGATATTGGTTCTACCGATCAGGGAGAGTTAGCCTTAGGGCAGAATGTGTTGGTAGCATTTATGCCGTGGGAAGGATATAACTTTGAAGATGCGATTGTGATTTCGGAACGGCTGGTTGCTGAAGATGTGTATACCTCCATCCACATCGAGGAGTTTACACTCCAGGTGCGGGATACAAAGCGAGGATTGGAGGAATTTACCCGTGACATTCCAAACCTGAGCGAAGCAGCATTGAAAGATCTGGATGAGCGGGGGATTATTCGGGTCGGTGCAAAGGTGCGCGAAGGGGACATTCTTATTGGAAAAGTAACGCCCAAAGGAGAAGTGGAGCCGACGCCGGAGGAGAAGCTACTCCGTGCGATTTTTGGTGACAAGGCTGGCGAAGTGAAGGATGCGTCCTTAAAAGCCCCACCGGGATTGCGGGGCGTTGTGATTAACACGAAGCTGTTTAGCAGGAAGTTCCGAAGCCGCGAAGCTGAAGTTCGGCGCCGGGAAAAACGGCGACAGGAACTGTTGGACAAGGCGGAGCGTGAGCAGCTCAAAGAGTTGCGGCAAGAAGCATTGCGACGCTTTGCGAAGATCGTCGATGGCCATAAAGTGGTCGGTGGTATTCGAACCGTCGATGGAACCTTGATCTTCAGTTCGGGCACAAAGCTCACAGAGGAAAAAGTACTGAAACGGCTGGCAGAGCGCAAAGTGGAAAGTCTGGATCAGATCGACCTGGAGAAGTCATTCCTGGAAGATGATGCCGCAATGGCACTGGTGCGGCGCTTGTATCAGGCATATAAGCAGGAGGAGCGCGACATTCAGGATGAGTTTCGCCTGGAGCGGCAAAAGGTTATCACCGGTGATGAACTGCCGCCGGGTATTGTGGAAATGGCAAAGGTATATGTTGCCTCCAAGCGGAAGATCCAGGTGGGCGATAAAATGGCAGGACGCCACGGGAATAAGGGAGTGGTGGCGAAGATTGTGCCGGTAGAGGATATGCCATTCCTGCCCGATGGTACACCTGTGGACATCATTCTCAATCCGCTGGGGGTTCCATCGCGGATGAACATTGGTCAGTTATATGAGACGGCCTTAGGATGGGCTGCTCACAAGCTGGGGAAATACTTTGCAACGCCGGTGTTCGATGGCGCTACCTGGGAACAGGTACAGCAGTATTTGCGAGAGGCGGGATTGCCGGAAGATGGACGAACCGTCCTGTACGATGGGCGAACCGGTGAACCGTTTGCGGAAAAGGTAACGGTTGGTTACATCTATATGATGAAGCTCATCCATATGGTGGAGGATAAAATCCACGCTCGCGCTGTTGGTCCCTATGCTCTTATCACGCAGCAGCCGCTGGGCGGAAAGTCGCAGTTTGGTGGTCAGCGCTTCGGAGAAATGGAAGTATGGGCACTCGAAGCGTATGGCGCTGCCTTTACGCTGCAGGAAATTCTCACCGTGAAGTCGGATGATATTCAGGGGCGGAGTAAGGCGTACGAAGCAATTGTCAAGACAGAGCCAATGCCGCTTCCTCACGTTCCGGAAGCCTTCAATGTATTGATGCGCGAATTGCGCGGATTAGCAATCGAAATGAATCTGGAAGAATAAAAAAGTTCCATAGAACGGAGATAGAGAGATGTTGCAATCTCGAACAATTCCTCGGAAAGGGTTCCGGCGAGTAACAATTCGGCTGGTATCGTCGGATGAGATCATTCAGTGGTCGCACGGTGAGGTGGTGAAACCTGAAACGATCAACTACCGCTCATTCCGTCCTGAAAAAGACGGTCTGTTTTGTGAAAAAATCTTCGGTCCGGTCCGAGATTGGGAGTGTGCCTGTGGGAAGTATAAGCGGATTCGATATAAAGGCATTGTGTGCGACCGATGCGGGGTAGAGGTAACCAGTAAGAGTGTGCGTCGAGAGCGGTTTGGGCATATTATGCTGGCGGTTCCGGTGGTTCACGTGTGGTATCACCGAATCCAGCCCAGCAAGATCGCAACCGTTCTGGGGATGCAGACCAAGGATGTAGATCGGATCATTTACTACGAATCTTTCGTGGTAATCCATCCCGGTTCAACAGGATTGCAGCGGGGTGATCTGTTGACGGAAGATGAGTATCTGCGGATTCTGGACAATTTGCCACCGTCTGAAAAGCGGCTGGAGGATGGAGATCCACGCAAGTTCTTTGCTGCTATGGGTGGACTGGCAATTCGGGAATTGCTCCGGTTGATTGATCCAGTGGAAGAATCACACCGGCTTCGGGAACAGTTGAAGCAGGAAACGTCACAGCAGAAGCGCGAAGCGCTACTGAAACGATTGCGAGTGCTGGAGGCATTTCGGCCCACCGAAGAGCGGCGTCCAAACAAGCTGGAGTGGATGGTGCTGGATGCGATCCCTGTTATCCCGCCGGAGCTTCGCCCGCTGGTTCCTCTGGAAGGGGGACGCTTCGCTGCTTCCGATTTGAACGATCTGTACCGTCGAGTGATTATTCGGAACAACCGGCTGAAGCGGTTGATCGACATTAAAGCGCCGGATGTGATTCTGCGGAATGAAAAGCGGATGCTCCAGGAAGCAGTGGATTCGTTGTTCGACAATAGCCGGCAGATCAAGGCGCGAAGTTCTCCCCAGCGGCAATACAAGTCGCTGTCTGATATCCTTCGCGGCAAACAGGGGCGGTTCCGGCAAAATCTGCTGGGGAAACGGGTAGATTATTCCGGTCGTTCGGTGATTGTTGTGGGACCAACGCTCAAAATTCACGAATGTGGTTTGCCCAAGGATATGGCACTGGAGCTGTACAAGCCGTTTGTGATCCGGAAGCTGATCGAGCGGGGATATGTGAAGACTGTTAAAACTGCTAAACGATTGGTTGAAGTCAAGAAGCCTGAATACGTGTGGGAAATTCTGGAAAAGGTCATACAAAACCATCCAGTCCTGCTGAATCGGGCGCCTACGTTGCACCGTCTGGGTATTCAGGCGTTCCAGCCACGATTGATCGAAGGAAAAGCAATTCGGCTGCACCCGCTGGTGTGTACAGCGTTCAACGCAGACTTTGATGGGGACCAGATGGCGGTGCACGTGCCGTTGAGTAATGAGGCGCAACTGGAAGCCATTCTGCTGATGATGAGTGCCCATAATGTGCTCAATCCACAAAATGGGACGCCTATTACGGTGCCGTCGCAGGATATGGTGCTGGGATTGTATTACCTGACCAAAGTGCGGCACGGCGTCCGGGGTGAAGGAAAAGTTTTTGGTTCTGCACAGGAAGTGCTGATCGCACTGGATCATCGGCAGGTTGATCTCCACGCATTGGTCAAAGTTCGCATTAATGGGGAAATTGTCGAAACGACGCCGGGACGAGTACTGTTTAACCAGATCGTACCTAAAGAGGTAGGGTTCGTCAATGAGTTGCTTACAAAGAAACGATTGCGGCAACTCATCGCACAATGCTTCCAGGAAAGCGGGATGGCGCGTACCGTGGACTTTCTGGACGAGCTGAAAGATCTTGGTTTCAAGTATTCGACACTGGCGGGACTGTCAGTGAATGTTGAGGATCTGGTCGTGCCGCAGGATAAGGATAAAATTATTCAGCAGGCGCAGGAAGAAGTGGAGCGGATCGAAGAACATTATCGGATGGGGGTGATTACGGCTGGAGAGCGGTATAACAAGATCATCGATGTCTGGTCTTCGGCAACCAATCGCGTCGCGGAACGACTGTATACAATGCTCCGCAAGGACAAAGATGGTTTCAATCCTTTCTGGATGATGCTGGATTCGCAGGCGCGGGGATCAAAAGAACAAATTCGCCAGTTGGCAGGAATGCGTGGATTGATGGCGAAACCGCGCAAGACAATCCGCGGTGGTGTGGGTGAATTGATCGAGAATCCGGTGATCTCGAACTTTAAAGAAGGGCTCTCCGTGCTGGAGTACTTTATCTCGACGCACGGTGCACGGAAGGGATTGGCTGATACCGCGTTGAAGACCGCAGATGCCGGATACCTGACCCGACGACTGCACGATGTTGCGCAGGATGTGGTGGTGCGAGAATATGACTGCGGGACGATCCGGGGAATTGAAATGCGGGCGTTGAAAGAAGGAGAGGATATCAAAGAACCATTGTATGAACGGGTGCTGGGACGGATTGCGCTGGTCGATGTAGTGGATCCCCTGACCGATGAGATTGTGGTAAAAGCTGGCGAGATGATCGATGAGGAAAAAGCCCAGAAAATTGCTGAGACTTCGATCGAATCGGTCTGGGTTCGTTCCGTGTTGACCTGTGAAGCAAAACACGGCGTCTGTGCCAAGTGCTACGGACGAGATCTGGCAACGGGGCAATTGGTCAGCGTTGGAGAATCAGTGGGTACAATTGCTTCGCAGTCCATTGGGGAGCCGGGGACACAGTTAACGCTGCGTACTTTCCACACTGGGGGAACAGCCTCTCTGGTAGCAGCGCAGTCTGTGGTCGCGGCGAAGTTTGAGGGAATCGTACAATTCGAGCACGTGCGTACAATTACAACCCACGAGGATGAGGAAGAAGTCAAGATTGTGGCAAATCGCGGTGGAGTGATCCGGATCGTAGAGCCGGAAAATAATCGAGAGCTGGTCCGGTACAATGCAATGTATGGAGCACGACTGCGAGTTGAGGATGGTCAGAAAGTCAAGAAAGGACAGGTCCTCTACGAATGGGATCCTTATAACAACATCATTTTCACTGAGGTTGCTGGTTACGTTCGATTCAAAGATTTCATTGAAAACATCACGTATCGAGAGGAAATCGATGAACAAACCGGGCATATCAGCAAGACGGTGATCGAGTCGCGGGAGCGGACAAAGTCGCCGACGATTGAAATTTTGAATGAGAAGGGCAAAGTGTTGCAGTCCTACATTCTGCCTACCGGTGCACAGGTGACGGTTGACGAAGGTGAGTACGTTGGTCCCGGAACCTTGCTGGCAAAGCTGCCACGGGACATTGGGAAAACCCACGACATTACGGGTGGCTTGCCGCGGGTTACAGAGCTGTTTGAAGCACGGGTTCCGCAGAAAGCAGCGATTGTCAGTGAAATTGATGGAAAAGTTACCGTGGAACCGCCGCGTCGTGGGATACGCAAGGTGATTATTACTAGCTTTGATGGATTGACAGTCAAAGAGTATTCCATTTCTGTCAACAAGTATCTGCTGGTTCAGGATGGTGACACGATCCGTGCCGGGGATCCGCTGACTGAAGGTCCGTTGAATCCCCACGATATTCTACGGATTAAAGGGATCGTTGCAGCGCAGGAGTACCTGCTCAATGAGATTCAAGAAGTTTACCGGATGCAGGGTGTGAACATTAATGACAAGCACATCGAGATCATCGTTCGGCAAATGTTGCAGAAAGTCCGGGTAACTTCGCCCGGTGATTCGATTTTCCTGGAAGGGGATTTCGTGGATCGGCAGCGGTTTCTGGAAGAAAACGAGAAACTGCGCGATATGTACGTTGTTGAAGACAAAGGCGATTCCAAGTATCGGGTTGGAGAGTTGATTAAGAAGGAGAAGCTGGAAGAGATCAATCAGGATCTGATCAGCAAAGGGAAAAAACCAATTCAAGCACGTCCAGCGGAGCCGGCGGTTTCTGAGCCAGTGTTGCTGGGTATTACTCAGGCGGCGCTTACAACAGAGAGTTTCCTGTCGGCTGCTTCCTTCCAGGAAACAACAAAAGTCCTGGCTGAAGCGGCAATGGCGGCAAAGGTGGATCACTTACGCGGGTTGAAAGAGAACATCATTCTGGGACAGCTTATTCCGGCTGGAACAGGGGTTCGCAAGTATCAGGATATTGTACTGGAAGAAACTGGAGAATCCATCTTTGCCCGGGAAGAAGAGTTCGCTACGGTCTCTTCCGATCGTGAAGAAAGTGACGAAGTGATTGCGTAGGTAAAAGTTGCGCGAAGGTGAGATTGAAGGGGACGGCGGTGGTTGCCGTCCCTTTTTGGTTCTAAGGTCGGGATGTGATAGGCGAAAAAGAGCCAGTCAGGATAAAGATCACGAGACTGTTCGGAAAAATCCGTAACCAGCAGAAGTTTTGGCGCCAATTCCCATTGTGGTAAGTCCTTGCTGGAGCCATTGCGCAACCTGCGAGAGCGTTTGCCGGTCCCGGTTTGGTGGTACCGCAAGGCTGAAAAGGAAAGCAGTTTCCGGAGCAACGGTGAGAAAGAAAATCGGATTTGGATTTTGCCACTCAGTCGGGAAACGTTGACCGGTGTAGTAATCTGGAAAGTGAACGTTCATTACATCGAGCTGAAGCTCGATCGATCGGTCGTGATTGTTTCCCTGAGGCAGGGGAAGAGCATCGAAAAAGATCACCGATCCTGCCTGTTTTTGTTCCCCAAAAGCCGTTTGGAAGATGGGATTGGACGTATCGACGGATCGGCGCGCGACGGATCGGGCAAGTCCTTTCAGGGCAGAACCGGGAATGATGGGAATGCCGTACGTGTGGTGGAGCCGGAGGTTGGTTTCCAGCACGCTTTCAATGCCCAATCCCACAACCATTCGGGAAGCAGTCACCAGTTCAAAAGCATAGGTGCGATAACCCTGCTGCTGAAGTTTCCGTAGAAGAGCGCGCTGTCGCTGTAGTGCTGCTTCGGCTACTTTAGCAGCGTTTCCGCCAAGGTGAAGAATTCCATCGCGAGTGAGCCGACGCTGGAAAGCCCGGGCAACTTTCACTTTTCCGTCTTTGTCCTGTTCCCAGCTAATGTACTTCGAAAGCCAGAGTCCTAAATGGTCTCGAACAGAGCCGCTGGGTGCTCTGGGTAATTGCTCGCGAACGCTTTTGGGCAAATAGACCACTGGTGGGGATTTATGCTCCCCGTGTCCCCTTTTGCCGGAATGATGATACTGGTGCTTTTTCCCTTTTGCCATCTGCTTATGCCTCCGATTGTTCGTCCGGGATTTCTGATTCTGCAAAGCGTTTCAGCCATTGAGTGAAAGCCAGTGCCTCGGTGGTGACCATACGGTATGTTTCACTGGTGCTCTCGGCAACGATCCATTCGAGGATACCCTGGGAGACGGTGCTGTTCAACCAGGAACGGATCCATTGGGTCAGCCACTGATCCAGATGGGTGTATATTTTCTGATGTTCTGCACTGCCCTTGGACTTGATAAAGGCTAAGGTTGCGCCCAGTCCGTTGCTGAGAATCATTGAAGGAAGATTCCGGGCTAAGCTCCGATACTTCGCGCGAACATCTTTTTGCTGCTTGACTTTTGTTACTGCTTCCCACGCAGCATATGCCCGCTGTTGTTCTAAGGTTCGCCGGTTCATCGTTGTTCCCTTGCTCATTGTGCTCCTCCTGCGTTGTTGGACGAAGCGGTAAGCGTTCGGAGCGCCACGATTCCACGCCCGATGGTGGCATTGCCGCCGATCTGGATACGCTGGTTGTTAAACCACTGTTTGAGCTGGTTGATGACCAGTTGAGCATCTAATTGCGGGGGGGCGTTTTCGCCATTCTGGGGAGCGCGAGTCTGGGTCGCCAGGATCGTACTGTAAAGGAGGGAATCGCTGGGGAGATATTCCTCCGTCCAGAGAGCACCCTGCTGCACGGTTTTGGTGGTGTCATCTAACTTGGTGCGACTGACGATTTCGGTTGAATGCTGGACGAAATCGCGGAAGACGTCTTCGGGGAGAATGACAAAGCGTTTCGTGAAGGTGTCTTTCCAGAATTGGTAATGATCGTCAGCAGGAAAAAGATGCTCAGCAATCCACTGAGCGATTGCCGCGGCGGCGGACGACGACTGTGCTTGGAAGCTGAATTCCTCGAGAATCAAAGTGTTGTTGATCAGGACTGCATCGGAAGCGACCAGAGCGGTGTTGTTATCGAGTTGCGGTGGTGTCCAGGGTAGAGGAATTCCACTATTGATAGCATCGCGTTGCAGTCGGGCTAAAGCAAAAGGAGCAGTTGCCCACACGAAAACATTTTGCAGCGATCGAACTGGAAAGCAGAGAATGCGAGCATCAGAAACGGAGATTGCAGCAGCGTACTCTGAAGCTCTCTGGGAATCGGGTCCAAAAATGCTGTCTATCAACCTAGCATTGTTCTGAGATTGCATCGCTGCCAGATCGCGTAGCACGCCTTTGACGCCGGATCCCTGAATGATGGGGTACTGCGTATGCCGTTCTCGCTGAATTGGGAGATCAACAATACCCGGCGTTGCCCCCGTACCTGCGTGGACAGGGGTTTCGGCGTACAGGCTGAGGATCATTGCTTGTTGGTACATCGTTGTGCTCCGTTTATTGTGAGACTCTCATTTTGATTCGACTTTTCGACTTTGCTTTGTTCAATAAGGGGCGATCACAACGCTCCCAAATCCAATGTGCTGGAGATCTCCATCGCTGTCTTCTGGTGTTTCGGTTATCGGTTGTCCATCATACGAAATCGGTTGATCGGCCTCAAAAAATAGCACCGATCCTGCAGGAAGAAAGCGGTATGCCGTTCGTTCAAAGTTTCTCGATCGACGACGATCATCAACAACCGCCCCACCGATCATCTGGGTTCCCGGAATAGCAGCGCCGACGCAGCGAACGCTGGCATTTGGGAAGAATAGCGACCAATCTTCAGGATGCCAGCCGTGACGGAAGTAGGCGGGGGTCAGGAAGATCATCTTGAATCTGCCGGAAAACGCCGCATTGTTCAGCACGGATCGGTTAAGAAACCATCCGGACAGCGGTTGTTGTTCGACGGTGTAGTAGGCAGCACGGGCTTCTCCGCCCAGTTGTAGATAGCCAGTTCGAGGCGCGAAGGGTTCGATCCCAGCAATTTGAACGACCAGGCTGGTACCGGGCGTAAAGCGGAGGAAATCGGCGTGGTAGATCCGTCCTTCTTCGGTGGTGAGCCGATCAGGATTTATTTGAATTCCAACCCGACGTTCAGTCTGGAAAAAGAAGCTGTTGCGGTAGATTGTTGCCTGAAAGTCTGTGCCGCGGCTGTGCAGGTATTGCTCGAAATCCGAAGCAGCGATCCATCCCCCAACGGATTCGATATGGGGTCGGGGTGCCCAGAGGAATTGAAGCGCTGGAGCGCGAATATCGGAAAAGTCCTCCATCATAAAATCCTTTCCAAGTGGCTGGAGCGTTGTTGCAGTGATTTTGACCGTGTCTGTTGTTTCTCCATCGTTTTCCGCCGAGATTTTGACCATATCTGCCGGAACGGGGTAGTACAGGGTGATGTGTCCGTTGGTTGATCGGGCTAAAACGGGACCGGTGATGCGGAGTTGCCCGTATCCACGCCCCGGAGCGCCAATGTAGCGGGCAAGCTCGCGAGCAGCTTCGCTGCTCTGGTGAGCATATTCCATCAGGTCAACACCTGCGTCAAACAGCACTTTGGCACGAATGGCGCCTTGCAGCGTGTAGGGCGTTGGTGGAAAGATGCTTCGTGCGCGATGAGCTTCACCGGCAACGAAAGGGCGTCCATCGCGAAAGAGCCAGACATCCACGGGTTCTAACAATAAGTGCCACTTCATTGCTACGCCTCCGTTGTCAGGAATCGTAAGACATTCAGCCATTCTGCCAGCATCCCGAAGCGTTGCCACGGAGATCCATTGGTTTTATCTGCGGTATCGGTTCTGGCGGCGTTGTCCGATGCAAAAATCCTTACCAGTTGCTGGAGTAACGTTTCCAGTTCTTTCTTGGATAACCCGTTCGGGTCTTCTTCGCTGGAAGATCTGGAACGTTCCCCAGTGTGCGACAGTAGGTAGCTCGTGCGACTGATGCGTGCTTCGATAGGAAGCTGTTCCAGATCTTCTGCTTCGGCTGCGACGGATTTCGGGAAGGATCGGCTGAGTTTTTCCGTTTGTAACGCAGTTGCGATTTTGCTCAACAGATGCACGATATCCACGGTGGTGCCGTTCAGGGACACGAACCAGGCATTGCCTACGCGCAGTTCTTCACCGGAGCGTTTGAGCAGATAGAGACTGAGAGCATTTCTGCCGTACTGGTGTTTTGCCGTTCTTTCTGCCGATCGTGCTGCCTGGAGCGCGATGTCCAGGGGGTCCAGATGGTGGGTGATGGCGATGCCGGCGGAAGCGGTTGCCGGCGGACCCATCGTGAGTACCAGAGCGCCGTCGAGTTCGACGTATCCGGTTGCTTCCGGTGAGCCAAAGAGGACCCTGGCATTATCGCCATCGAAGTGAATTTCTCCTGAGAAAGCGGCGCGCAACAAGCGCGCTATTTCCAGCGCATATCGCAGCGGCACCAGCGCCAGAACGTCATCACCACCGGCATAAACCAGTCGTGCCGGATACAGTTCCTCGACGATTTTCGGTACTAAGCGGAGGGCGAAGTTATTCAGTGCGAAGGAGATAAGGGCGTGAAAGGAGGGAGTCACGATCCGCTTGAGTTCCAGTAATGCCGTCCATTGGTTTTGGGAGAATCTGCGGAGACTTTCACCCAACCCTGGATAGAGAACGTCCTGAAATCGTGGCCGTTCTGGATGAGCACCACTGATCCACTTCCCCATCTGATCGCCGTCCATCAGCACGATGGCATAGTATTTTTCGGGTTTTCGAATACCTAACCGATCCGCTATGGTGAGAACGGTGCGCAGTTTCTGCCGCGCTGCCTCCAGTTGTGCTTCCGACGGTGACTCGCCCGTTGACTCTTGAAAACTTTCGATGGTGTACCGTTCTTCGTAGAAAATTTCCCCGTCGTACCGGGCAATCTTTTTGCCGAGCGGTTGCAGGTGGTTGGGTAAGCGCTGGACCAGCTTGCCCAATCGGGGGATGGTGTGAAGATCATTCGTTGGTCTGACTTTCAGGGCTTCGAGAGCGTTAAAAAGCGCTTCCAGTGCTTTTTGCAATGCTGGTCCGTGAGACGCTTGTTTGGCATCTGTTTCTTTGAGGGTGTGGAGCAGATCCTGTTTGAAAGCTGCCGATGCAATGTCGCTGGTGGAAGGATAGCTGGTGCGAGAAAATTGCGGAAGTCCGAGTTCCGTTGCTTTATCCGATCGCAGAATTTCCGGTAAAAGTCGCTTCACGGTGCAGACGGCACATAGTCGTTCTTTTCCTTCGGGTTTGAATTTTGTCGAAAGCTGGTTTTGCCTGCCCACTTGGGTCCAGAATTCTCGCGCTCTTGCCTGCTCTGCGTGCAGCGCTTCGCGCTCACCGCACATTGTGCATTTGCTGCCACGTATTGCCCGCTGACTAAACACACGCGTAGTTTTGCGGGAGCGGAAGAATCGGTCGGAGAGCTCGTACACCACTGAGTAGACGGTTCCAAGATTGAGAGTGTATTTCCCGCTGGCTTGAAGGATGTCGTAAACTTTTTGAAATTCCCAGTCATCACCGGGATTGGAGAGTTTTTTATACAGTTGCAGTACACTGTTGGGATCGGCAAAGTTACCGAAGCCCCACGGGAAGATTGTCCAGAAGACAGAAAAGGGGATGATGGAGGAGCGGGTGCCGATTCCCGTTTGCTCGTCCCAGATTTGCTCAGTGTAATGATCCCACAGGTGGGGAATTTTGTCTTTCAAAAGATTTTTGACCGCCTGAGCGATGTCTTTCCATCGTTGATAAAACATCTGCTCTGCACGGGCAGCAACTTCCTGAACACGCTGATACTGGAATCCTTCCTGGACGCCCCACGGGAGCAACGCCACAAATTTGTTGGGTAAGGTGGGAAGATCTAACCGAGGAGGTGCGAGGGTGCAGAGATTGGTGTTCAGGAGCGTTCCCAGTTGTTTTTCCCGAAGCAGCCAGTCGTCGCAGAGCGGCTGTTTGTAAAGCCACGGGTACAGGATGACGTCGGGACCGTATTCGTCAGCGATTGTTTGGATGGCAACCCAGCTCAGGTATGAAAGGAGCCAGCTTCCCATCCACAGGTCCTGTGTTTTGCGTGCCGCAGCGATGAAGCTTTGCACTGGCGAGAAAGAGAAGTGCAGGAGTGCGGGGATCGCAGGTTTTCCCTGCAGGGCATCGGCGGCTGCCGCTGTCAGGGCAACGTGTAGCGGTAGGGGGTGGTCCGGTTGCCGGGTTTCGGCGGGTAGGAGCTCGAAAAGATTCCCTGGGGGTGAGGCAAACGCCTGACTGAGTGCATCGGGGAGGCAACGCCATAATGCGAGGTAGAGTTGCTGCTGTTCTGCTGGCATTGTGCCTGTGGAGAATTGAGCAATAACAGATTGCGTGATTTCAGGATCGAAGTTCAAGATGGTGTCAGGGAGGTGATGCTGCCGCCCGCTGATAGGATGAACCAGCAATGGGGGATGGGTTGACCAGAACCGTTGAAAGCCGGACGGGAAGTTCAAGCGGTCGGCGGCGGACATATGCCGATCTGCTTCTTTGATATTGGACCAGGTCCTTGGCACACTGCCCAGGAGAATTTTCACCAGACTTTTGCCTCGATCTTCGTGTTGCGCGATAGCAAATGGCTTATCCGGAGGATCGTGCAGGAGCGCAACAATTTTTCGTTCCCAGCGAGAAACAGCCATTGGTTTTATCCTTCATTATGCCGATTCAAGTTCGATCTGGAAGAGATTCAGCGTATCCAGCCATTGCTCAATGGGAGCATACGATGGAATTTGAAACTTTTTACCCCGGATACTGGGGCGGTGATCATTGTCGAGAAATTGCGCTTTGAAAAATGTCAGGACGATTGCATAGTGTTGTTGCCCAGCCAGCTTCACGATACGGATGAACAGGGGTGATCCGCGCCGGGGATCAACCGTGACACCACGTCGTTCTCTCCGGAAAAAGAAAGGCAGCGGCAGCCCAAAAGCGGCTCGGCGTATTGTGGAGTTGGGAGTGTGACGGTTTCGGAAAACGAAATCACTAACGATGCGAGCATCTTCTGGAAACCTGGATTTGCGGAAACTTTGCAGGGAGGATCCGATAAAATTCAACGCCTCTTGCCACGATGAAAAAGAGCGATCTATCAGGCAAATTTCCGCAAACTCTGGGTGTAAAAGGTGAAATGTAGGCTGTGATGGCAATGTATTGGTCGACACGTTCCGCCGAAGTTGCTGGATTCCTGATTGAAGTTCTTCGCCGAATTGTTCTACCGTCGTTGCTCGAACTGGCAGCGGAGGAAGGTTAGAGAGTTCTGTAGAGGACTGTATGTCTGCTACCTGTATTCCGCCTGCTCCCCGGCGAGAGCGGGTGCCAATGCCTCCAAGACGGGTAAGGAGCCAGAGAGCGGCGTAGAACTGTGCCCAGAGTTTCTGTGGGTTGGATCGGTAGTGGATTGAGGCATCAATAACATACTGTGACCCATCGGGTAACGCTTGCCGTTCAGGATCGTTTTTGGTTTTCCGTGCCGCAAACCATAAATAGCTGATGCCGGGTTTCCCTTGGGTGAGCTCACTGTAGCGTTTTGGTGCGTGCGTTGCCGCTTTGTGTAGCCGAAGCTGCACCGCTGATGCTTTGTCCGTACTCCCAAAAAGTTCCGATTCTTTCTGGAGCAGCATTGCCGGGTTTTTCGCCCCTGCTCCGAACAGCGCACGCCACCAGTAGCGAAGGGCGCCGCGTAAAGAAGGGATGCGGAATTCCGGTTTGCCTCGCGGTTCAGCACCCCCGATGAAAGCAGGTGTTACCAATTCCAGTGTGATCAAACCGTGCATTTCAGATGCCATTTACCAGCTTCCCATTCTGTTGCTACTGGTCGCAAAGATACGAGATTGCGCGTTATGTCGTTGCTGTTCGCACAATTTGAGAAGGTTCTCAAAATGCGGGAGGATTTGCAGGAAGTATACACTGCCTGCGGACAGAGCCATCAATGTACTCCTGCACATTCACATCATACCTGCAAGGACGATCCCCTGCGGCTATCCGAATTCCCCATCCTGTAGGGATAACCCGTTAGGGCGCAGCGGCGCTGTACCCACCGCATATTACGCCGGGAGCGCCCCCTTCCGTGTGCGTCGTTGCTCTTTTGCCGACTGAAGTCGGCGCTCCCGGTTTGCTGAAAACGCACGTTCTTAGGGTGCATCTACTGGGAGCGCACCCTTTAGGGTGCATTTTTTGCCGGCTGAAGCCGGCGTTCCCTGTGGGGTTTACTATGAGCGCACGCTTCAGCGTGCATTTTCGCTGGCGAAAGTCGGCGCCCCCACCTCGGCACTTCCGCAAGAATGGAAGATCCTGCTGCGCCGTAAAGGAAGGAATTCCCACAAAGCAGCACTGCCTCACAGCACCTGAAGATTTCAGCCTGACAACCCCGTAATGCAGTATCAAACGCAGCAGGATTGCATCACGATATCCCAAAAGGACAACGCTATGCTCGAACAGGACAAATCACAACACTGCTCACACCGGCTTACCTCCCACTACCGA
>JALWJX010000131.1:0-8118 GCA_026996895.1 Candidatus Kapaibacterium sp.
CCCGCATTCCGCACCACAATCGCCCCTTCTCCGCCATCACACCCCAACACCGGTCCGATCACCGTCCCTTCCACTTCCAGCCCCACTACCTCTGCACACCCTCGCACCATCACCCCGCTTTCCACCCGTGGCGCCTCCTCCGGTCCCGCTGCTGCATCACTCCATATCCGCACCCGCACACTGTCTTCCGGATATGTCCGTGCCCGAAACCGCACCCCAAGCCGAAGCGTATCTCCCACATCCAGTGTCACCGGAAACTGCACCCAGTTCTCCGCCCAAAACGCCTGCGGATCACTCATCACTCCATCGTCAAACTCCACCGACCAGATCTGCAATTGCCACACCGCTCCCGCATTCCAGATCCTTATCTCTCCTCGCTCCTCTGACTCCTTTCCCAGCTCCACACACTCGAACCGGTATCCTTCTGCTCCGATCTTCGGCACATACGCCTGCCCTCGAAGTTCTCCCGCTACCGGCTCCGCATCCGCAAACACTGCCCGAATCACTGCCCGCAGCGTGTCACCGGCTGCCGTCTCCACCTGCGGCTCATATTCTACCCGAACCACCACCTCCTGCTGCGGATTCAGCACGATCCCTTTCGGTGTTCCCACCTCGCTTCCCGCAAACTCATACCCGGTGATCCGGAAGTGTTCAACCTGCCCTTCCAGCACCACCGTATCGATCCGCACCGCATTGCTCCCGCCATTGCCTATCACCACCTGCCCGCTGTGCACCGTCCGCATCCGCTGCCACCCCCAGTCATACCCCGTAATGTACGGTGCTGCCGCTATTCCCTCTCCCTTCCACACAGAAATGTTGTCATCACCCGGCGGGGCATCACTGACAAATTCCACCTGGATCTCATACTGCCCTGCCACCTGCGGTGCAAAACACGCGCCCTTCCAGTACACCACCTCTCCCGGTGCAAGCACCAGCGGAAACGTATCCGCATCGGCGGCGATGAAAAACGGTGGCTCGACGCCCCGGATCGTATCAATCCGCAATGGCGCACTGCCCCGATTCTCGATCCGGATCGTCTGCGCAAAGTCGTAGAGATTTTCGCTGTTACACCGCTGCTCACCGGCTGCCACCTGCCGGGCATCCCAGTCGCCCACCACAATGTGTGGCTGTACGCCCTGCCCCTCCAGGGCAACCTGCCAGCGGGCACACGCCGACACAATCGCCACTGTATCCCGCTCCCAATCCGTTTCATCTGCTCGCTCCTGCTTCGGCTCATACTCGATCACCACCCGGAGGGTATCACCCGAAGCAAGCAGCGCTGGCAGCGGCGGTGTTACCGTAACGATCCGGTATGCTTCCGCCCGCTGCAACCACACTGTATCAATCACCACCACAGAATCCGATTGGTTCACCACCCGAAGCACCTGCTGCTTTGTTGTGCCCACCCGCACCGAGCCAAACTGGAGGAGCGTGTCGCTCAGTGCCAATTCCGGTGCATCGTACACCACACTATCCAGCCGCACATTGCCCCGCCAGTCCACCACCCCATAGACCGCTTTGCCATCCCGTGAGGGATCGATCACTTCCAGCCGGAAGCGGATCTGTCGCCAGTACCCCTCGCCGCGGTTTTCCAGCACCGGTGGTGAGACCATTCGGAGGCGGTAGTTATAGGACCGATCGCTGAGCAGTTCCACTCTGCTGATGCCGGTATCTTCGTAGGGAAGATCGAGGGAATCATCACGGGCGGTAACGGTGGCGATGCCGCAGCTATCCTGCCGCTGCAATCGTGGTGCTTCCGTGTCCAGCTTCCCCAATCGGTTCCACGCCGTTAAGGTGTAGCCGGTGGCAAACATAGCCTGCGAAACATCGGTACCCAACTGATTCGGTTGCACCATCATTGGTACCGGCGCCCTGATCTGATGCCCTCCCGCCTCTAATCCACTCACCTGTATCCCCCAGACTGCCTCACCGGGAATCTGCTGCACCACAATCCCCGGATACCGCTGCCATAACGGCTCCCCGTCATACTCTATCCCCTTGATCGCTTCTCCGCCCTGCTCCGATACCGTCACGATGTTTGCCTGATTGCTAAAACCCCCACTCTGCCACTGGTAATACCAGTGCTCACACAAATACTGCTCCGGCGATGCTACCCACTGAAATACCCAGCTCCCATCTGCCTGATTCCCGCCGTATTGGATCAACATTACTGGCTTATCTGCTTCCCAGACCGAGTACCCCTCGATCCACTCCGGAAGATTCTCGAAAACAACGTAATCCATAAACTCCCCTGCCCGCCGAAGCAGTCCCGACCATTGTCCTTTCAATTGTCCGCTCTGCGGATCATACCACCGCACGGTAAAGACTGTGTTTGCCTCCAGCGCGATTACCCGGAAATTATCTCCTTTCTCCAGCCGAACCCACTGGCGTTGCCCCCGTACCGAACGGGCATAAAATTGTTTACCCCACGCCGCTACTGGCGGTAACATCTCAGCTATAGTCTCATCGCCCATAGCATACCCCAGTGAATGCCATAAGTTGTACGGCGCTGGCACGTTCGCATGGTACGAGATAACCCCAATGGGTTTATTGGCGTTAATTTCTGTCCCGCTGAAGTCCAGTCCTCCAAACGTATGTTGTCCATTGTCATAAATGTAGCTCTGTCCCAGACTCCCAAAATTCAGCACTTCCCCCTTGCGCAACACCACCTGATAGGTTTTTCCCCAATCCCGTGGAAACACCAGCTTTTCATCATTACCCCGAAAGCGGATCCATCCCCAGCCCTTGCCCCGAACCCGGATCGTCACGGCTGTCCCGTCTTCTTTGGCTATGATCATAAATCCCGCTGGCGCGGTTACACTTTCCGGATAAGATCTCATCCAATAGCTGTCATAATATCCCGCGTGCAAGTAATGTCGCCCCCACACCGACAGAGGATAGGCAACATATTGCGAAGGCATAGCACTATACGTCGGACGGGGAACATCAAAGCTCCAGAAAAAACTATGCACAATGACCGCTATCGGACGATCCGACCGGATACGAATAACCCTTGATATAATCTCCCCAATGGGTATTTGCTCAATTCTGATCAATTCTTCCCCGGTATTCAGCATCTTCGCTTCCCCCGGAGCCAGGCGAATCGGAGGAAGCTGCCACTGGAGTGCTGGAAGATCCACCCGTACCTCTGCGCCATACGGTGCTATCAGCGCAATTGCCCAATCCACTGGTTGCACGTGTTGCCAGGTAAATGGTATAGGTAAAACCCAAAACTCCTTACCAAAATAGCTGTTACTGAACGCTGCCGGCTGGCATTGCCCCCAGCTGCCAGCCCACTGCAAACTCCAGATCATTGCAATCACTACCACCTTTTTCATTGCCTTCCTCCTTGCGGGATCACTCACCCTTCTCCGCTACTGAGATCAATCCAGGGTACCAGAACACTCTATTCCAAATCCCCACTTATCCAGAAGCTCCACCTGCAACGGATCGACGATCACACTCCCCGGCAATGCTTCCATCGACTCCTGATACAACCCAAATGGTCGATCCGGTGCCCCTGCAACCTCCGTTCGACACTCTTGCACTACTTCCCCTTTGGGTCGAAAGACCCTCCCCTCTGTCTTCCATAACACTGCCCGCGAGATCGCTACATCATACCCCAACAAATACAATGCTGAATCCGCTTCAACTTTCTCCATATGCCGCAACCGATATGGCTGCGGTTGCCCCCAACCATAGTAAAATCCCTGCACTACCTGTATCTCTTTCCCTGCTTTCCACCAGAACCCGTCCCAGCACTGCCCCACAGGCGTGTACCAACTGCTGTCACGAACACTCCCAACATACGCCAGCATATCCTGCACCGTGTCCTGTACCATCCAGTATTCCAGATCCCGAAATTGCTCATACGCCGGATTGCCGCCCATCCCCACCAGTGTCATCTGAAACTGCAAATTTCCCCCTGCTAAGTTCCCTAACTCCCCATTGTAGGTCAACGGTGTAATCGTCGCACTGGTCCCCGGTATCCGATGTGTCCCCCACCCACAGCTCAATACATACTGCTTCCCCGTTGCCATCTCCTCTGCGATGCGCACCTTCTTTAACTCTGTACACTGATCCTTGTACTCCGCATAGATCCCATTACTCAGCAACGTCCCATTATTCCCATCAACTACCACCATCCACGCCTGCTGCCGCTCATTCAAACATCCCACATCCGGCAGCGCATTCCGAAACAGTGTCACCCGCGATCCGACCAGCACCACTTCCCCACTGCTCTGCGCTGCTTCCAAATCCCATAACCACAACGGCGATTTGTCGTGATCCGGTGTTGCAACATCCCGGTAAATCATCACCCATCCAATTGCTCCCTGATCATCGACCTTCAGCAAAAACGCATCCTGACGACCGCCTATCCGTCCATAACCGCCAACCAGATAATACAGCCCCCGGTAATTGATCACCTTCGTAGGCATTACGGTCTCATACGGCAAACCATAGGGATCTGCTAACCGCACCTGTTGTGCCCATACGTTCGTATGGCTGGTGTCCCATCGGAATAAAAACATCACTGAGTCTGGCGAACCAGTCGTATAGCGTACCCCTGCTACAAGATACCCAATGCCATCAATCGTTCGAACCACACTCCTGCCTTCCAGGTGCTGATCGCCTACGTCCCGGAATCGGATAAATTGATCATATCCACCTCCTCCATCAGCTTCCCCAATGTGTACCTCGTGTCTCCCTTTGAGCGGAAAGCGATTGATACCTACGACAACAGATCGCTGGATAGCCGGTGTCCGCAAATCAAAATCGTATGTGGAATCCTTCCCCCAATACAGTTGCAGTTTCCAGACATACAATCCCTGCGCTGCCAGCGGAAGGGTCATCGCAAACAGGAGTGTGTACACACACACACACACGATTTGCAGAAAATGTTTTCGGTTTCATCATTTTAGGATTCCAGAATTTGTGAAACAGACTTTTCAAGGATGGGACAAATATACAAAAAATTCCGGACACAGGCAAGACCGAAAATGTGGATTGGAGAGGATCCGGGAGCGCACGCTTCAGTGTGCATTTACCGGGAACGCACCCTTTAGGGTGCACTTTCTTTGCCGACGAAAATCAGCGCTCCCAGCCGGAACCGCCTAAAGCCGGCGCTCCCAGCAAGGCACTCCCAAGCAAGGCGCTTCCTCGCCACCGGGAACGCACTCTTTAGGATGCCTCTTTTACCGACGAAAATAGGCAATCCCAACGGCGTCGGTAGCTATAGGGTTCCCCACAGCACCCACATCCACTATCGAAGGAGTTGCCCTACTGTTTGAACGAAATTTCATATTTTTGACGCTGCGCGCAACAAAGGGGAAAGTAGAAGGATGGCAAAGGGACCAGGGATTAAGAAGCTGTACTACTCGATCACGGAAGTGAGTAAACTCCTGGGTGAAGAACCCTACGTGCTGCGATACTGGGAAACGGAATTTCCGCAATTACGTCCCAAGAAAAATCGTGCTGGCAACCGAATTTACACGGATAAAGACATCGCCATTTTGCGAGCGATCCAGCATCTCCTCCGAACAGAACGGTATACGATCGAAGGCGCCAAAGAGCGGCTCAAGAAATTCGATCCCGAAACGGGAGCGTTCACCGTGGATACGCACTCCTCCGATACTCCGCCTATCAGTCGGGCAGATCTCCAGCAGATCCGATCACTCCTGCAGGAAATGTTAGACTGGTTGCGCTCCCTTGATTAACTCCCGGTGCGGTGGAGTACTGCCTCCCACGTCAGTTGCGCGCCACTGCGCTTCACAATTGCTGAAGCGCCGCAGTATTTATCCTGCGACAGTTCGATCGAACGGTTTAAATCTTTCATCTCAGCATCCGGGCTCCACAGTTCGTACGTCAGATGCACCGTTTCAAACACTCGCGGATGCTGCTCTGCCCGTTTCGCCGTTGCGTGCACTTTCAAATCAACCACCGTTTTCCGTTTTTTGCGCAAAATGCTGATGACATCCATCGCCGTACACGCAGCAATCGATTCCAGCAACACGACCATTGGTGGTGTTCCCTTGCCCTGTCCACCGTGCTGCGCAACGGCATCGAAATGCACCTCCAGTCCATCCGGCGTCTTGCCAACAAAGTGCATTCCCTCAACAAATTCCACCGATATTTTCATCGCCCTTTCTTCCCTTTTTATGGCACCTGCGTTCGTTCTGGAGGAATCCCGTATTTCTGCTGGAGATAGCGAACCACCTGCTGTATTTCCTGCTGCGAAAGAACTCGACCATAAACGATCATCTCCGCTATGAAGCCGCGATAGAACTGCTGAATGCCGGGAACATTGATCCGTCCAATGTGAAAATTGGAGAAATCCCGCGGCGCCGTGTAACGCATCACCGTAATATGCGGCGGTGCCGGTGCTCGTCCGTGCTGAACGACTACGTTGGGCACGTAATTTGCTCCGTTGTTTTGATAATCGATTCCCCGACTGCCGGTTGAAAAGATTCGCTGCCAGAAATCCCGTCCTGAATCCGGTTTTGCCCACACAATAAACACCGTTGCCGGAATAAAGCGATCCGGCGGACCAACATCCCCTGCGTGCATATAGTCGTTGTTTCCATCGAAAAAGACGGCTGGTTGTTCCCCAATGCCCTTTTTAATCAGCATCGGCTGAGCAGGAATCATTGGCTGAATAGCGTGGTGCTTCGTTCCGCTACCATCTGCCCAATACGGCAGTTTGCTGCTATCCGGCCGCTCAATGGCATCCGCTCGCAGCCACAGCCGCATTCCTTTCCGCACCCGAAGGCGTTCGTCCGGCGGTGGCGTGGGTATTTCCTTAGGAATGGTGTCAATAACCCGCTGCGGTTTTGCGCCCGCTTTGCGCTCCGGTTTGCCAAAGACCCAGTTCAGGAACGGCTCTGCATAGAGCGCCAGAAAGACAATGCCAAACATCATCAGAACACCGGCGAACCAGAACAGCAAAAAAGCTCGCAACTCCTTCTTCCGCGCCTCCCGTTGGGCATCTCCCTGAGTCATCCACTCGTCCTGTTTGTTTCAAGATCACAAAAGTGCAAATTTACGAAAAACTCTGGTTCTGCTAAGAAATAAAGGCAAAGTGCTCCCCGTCTTGTGCTTGTTGTCCAACAAGCTACAGAAGAGGATGGCGGAGTTACAGACACCGGCAGATGCAGCGCGAACAATATGGATCGATGAACCCAAACAGCTTTACTGGAAAATCACCGATCGAGCGATTGCAGCATTACGCAAGATTCGGCAGGAACACGAAATTCCGGAAGAATATGGTGTCCGCATTGGCATTCGCCGCCGTTTTATGGCGCGTCCGCAATTTACGATTGCCTTTGATGTCCACGCTTCCGCCTCAGACCGCATTTTTGAAGTGGAAGAATTTCGGTTCTTCATCGATCTTGCTGTTCTTCCCCAGCTTCATGGGGTAACTGTCGACTACGTTGAGCGTCCAGATGCCACCGGTTTTACCTTTCTCAAAGATCCCTCGGCATACCAGCCGGTGCAGGATGAGCAGCGCGAGAAAATTGTCATCACCGGCGGCTCAGAGGAGCTGATTACCAAGATCATCCAGGCACTGAAAAATTGCTATGATCCGGAAATCCCCATCGACATTTACGAGCTGGGGCTGATTTACGAAATCCACATCGACGACGCAAACAATGTTGCGATCAAGATGACGCTGACAGCGCGAGCGTGCCCGGCAGCCGAAATCCTGCCAGCAGACGTGGAACGTCACGTCCGTAGCATTCCGGAAGTTAACGATGTGACCGTGGAAGTTGTCTTTGATCCACCGTGGAGCAAAGATCGCATTTCGGAAGTCGGCAAGCTGGAATTGGGAATGCTGTAGGCACGTTCCCTTTGCTCAGCCATACATCGCGGAAAGGCGACTTTTGAGGGTGTTCGTCCGTTTCATTAACCGGAAGTCTCCGCTCCAATAACACCGTACGACCACTCCCTATTGGTGTAAGCTCCCTCACATCCCCGTACTTCCCAAACCGCCGGCGGCGTATCCGTACCGAGGGAAGAGAAGTATATGCCCTCACACTCCCGTACTTCCAAAACCGCCTTCCCCACGGGATGTGGGAGGAAGTTGCTCAACTTCTTCCCAGCGAATTTTCTCCTACCGCG
>JALWJX010000131.1:8128-9456 GCA_026996895.1 Candidatus Kapaibacterium sp.
CAATCACTAACTGCTCTATACGCGCTCCTCGTTCAACAACAAAAATATCTTTGCCGATATGTGCTAAGATCACCTTGATCTCACCTCGATAGTCGCTATCGATCGTACCGGGTGCATTGAGCGCAAATATGCCATACCGCAGTGCAAGACCACTGCGGGAGCGAACCTGCGCTTCATAGCCGTCCGGGAGAGCAATAGCAACACCGGTGGGCACCAGCACAATATCACCCGGCTGGATTGCCAGCGGTGTTGAAACCGCCGCATAAAGGTCCATCCCGGCTGATCCTGCTGTTGCATAGGACGGCAAAGGAATATCGGGATCAAGTCGCTGAATTTGTATCCTGAGCATGGCGCTGCTGTCCGATCTGGTGAAGATACTCCACAAATCGGGGCGATTGCAACAACACGAGCGTTAGTTGAATCGTCGCTTCCACATCCTGCAGATCCAGTACTTCCCAACTGGTATGCAAATAGCGGGTCGCGACCGACAAAATCGTCGTCGCAACCCCACCGCGGGTGTCCGTCAGCGGATCGGCATCGGTAGAAGACCAGCCGCGTTCGATCTCCACTTGATAGGGAATGTCTGCTTCTTTCGCCAACTGGATCAACAAATCCGCCAGACGGCGATCGGTTCGAACACCCCGCGCAATGCCGACACCGGCACCAACTTTAATCACGCCGAACTTTTTCTGATCCACGCCGGGGAAATCGGTGGCAACCATTACATCGTAGATAATCCCCACATCCGGATTCAGTGCAAAGCCTGCTGTTTTAATCCCCGTCATACTGGTTTCTTCCTGCACCGTGGATAATCCGACCACATCAAAGGGAAGGGAAATTTGCTGCTCAACCAGTCGATTCAGAATTTGACTCACGATAAAAATCCCCACGCGATTGTCAAAACACCGAGCGGCTGCCCGGCTGCCTGCCAACGGGAGAAAATCACCGCCGACGATCACCGGATCGCCGGGCTGCACCAATTGCTCAGCCATCGCCTTATCCGCCGCCCCAATGTCAATCCATAGCTCGTGCAGCTTACGCGCCTTTCCCCGTTCTTCCTCCGACAGCAGATGGACTGCTGGTGCGCCAATGATCCCGTGCACAACACCATTTGCTGTCAGAATTCGCACCGGCTGTGCCGGTAGCACGGCTGGATCCACACCGCCGATGCTCTTGCAATACAGCATCCCGTCATCGCTGATATAGTGAACAACCAGCGCAATTTCGTCCGCATGTCCCCCAAGCAGCACTGTAAATCGGGAATCTGTTCCTCGATACCGAGCTGCCACATTGCCGTGCACATCCTGAGAGATTGTCAGCGCTTCCTG
>JALWJX010000132.1 GCA_026996895.1 Candidatus Kapaibacterium sp.
TATCCAGCAGGCG
The DNA here is from genome assembly GCA_026996895.1 of Candidatus Kapaibacterium sp. Classification (GTDB taxonomy): domain Bacteria; phylum Bacteroidota; class Ignavibacteria; order Kapaibacteriales; family WFXC01; genus WFXC01. Next base: position 14 of record JALWJX010000132.1, read on the forward strand.
GTCGAGATTTTCTCCCGTTACAGCAGAGATTGGAACCACTTCCCGGATTTTTCCGGTTTGTGACAACTGATGGATCATTGGCAAAAGCTCCCGCCGATTCTTCAGCAGATCAATTTTGTTGATAGCAGCAATGATGGGAACGCCCAGTTGATCCAGTGACATTTCGAGCTGCTGTTCTAAGCGCTCGATTGGCAATTCGCGTCGGGTAGCATCCAGCAGAAGAAGCACAGCATCTACTTCCTTGAGGCTCTTCTGAACGATTTTCAACATTGCCCGATGCAGCTCATAGCGGGGCTGGAGGATGCCGGGCGTGTCGATGAACACAATCTGCATTCGGTTGTCGGTGTAAATGCCCAGCACCCGTTTGCGCGTCGTTTGCGGCTTTGGAGTAACGATGGAGAGTTTCGTTCCTAACAGGCTGTTTAAGAGCGTCGACTTGCCGACGTTCGGTTCGCCGATGATGGTGACAAATCCAGCGTGAAAATCGGAGTCCTCAGGTGAGCCAGAAACCGGTACGTCCTTTGATTCCGCAGGTGCGCTCAAGCGTGCGCTTCCGGAAAGATCAGAAGAGGAAGCAGCAGCATTCTTCGTTTCTTCCAGCGGTTCCGTCTTTTCCTGCGGATCGCTATGGGGTTCAGGAGTTTCCATTTGTGGGATTACCCGTTGTTGCACTTGCTATCTGTTGGGTTACTGAACGACGGATATGGTGCAGCAACGATTGAAAGGTCGGGATCGGGAGGTCGGCAATAGTGTTGAATGAGCGCGTACCAGCCGCCGTTTCGACCCACAGGGTGCGGAGTTGCCACCATCGCTGGAGTGGATCCGCCGTTCCCCCGTACCCCTGGAGTTTAGACAGGGGAATGATGGTCAGCCGCCGCCGTAGAATGCCGGAGCGGAGAAAGAGCACGTTGTTGCCCAAAGCATAGCCGAAATGGCGGTAGTGGAGATAGGATCGGAAAGCGGCGAAGGGAATGAAAAATAGCAGGATCCATCCGGCGGGAGAAAAAAGCAGGAGGAAGCTCCCAATGGCGCTGAGGATTGCGGCACGATAGAGTGCCAGCCGAAGCCAATGGCGAGGATGAACAGGCTGGAACGTTGAAGGCAGTGCGATGGAAAAATGATGCTGGAGGAATTCAGCGATCTCGTCGTATGTGCTCAACGGCAACAGGGGATATTGTGCTGCTCCCTGCTGTGGCTGACTGGCAGTGGCGCCGCCGAGGGATGCAAGCTGGAAGCGTTCCAGCACAATGTTTGTGGTGATGGTAAAGTGCTGAAGTTTGTGCCGGGGAATCGTGTAGGTGCGGCGAGTCAGAATCCCGGAAGTAGTGATCAATTGCGTCGGGTGCACTTCGATGCGGAAATTGCCCAAGAGCAGCGTGGTCAGAATGGAACTGAGAAGCTGGTTGAGCAGTACGGTGCCGATCAAAAGGCTTACCGTAGGGAAGAACGGGAACTCCAGAGGGTTATGCAGTGCACGGTTGATGCTGGTCGTGACGGTATGCAGGATAAAGTCGCGCAGCGAATCAGGAAGAAACTGAAAGATCAGGGCGATGAGGAAGAGGGTAACCGGAAGAAAACGCACCAGCCCCAGCAGGAGAATGTGGCTGTTGGGAACTGCATACGTCGGGATTGCGCTCCGGGAAGAAAGTGGATGGTGGGGAATCGGAGAATGCTGCAAGTGTTCCTGTCCTTTCCGCTCCAGAAGCAGTTGCTGTATTTGCTGCGCTTCAGCAACGGATATGGCGTTGAGCGATACTTCTGTCGTTTGCGCTCCGGCTGTTTCAATTTCTATTTTCGCCAGTCCCAAAAGGCGGTGGAGGAGGTCCCGCTGAATGTTGACATTCTGAATGCGATCGTATGGAACCATTCGCTCCTGTCGCTGCACGATACCCCACTGGATGATGATTCCTTCAGGGGTGAAGCGGTATGAGAATAGCAGGTACCACAGGAGGAAGTAGGGAATCGTAACGGCGGCGCCAATGAGTGTTTCGGCAATCACCAGCCAGCTCAGCTCTTGTGTTCGCTGGTAGGCAATCAGGAAAAAGACCGGCAAATACTGGGGCGCCGCTTTCAGAGCGCGGTACACAATGGTGAGAGGATGCAGCCGGTGCGCCTGATCTTCCATCATCAGAGGACGTCCGACGCTGTGAGACGAGAGCGAATGTAGTCCCGGAGGGAGAGCGCGAAGCTGGTATCCAGTCCGGGAATTCGCACATCAGCTTTCCGGGTGCCAGCAGTAAAAATCACTAAGGTTGCCAGCGCAAAGAGACGTTCCCACAGAGATCGGCTGATCTCAATGTGCTGAACCCGCGCAAGGGGAACGAACGTGATGGTTTGCACAATGATGCCCCGCTGGATCACGATGTCGCTTTCCAGAATCAAAAATCGCCACCGCCGGTAGTACAGAGATGGCAGCAGCATTGCGCCCAGCAATCCACCGAAAAGTGTTACGGCGGCTGGAAATCCGACAAAAAGCAGATGGACAGGCAGCCAGAGAAGATCCACAACAAAGAGAATGATAGACACCAGCACGCTTCCTGTCATAAGCTGAAGTCCCCAGATAGTCCTGACTTCCGGCGCCAACTGATAGATGTGCTCTTTGTGCTCTGGAAAAATATCTTCAATTTGCATCGCTACTTCCACGGATTGTTGCTGTTCTCATTGATTGCCGAAAATTGGCAGAATGCGTTGCTGGATCGGTTCGCTGAAAATGTGGATCACGTTATCCGGTGCGATCACGATGTCAATTTCCGTTCGCATTCCAAATTCGCCCGGTATATAGATTCCCGGTTCGATCGAAAAGGATGTTGCCGGTAGAATGCGTCGGTAATCGTGTGTTTCGTAGTTGTCTAAATTTGCCCCCGGACCGTGGACTTCTGTGTAGATGTTATGGCCGGTTCGGTGAATGAAAAATTTTCCGTAGCCGGCTTCTTCAATCACCGTACGGGCTGCGTCATCCAGCTCATATCCATACACGGGTTGATTCTCACGGTATCGGTCGGCCAGCAGGTGGATTGCAGCATCGCGAGCCTCCGTGAGCATAGTAAAAACCTTAGTATACTGTTCGGGCACGCTCTCGCCAACGTAGCCCATCCAGGTGAGATCGGCATAGGTGGCATCAGACGTTTGTGCTTTTGCCCAGGCGTCGATGAGGAGCAGATCCCCCTGTTTAATGGGACTGTGGCGCTCAGTCGTGGGGATATAGTGAGGATCGGCGGCGTTCAGCGTCGTTGCAACGATCGGTGGATGGTCCGTGGTCAGCGCCAGACGGTCGAATTGTTCCAGAATCCAGCGTTGCACGTCGTATTCTGTCACCGTACGCTCTGCTAATTGCTCTTTCACCCACCGGAAAGCGTTGAGGATGATCGTGCGAAGATGTTGCGCTGTCTGTCGATTCTCTTCAATCTGTTCTGTCGACCAGCGGGCGGTAAAGTATTGCAGCAGATCGGCAGAGGAACCAATTTCAATCGAAGGATTTCCAGCGCGCAGCAGTTCCAGCACCCCAGCATCGACCGCAGAGACAGCCGGTAGCGTATTGTGTGGCGAGTACTCGGTGACGATACGGGGATACCGCTGTGCCAGCCATTGCAATGTTTCTTCCCATTCGAGCTGCGTTGTGTAGTGAATCTCATCCGTTGGGAGCCACTGAAAGGTGGAAGCATCGATGCGGTGGATGATTTTGATAGGCGGTTCGTTAGCGGGTATGCAAAAAATCCATCGCCGGGTGATGTGAACGTCTGGTGGGGGATCCAGCAGGGAAACAATGAATGGATTGGAGAGGCGGAAGCTGTACAGAATCCAGGCATCAATCTGGTGCTGCTGCAAAAGCTGTTGCACCTGTAGAATATTTAAGCGCATTGTCCGTTTCCAACCTTAATTTGTAAAACTTTCAACGTGTTGCGAATATACAAGTCTGGCGGAAAACGGGGTCAGGATGTTTCACAAAGAGCAATGGTACTGATGCGGGACGTTCAAATGGAGAGACCGGTTGCTGTAGGACAACAGGTGCCTGCATTTGAGATGGAAGTGTATGATCCTCGGACCGGGAAGTTTGGGAAATTTTCTTTTGAAGAAGCAAAACGACAGGGGAAATGGGTCGTGCTCTTTTTCTATCCCGCTGACTTTACCTTTGTCTGTCCGACAGAGCTGGCGGATTTGAATCAGTATTACGACCAGTTGCAGCAAAGCGGAGTGGAAGTGGTCAGTGTTTCGACCGATACCGTGTATGTCCATCTGGCGTGGACGCAGGCGGAGCCGTTGTTGAAGGATTTCAAGATACCGATGGGGGCAGATCCTACCGGGACTGTTTCCCGATTGTTCGGGGTGTATGATCCGGAAAGTGGACTGGCATTGCGCGGGTCATTTGTCATCAATCCGGATGGGACGCTGGTGGCTTCCGAAGTCAACTATTACAACGTTGGGCGGAATGCTGATGAGTTGTACCGGAAAATTCAAGCCTGCCTGTACCTGAAAGATCATCCAGAAGAGGCGTGCCCGGCAAAGTGGCAGCCGGGTGAGCAGACGCTCAAGCCCTCAGAAGAACTGGTTGGACACGTCGGTGACGTGTTGCGGCGAAATTAGGAACGGGCTTTTCAAGGATGGTGGCGATAGTTTCCCGGTTCTGCGGACCGGGGCTATCGCCATCTTTGTTTTGGCAGCAACAAAAAGTATTGCAGATGGCAGGCATTGCGATTCAAAAAGGAGTGCGAGTCATTATTACCGGCGCATCCTCCGGCATTGGAGCAGCGCTGGCACAACAGTGTGGAGCGGCGCAGGCGACCGTTGCACTCATTGCTCGCCGAAAAGACCGACTGGAAGCGGTGGCAGCCGAGGTTGAAGCTGCCGGTGGTCAGGCATATCCCATCGTAGCAGATGTTTCGCAGCCGGAACAGATTACCCCGGCTTTGCGGCAGTTGCTTGAACAGTGGGGCGGTGTTGAAGTGCTGGTCAACAATGCCGGGCGGGGTAATTGCGCGCTGGTGGAGGAAACAACGCCGGAACAGTTAGAGCGGATCTTTGGCGTCAATGTTTTTGCGCTATGGTATACCACCGGTGTTGTGCTGCCTGTGATGAAGCAGCAGGGGCGGGGAGTGATTGTGAATGTTGCCAGTGTCGCGGGAAAATGGGGGTATCCGATCAACAGTGCCTACGTGGCGGCAAAGCACGCCTGTGTGGGGTTTACAGCGGCGCTGCGAACGGAGTTGCTGGATACTTCCGTTACTGCTTTCGCTGTTTGCCCCGCTGCAGTTGATACCGAGTGGCCCTCAGTGACTGAAGGGTGTGCTATCGGTGATATCTTTCTGGACGGAGTGCGGCGATCGAAACAGATTGCAGAAGAACGCGGTTTACCACTGGCACCGTTATCGCCTATCCTTTCCGCTGAAGAAGTAGCCCGACAGATTGTGGCGGCTATTGCTGAACCGCCGACCAATGACCTGTTTACGCATCCGGGCACGGCAGAAATGGCAGTGCTGGCAGCGCAGGATCGGAGCGCACTTGAACAGCAGATGCTCCCATTTTATCTGGGAGTCCTGGAAGCATATCGCGAACATCGACAACAGCAATCGCAGCAGTAATGGGCTATACGCCAATTCGACCGGAGCCAGTGACGGAAACGCCATCCGTTGCCCTGCCCAGACCACCACAGCGAATTGGCTTGCATCTGTTACTGGTGGCACTGACCTTTGTATCAACGCTGATGGCTGGAGCGCAATGGGTGGGTAAAAATCCGTTTGAGATTACCAACTGGAGCTACGGCTTGCCGTATAGCCTCCTGTTGATGTTGTTCATTGCCTCTCACGAGTTCGGACACTACTTTGCAGCGCGCTATCATAAAGTGGATGTAACATTGCCATACTTCATTCCCATTCCGTTTGTGTTCCTGTTTCCCTTTGGTACGATGGGGGCAGTGATTAAGATGCGCAGTCCGGTGCAGAATCGCAATGTGTTGTTTGATATCGGTGTTGCCGGTCCCCTGGCAGGGTTTGTGGTGAGTGTCGCTATCTTGATAGTCGGCTTTCTCACACTGCCAGGAGTGGAGTATATTTACCAGATTCATCCGGAGTATCTTACCCGCTTTGGTGGCCAGATTCCAGAGTGGGGACTGTACTTCGGGGATATCCCGCTGTACCACTGGCTTGCTGCTCTGGCGCCTGCGGATGCATTTGTTCCACCAATGAACGAAATGTACCATTACCCCTTCCTGTGCGTAGGATGGTTCGGACTTTTTGTGACTGCTCTGAATCTGGTCCCTCTGGGACAACTGGATGGAGGGCATATTCTCTACGGATTGCTGGGCGATGCGCATCGCCATATTGCAAAGATTCTCTGGTGGGCGATGATTCTGCTGGGGCTCGGTCCTGTTTTCGGATACCTTTACGATGTGTTGCAGCACGATTCGCCGGATCAATTGTATACGTGGATTCAGACAGCGTTCCTGCCGCTACTTCAGTGGATGCACGATACAGTCCCGTTTTACTTTCAAGCGTGGAGTGGTTGGTTGGTCTGGGCACTCTTTGTGCGATTCCTGACGGGCATTGCGCATCCGCCAGTGCCAGATCCACAGCCATTGACGCCGGGCAGAAAAATCTTGGGCTGGATTGCAATCCTGATCTTTTTCCTCTGCGTGGCGTATAATGGCATCTATGATGTGCCAGCACCACCGGATGCCGCGACGCACTGGATGTCCGGATTGGTTCAGGGAATGGTGCAGTAAAAGTGAGCCAGTGTAACGCATTTAGATTTCTGCGGATTGTCAGGAAATAAGAATGCCGTAATGGCGGACTGTAGCACAAACTGGAGTTGTTGCGATGCGAAGGCTGTGGATCATCATCCTCGTTATTCTGCTGGGGAGTCTGTTGAGTGCGGTTGCGCAGCAGCAAGCACCTGTTTTGGAAGCGAAGCCGAAAAAGCAGCCGGTGCCGAAGACAGAGGTTGGTGGTAAAGAGAAAAAGAAACAGAAGAAATCCGCAATACAAACCGGCGAAGCAGCTGTAGATCAATTAGCTGCTGGGAACTACCGGATAGCATTAGACCTCAACTTTTTTCTTGGCTTTCCCCGCGGTGAGTTCAAGGAAAATAACACGCGCGTAGGGGTTGGGCTTGACGGATCGTTGTTCTACCATTTTCCTCGAACGCCGCTACTGGTTGGGCTGAACGTTTCATTTAACACTTACGGAACAACACGGCGCCGTACCCCGCTGAGTACGACGATTCCTGATGTAGAAGTGGAAGTAGAACGATCGAACAACTATTTGATCATTGCGCCGGTTGTTCGGTTCCAGGGACAATTAGGATGGATGTCGGCATATGTAGAAGCAGGGGCAGGGCTGAGTAATCTCTACACAGAGACCAAAGTGAAGGATTGGGAAACGGATAAAGAAGTTGTAAGCTCCCGAAATCTCAGTGACGTGACGTGGAATTGGTGGATCGGAGCGGGAATAGGAACGGTCATTTATGCAGGAGAGTATATGCCAGCTAAGCAGCTATGGGTTTCCAATCCTGTCCTGTTACAATTCGGATTTCGGTGGCTGTCTGGTGGAGAAGCAGAATATCTCACCCCTGGTGATGTGGATATCGAAAATGGATCGGTTTCGTACAATGTGCGGTTTTCACGGACGGATCTTTTGGTGTTTCTGATTGGTATTTCGTTTCGAGGATAGGAATGGTGCAACGAGTTGGTATCGTTGGTGGAAGTTTTAATCCGGTCCACATAGCACATCTGATCATAGCGGATCGGTTTACAGAGCAGATGGAATTGGAACAAACTTTTTTTGTCCCCGCTTACCGATCGCCGTTCAAGTTAGAGGAGGATCCGCACGAAATAGCAACGGCACAGCAGCGAGTTGAAATGCTGCGTCTGGCAATCGAGGGGCATCCACAGTTTGCAATTGAAGAGTACGAGGTACGCCGCGGTGGCGTTTCATATACCGTCGATACAGTGCAGTACTTTCGCCAGAAATTCCCCGATGCGCAGTTATTTCTGCTCATTGGGAGTGATCAGGCGGCAGCGTTTACGAAGTGGTATCAGTGGGAGATGATCCTGCAACAGGTGCAGCTTTGCATTGCCCGCCGCCCTTTTGCCGTCCCGGCGGATATCGAACGTGCGCTGACGTATACGTTGACGTATCAGGGAAAAGTGCCGGTGTGGATCGATGCACCGTTGCTGGCAATATCGGCAACGATGATTCGCCAGCGAGTGCAGCAGGGGAAGTCGATCCGATATCTGGTACCGGCAGCAGTGGAACGGTATATCAATGAGCATCGGCTCTACGTGGATGAGAGCATTTCGACATAAGCTGGCAGTGGCTGCATTGTTGCTGGGCGCTGTGGCGATGATCTTTCCGTTGCTCTGGATGCTCCTGTTGTCGCTGAAATTGTACCCGCAACGCTTTAGCTCCCTGTGGGAACTCATCCAGGCTCCTGTGACGGTGCAGAATTACCGGGATATCTGGATCTCGGACAACTTTGCACGATACTTTGCAAACTCCTTCCTGGTTGCCGGTACCACTGCCGTCGGTAATGTGCTGCTGTGTACCCTGAGCGCGTATGCACTGGCACGGAAAACCTTTGTCGGCAAACGGTGGGTGTTTGCTTCGGTTCTTCTCGTTATGATGGTGCCGCCTCACGTTCTGATGATCCCGCTCTATCGCCTGATGGTTGCTTTCCACTGGCTGAACACGTATTGGGCGCTGATTGTCCCCTGGCTCATTACGCCCTTCGGCATTTTCCTGATGAAACAGTACATCGATCAACTCCCAATGGAACTGGAAGACGCTGCTCGATTGGACGGAGCATCTGAATGGCAGATTCTGTGGAGGATCGTCTTCCCGCTCAGTAAGCCAATGCTGGTAGTGCTGGGATTGTACGTGTTCTTGAGCCAGTGGAATGCTTTTCTCTTTCCGTTCCTGTTCGCCAGCGACCTGGCGCATCGCACGTTGCCAGTGGGGCTGGCATTCTACTTCGGGAAGCAGTCGATCGACTGGGGACATTTAATGGCGGGTGCTGCCTTATCCGCACTGCCCGTGCTGCTGCTCCTGCTCTTCTTCCAGCGCCACATCGTCCAGGCAATGATCGCAGGAGCGTTGAAAGAATAACCACCGCCAGCAAGCATCGCTGGAAGTTTCCCGGACCAATGCGAAAAGCGGAGGAATGCTCTTGTCCTCCGGAGAGGGTAAGGGTGAGGACAATGTAATGCTGAAGTGTGCGCTCCCGGACCCTTCTCCGATCCACATTTTCGGTCTTTCCTGTGTCCGGAATTTTTTGTATATTTGCCTCACACTGTTAGTTCGTTTCACAATTTCAAGGATTACAAAATGACAAAAGCGAAAACATTTTCTGCAAATCGTGTGTGTGTGTGTGTGTGTGTGTGT
>JALWJX010000133.1 GCA_026996895.1 Candidatus Kapaibacterium sp.
ATATCGAGCGCAATCCGTGCAGTTGCCGGTGTAACGGACAGGTAGTACGGTGGAGCGGTGCTGAGTGGCAACGTGAGGGAAACAGGTTCTGAAAGTCCGGAGAAATGGACGGGTGGAAGACGCCAGGCCGTGACGGTGTCCAGTACGGCTGGGTGACCACGGATAATGACCGAATCGGGGAAAACCTTCGGGTCAGCCGCCAGAATATATTGGTCCTCAGGCGTAACTGCAATGGGAATGTCGAGTGGAACTTTCTTGGTCGTCGCTTTACCAATGTGGAGTTGCAGGGAAGCGGGGAAAATGTTCAGAATGTCAACACTGCGGCGAAGGGGAAGGAGGCGAGCAATTTGCGAGGGGGCAAAAGTAAGGACGGTATCCCGTTTCAATCCTGCAAAGGATAGGTGGAGTGCCGATGGAGGATTGATCAGGAAATTGATAAGTTCGAATCCGCTACCACGGACATTGACGGCTAAGGTATCCGGTACTCGGGTTGCAAAGACAAAGTTAGAAGGGAGGGTATAGGTGATGGGCACAGAAAGCGTGAGCGTATACTCGCCGTGGAGGGCAACATACGCCCAGATACCGACGGCGATGGCAAAAGCAGTGAGCCATTGACCAAAGGACAGCGTTGCCTGCGTGCGCATTGACTTTTGCGTTGTTTGCTGGTTAATCCCGAAGATTTTCATAAATTTACGAAAAATAAAGGCAATAAAGGGCGAGGTGAAGCAAAATAAGCGGAGGGCATAACCGCATGGGGCAATGGTAATGGTGTTCCCGTTTCTTATTGGCATTGGTTTTGGCTTTGTATTGTCTATTCCCCCCGGTCCTATCGGGGTGGCAGTGATGAAACAGGCGCTCAATGGGCGGCGGCGCCAGAGTATTCTGCTGGGAGGAGGAGCCGCAATAATGGATCTTTTGTATGTCCTTCTGGGACTGCAATTTACCGCGGCGCTGACTCAGAGTTTTCAGCATTATGTATCGCAGCACTCCCTGTGGTTCCTGCTGTTTCAACTGGTAGCCGTTGCACTGTTAATTGGCTATGGCATTGTCAATTTGAAAGTGCGGCGAGTGCGGTTGGCGGTAGGGAGAAAGCCACGGCGGGTTGAATTTGTCGAACGACTGACACAGCGGTTCTCGATGCCGCTGCTGGTGGGGATCATCTTAGCGTTGGCGAATCTGGCAAATCCTACCTTCATCCCATCGCTTCTCTACGTCGCCGTTTTTGTTCAGGATATGCAGTTTGTCGCGCATTCTGTAGTGGCACATTTTGCCTTTAGTCTCGGTTTTGGTGTGGGCGTCTTGTTGTGGATTGCGGTCCTGACCGAAATCTTCCTCCACCTTCGGGATCGTATCTCCCCTGGAGTACTGGAATTGTTACACCGCTTTGCCGGCTTGACCCTCATTGGGCTGGGAACCTATCTGGGCTATCGGGTGGTAACCGTCGTACGGTGGACCGAAGTGCTGCGATTTGCTTTCTAACGGTGAATTGAAGTGCAAAACAGGGGCAAATAGGTCGATGGATCGGTTAGCAGTTGTAGAACAATTGCGGCAACAGGCATATCTGGGCGGTGGAAAAGACCGGATTGAAGCCCAGCATCGCCGGGGAAAATTGACCGCCCGGGAACGGTTACAGTTGTTGCTGGATGAAGGTTCTTTTGAGGAAATCGATCTGTTCGTACGCCATCATAGTACCGAGTTTGGACTGGACAAGCGACGTCCGCTGGGTGATGGCGTTGTGACCGGGGTTGGAAAAATTGATGGGCGGACCGTGTGTGTGTTTTCGCAGGATTTTACGGTCTTTGGAGGATCGCTGTCGGAGGCGCACGCACGAAAGATTTGCAAGATTATGGATCTGGCGATGAAAATTGGAGCACCGATGATTGGACTCAATGATTCAGGAGGTGCCCGGATCCAGGAAGGCGTGGTTTCGCTGGGTGGCTATGCTGATATTTTCCTGCGCAATACTCTTGCCAGTGGCGTTATTCCCCAGATTTCTGTCATTTTGGGTCCCTGTGCCGGTGGTGCAGTGTATTCCCCTGCCATTACCGACTTTATCTTTATGGTTCGGGGGACGTCCTATATGTTTGTAACCGGGCCCAATGTAGTGAAAACGGTAACGCACGAAGAGGTTACCTTTGAGGAATTGGGCGGAGCGGATACCCACGCAACAAAATCCGGTGTTGCCCACGTGGTGGCGGATGACGAGGTGACGTGTTTGCGACAGGTTCGAGCGTTGCTGCGCTATTTGCCCTCCAACAACGCTGATCCATTGCCAACGCTGCCAACGCGTGACCGACCGGATCGAGAAAGTCCATTGCTGGACTTCATCGTGCCGGACCATCCCGGCAAGCCGTACGATATGAAGCAGGTTATTTATGAAGTCGTTGACGAAGGCGAGTTCTTCGAAATTCAGCCGGATTTTGCGCCCAATATTATCACTGGCTTTGCAACCCTTGATGGAAAGCCGATCGGGATCGTTGCCAACCAGCCGATGGTACTGGCGGGAGTGCTGGATATTCACAGCAGTACAAAGGCTGCCCGGTTTGTCCGGTTCTGCGATGCGTTTAACATTCCACTGGTTGTGTTTGTCGATGTCCCAGGCTTTATGCCCGGCACCGATCAGGAATGGGGTGGGATTATTCGCCACGGCGCAAAGTTGCTGTATGCTTTCTGTGAAGCAACGGTGCCGAAAGTAACGGTCATTACGCGGAAAGCATACGGTGGAGCATACGACGTGATGAATTCAAAGCACATTCGTGGCGATTTTAATTTTGCCTGGCCCACAGCAGAAATTGCGGTAATGGGCGCTAAAGGAGCGGTGGAGATTCTCTTTCGCAAGGAAATTGCTGCTGCGGAGGATCCAGAACAGCGGATGAAGGAGCTGGAGGCAGAGTACACGGAGCGTTTTTGCAATCCCTTTAAAGCAGCGGAGTATGGTTATATCGACGACATCATTGCGCCGCGAAGAACCCGTCCATTTTTGATCCGAGCCCTGCGGGTTCTGGAGACCAAGGTGGATCATAATCCGCGCAAGAAGCACGGCAATATCCCATTGTAGGGTGGTATGCCAGCGGCATTATAGTTGCAGCCGAAGCGGTTGAGAATGTCGGGGAAGAACAAAAGCAGGGGAGCGATGGATCGGCGACGGTTTTTGCAGATAATGGCAGGTACGGCAGCGCTGGGAATGGGGAAGCAATCGATCCGGGCAGTCGGCATTGGCAGTGAAGAATCAAAATTTGCATCCTCACCACCCCTATGGCAACGGAGTGATGGGGTGCTTTTACCCCCAGCCTTGCGTCCGGGAGATACGGTGGGCATTGTAGCGCCTGCCAGTGGTGTTTATTACAGCAGTATCAAAAGTGGCGTTCAAAAACTCCGGCAGTTAGGGCTGAAAGTTGTTCTGGGTAAACACATTTATCCGGAGCATAAGTACCTGGCGGCACCGGATCAGGATCGAGCGCAGGAGTTGATGGAATTTGTGGAGCGGGAAGATATTCGTGCTATTGTTGCAGCGCGAGGCGGCTATGGTGTTATGCGGATCTTCCCGTATCTGGATTTTGCCCTTTTTCGCCAGCATCCGAAGATCATAATGGGATACAGCGATATTACTGCCCTGCTGGTTGCCATTTACCAGCAGAGTCGCCTGGTCACTTTTCACGGTCCGGTGGCTTCGTCAACTTTTAATGCTTTTACAGTCCGATGGCTGCGGACCGTCCTGTTTGCGCCAGATTATGCTTCCCGGTATCCGGAAGATTGGGAGCCGATGACGTTAACCCCAAAACAGGAGGTATGGACCATCCGATCGGGGCAGGCAACGGGACGGTTGGTTGGAGGCAATCTAACATTACTGGTCAGCACTCTCGGAACACCATACGAAGTTGATACCCAGGATGCAATTCTGTTTCTGGAAGAGATTGCCGAAGAACCATACAAACTGGATCGAATGTTGATGCAGCTCCAACTGGCGGGCAAACTCCAGCAGTGCCGGGGTATTGCACTGGGGCAATTTGTGCGATGTGAACCGACCAGTCAGGGACTTTTTCCGCTTTCCTTCACGCTCCGGGAGGTCTTGCTTCAGTACTTCGAGCCGCTCGACATTCCTGTTGTTTATGGTCTACCGATTGGGCACATCGACAGCAAATGGACATTGCCGCTGGGAACCTTAGCCCGCTTGGATGCGGACGCCGGGACCATTACATTGTTGGAACCAGTGGTGACGCCATAGTTTGACCCCGTCGGGCTACATCGGTGATAGGGAATGTAGCCGCAACAAAGCAGCAAGATTTGCACTCCAGATCCCGCCGGCTACACCAGTGATAGGAAATGTAGTGCCGTTGAGCACCGGTATTTCTTCTATGACTGCTGTGAATCCAGCGCTGTGGAATCTATCAGGAATGAAAGCAGCAGCGGGTTCTGATGGGAAAGTTCGATCAGAGCAGATTTTACTTCGGTGCTGTATTGCTCCGCGTGTTCGGCAGCGTTGTGAAGTTCGTGCTCGATGATTGCCAGCATATCCTGGTTATAGGGGTGCGATAACGGATGGTTTGCGTCGAGCAACTTCAGGGTGGACAGGACATTGTTCAATGATGGCTTGAGATGACCGGTAAGGAGCTGAAGCGTTCGGTGTTGCATTTCAGCAATCTGCTGCTGATGCTGCGTTTGGAGTTGCTCACGCTGGATCTGCTGCTTGCGTTCCAGTAGTTCTTTTTGCTTCTTGAGCTGGGCCTGCAACACTGCAGTGTGTTCCTGATGATAGCGTTCGAGCCAATGATAGGCTCGTTCCCAATCCTGGATTGCCTGATAGAATTGGGCGTGAGTGTGAAAGAATTCCATACGGAGGTGATCCGGAAGCTCTGAAGAAAATGCATTTTGGGCGCATTGAAGCCATTGTTCTGCTTCATCGCGACGCTGCAATTGTACGCTCAGCCTTGCCAGCAGTAAGGCGTATTCTACAAGAAGCGGTTGATCCGCTTTTTGTTCCGCCAACGCATAGGCAGCCAAGGCATACTGATATACTTGATTGTGTTCTTCTAATGCAGCGTAGCAGTTTGCTAAGTCAAAAGCAAGTTCTGCACGGTGTTTCCAGAAAGAAGCGCGCTGATATTCGGTGAGAAGAGTCTCGATGAGTTCCGGTAGTTGATCTTTTGCATTCCGGGCGATCAGTGCTCTGGTGAAGTTGCTGAGGGCAGGGATGAGATATACGGAAGATCGCAGTTGCTGAGCGTGCTGATATGCCTGTCGGGAATACGTTGCGGATGCCTGATAGTCGCGTAGCTGAAGTAATACTGTGCTCAGGTTGATCAGGACGTGCAATTCAGCCGAAAGATCAGGCGTTGTGTTCTCCTGCAACGTCTTCCAGGCACGTCGGTAGGCTTTGTAGGCTTCTTCCAGATCCCCCAGTTGTTCCCAGAGAATGCCCGTGCGCATCAGGGTAAGTCCACGGATAGAAGGATTGAGAATGCGGTCAGGTTTTAACTGTAACAGTTCATACAAGGCTTTCGATAGATTGCCTTGCTTGCCGTAAATACTCAGGCGATTGCTGATGATCCGGTTACGGTAATCGGCAAATGTCAGGTCGTCAAATTCGGTTTTGAACAGCGCTAAGATCATCTCGCCGAAATGGAGAACCTGCAACGCTTTATCCAGTAGCTCGTTCAGCGAATACAGGGTCGACAATGAAAGGGAGAGAGCGACCAGATGCCGCACATCATTGATCCGGGCAGCGCAATGGAATGCCTTTGCCAGCGCTCGCCAAGAAGCTCCAAAGAACCCTGATTTGCCCATAATAATGGCAAACGTGTGCATAATGCCGATTGCCAGGGGATCCCGGTGCGTTTCGATTGGATAGGTAAGCACAGCACGTTCAATAAAGCGGCGGGCAATTGCCAGATCAATGCGCTTGCAGTGATCCGCGATGAGGAAAAAGGCGTGCGCCTGGTCCTTTGGCGGAAGATTGTGGATGTGGAAAGAATCCAACAGGTGCTGAAGGGCTGATTCCAGACATTGCGCTTTCAGGAGGATTTGTTCAAGAGCTTCCGCAAAAGCGGATACAGCGAAAGAACGGTCCGTATCGGTTGTGGATTCCATTATTTGCTGGTCTGTACTCTGTTTTTTGATTTTGAAAAACGAAGAAACGGATAACGATGAGAAAGTTGTACGAAGTTGTACATCGATGTTCAGGATAACACTTTACAGCAGATTGTATTGCTCAGGGGTGCGCATATTGAAAGGCGCAGAATTTGAAGAAGTCAGCAAGAGAAGATGCGCTAAAGTTGGAAACGTTACGTTTTGTTGCAGCCTGGGTTATTGGAGCTGAACAACGGGAAGCAATATGGGATGGTATCGGCGATTGGGGCTGTCGTTTTGAAAGAGATTGTGGTCGAATTTCGCAATCGTTCGCTGCTCTATACTTTGCTGCTGTTTACCGTTGTCGTTGTGTTGATTCTGGCGTTTGCGTTGATGGAAAAAACCATTGCGCCGGAGCTGTTTGTAGCATTTTGCTGGATCGTGCTGTTTTTTCTAGCAATTCAATCGGGAGCACGGAGTTTTGCGGCTGAATATGAAAGGGAAACAGTGGTATTGCTGCATACCCTGGTATCCGGTTATGCAGTGTTTTGGGGCAAAGTTGTGTATCAGGTAGGGATGGTAACCTTTCTGATGAGCATCGCTGCTGCTTTACTGCTGCTGGTGTTTGATGTTCCGATTGCTTCGATGACAGGGTTCTGGCTAACCTTAGGGGTCAGCAGCGTCCTGATGGGAGCGATGGTGCCGATCTTTTCTGCATTGATTGCTCGATCTCAGATGAAGGGAGCTTTACTACCGGTGCTGGCTTTTCCAGTCTTTGTACCGCTGATGCGGCTGGGCATTGAAGGAATGCTGGATGCAGTGTTGAAGCAATGGCACGTTCAGACTCTGATCTTGATGGGTGCTTATGCCGGGATCGTCATAACACTTGCAGCAATGTTGTTTGATTACGTGTGGAGAGAGTAACCAATGAAAGCGATTTTGATTGGTCTGGGAGTGGTCGGCGGAATCATCGTTGGATTGGTGCCTGCTGTTCATCGTCCCCGCCCTCGGTGGTGGATGGCTTTGTGTGTCGGAGGAATGGGATTGACGATTGCACTGGGACTTTTGCCACCACTGAGCGGAACGTTTCGTGATGCTGTCATCACCTGGCGACAGGTGAATCCCGAATTGTATGTCCCGGTTGCTGGAACACTGGATTGGGATGCGGCTGTTGCCATCGGCGATACGCTGGTAGTGCCGATGACCGATCGGGCAATTCCACCGACGACGGCGCAGGTGCTGATTCCTTCCGCACTCTCTGTACCAAAGGATGCATCCGTGGTGATCCTGGCGGTGCAGCGGTGGAAGAATGATCAGCAGTTTGTGATGCGGGGGATCGTTGCCGCAGATCCAATTCTGGCGCTACCTTTTATTCCCGGATTGGAGGAACGGGCGCGGAATCTGTTTTTCCACGTGCCACTGTCGTGGGTGGCAGTGATTGCTTATGCATACGCTTTGTGGTATGCAGTGCTGTTTTTGCGTCGCCGTCGATTCATCGATGATGTCCATAGCGTTTCTGCTGTGTCCATAGGGACGTTGTTTGCATTGCTGGCAACCGTGACAGGATCGATCTGGGCAAAGTTTAATTGGGGATCGTTCTGGAACTGGGATCCGCGGGAAACATCGATTTTCCTGTTGTTGCTGATTTATGCAGCGTATTTTGCTTTACGACAATCGATCGAAGAACCGCAACGGCGCGCCCAAATTGCTGCGGTCTATGCTATTGTGGCTTTTGTTACCGTGCCCTTTCTGGTGTTCATTATGCCCCGCTTGATGGAGGGCTTGCATCCGGGATCCGCCAGTGATCAGACCGCCGGTCCCATTCTGTCGACGCAGCCGGGTGTTTTGCATCCCTTGAAACAGATTGTATTTGCCCTGTCAATGTTTTCGTTTTCGCTCCTGTTTTTCTGGCTGCTTTCGCTCAGAGTGCGGAGTGGTATTCTTGCATTGCGACACAAAATCCAGCAAGTTCAAGAAATGTCGGAGATACGGTAAGATGGAAGCGTTTTTGATTCGATACTCGATTTATGTGGTCTTTCTCATCGTCTTTGTGATCTGGATCGGTATTGCCGGATGGCTGTGGCGGCTTGAGCGCCGACTGGTGGAACTGGAGCAGTGGGCAAGACGGCACGAAGGCAATCGTCCATAGGGAGTAAAGCAACTAAGGAAGGGGATGATAATGCAGCGGCGGCTTTTGATTGGAGGCATAGCGATTCTGGCGTTCCTGATAGCAGGATATTTTGCCCTTGATGAAAGCACCATTGAATACGGCACTATTCAGCAGGCGCGGGAAACAGGGAAGGTAATGCAGATTACCGGACAGTGGGTGAAAGAACAGGGGTATCGATACGTGGCGTCGGTTGATCAATTCTATTTTGTGCTCCGGGATGATCAGGGAGATGAAATTCCTGTGGTCTATCAGGGGGCAAAGCCCAATAATTTTGAGCTCTCAAACAGCATCGTGGTTCGGGGCAGGATCCTTGGCGATACGCTCCGGGCGACCGCTATTCTGACGAAGTGTCCTTCAAAGTACGAAGGGACTCAACAAACGATGTAACAAAGGGGAAAGATCCAAATGATCGGACAGTTTCTGGTACATCTTGCGTTTGCAGCTTCTCTGGTGTCCGTTGCCACGTATGCAGTGTCGATATGGCGCCGATCAGAAGAGTGGAGACTCATAGGGAGGACGTTTTTCTCTATTTCTGCAACACTTCTTGGAGTTGTTGCAGTGATGCACGTGTCAAATATCCTGAATCACCGGTTTGAATATACGTACGTATGGCAGCACTCCTCAAGAGAGTTATCATTTCCACTGTTGCTTGCCAGCTCGTATGCGGGACAAGAAGGGAGTTTTGTGTTATGGGCTCTTTGGGTAGTGCTTGTCGGAGTGGGAGTGTTGTGGTATGCACGGAAGTATCGACTGGAAGCTGCGGTGATGGTGTGGTATGGTGCTATTTTCGCTTTTCTCCTCCTTCTGATGGTGGCTAAAAATCCTTTTGCTTATGTGTGGGAAACGTATGCAGCCGATGGTGTGGAAGTAGGGATGATTCCGCCAAACGGGCGAGGGCTCAACCCGTTGTTGCATAATTTGTGGATTACCATCCACCCTCCAATGTTGTTTCTGGGATTTGCTGCTATGGGGGTTCCTTTCGCCTTTGCAATGGCAGCGCTGCTACGACGCGATTACCAGAATTGGGCAAAAATTGTTTTTCCCTGGGTGCTCTTTGCCGCTGGTGTGCTGGGGCTGGGTATTATGCTCGGCGGCTTTTGGGCATACGAAACCCTTGGGTGGGGTGGCTTCTGGGG
>JALWJX010000134.1 GCA_026996895.1 Candidatus Kapaibacterium sp.
GTGGTAGTGCGGTACGGGATTGGGCTCAGTGGAGCGGTGGAGGTGGTGCTGTACGACGGGTATGGGCGGAAGGAGGTGGTGATAGCGAGAGGAGAGATGGAAGCAGGATGGAAGGAAGTACGGCTTGGGACGGAGGGGTTGAGCAGCGGGATACATTTTGTGCGTTTGCGGAGCGGGCGATATATGAAGGTGGTACCGGTGTGGGTGGTGAAGTAAGAAGAAAGTCTTATCTACCCGTCAGGTCAAATCTGTGAGTTCGTACTGTGTCGGGAGCGCTGGGTCCCCGTCAGTAGCGGATCTGTCAGTAGAAGAATGCCCGCTGAAGCATACGCTCCCGGCAAGCCTGGGTCATCGACTTTCATTGGCACGTACACGGAAGTGTGTCTTCCGGCAGAAGCGCGCTACAGCAGGTGCTTCTGGGAGGGACAGGCTGCGCCGGTGAAGAGGCGTTGTCTGCTATGAGCGGGAGAGATACTGCTGGAGTTCCTCTTCGTTCTGAATGTAGACGCTGCGAGCTTTGCTCCCTTCGAAGGGACCGACGATGCCGGCTTCTTCCAGTTGGTCCATAATGCGGGCAGCGCGAGCGTATCCGATTTTGAGGCGACGCTGGAGTAGTGATACTGAGCCCTGCTGGTGCTGGACGACAATCCGGGCGGCGATTTCGAACAGTTCGTCCCGTTCTCCCGTTCCACCCAGCAATTCCTCTTTGTGTTTCTCTGCCAGACTGGGCAGCGTGTACGGCTGCGAATATCCGGGCTGACTGCTGATGAAATCGCAGATCGCTTCGACTTCATCGATGGACAGAAAAGCGTTCTGAAGACGGATCGGTTTCGGCGAGCTTCCGGTCATCAATAGCATATCGCCGCGGCCGATGAGTTGCTCTGCTCCGTTCATATCCAGAATAGTTCGGGAGTCGACTTTGGTTGCCACCTGATATGCGATGCGTGCGGGAAAGTTCGCTTTGATAAGTCCGGTGATGACATCAACCGACGGACGCTGGGTGGCAACCACCAGGTGGATACCAACAGCTCGTGCCAGTTGTGCCAAGCGGGTGATTGGCTCTTCGACTTCCTTGGAGGCTGTCATCATCAGGTCTGCCAGCTCATCGATGATGACCACGATATAGGGAAGTTCGCGATGAATGATCTCATCCGAAGCAGGCAGCTTCTTTTCCCGAACCTTGCGATTGTAGTCCTGAATGTTCCGCTGCCCCGCTTTTGCCAGAAGATCGTAGCGACGCTCCATTTCCAGTTCAACCGATCGCAAGCCTGCAATAGCGTGCTCCGGTGTGGTGAGAATCGGCTCCGGCGTGTCGGGACATACGGCTAAGAAGTGATTTTTAAGTTTGCGGTATGGCGTGAGCTCCACTTTTTTGGGATCGATGATCAAAAATTTGAGGTAGCGGGGGTGCATTTTGAACAGCAGTGAGGCGATGATCACGTTGATTCCAACACTTTTTCCGGATCCAGTTGCGCCAGCAATGAGCAAATGGGGCATCTGGGCTAAGTCCGTGACAAAGATTTCTCCAATAGTGGTTTTGCCCAGCGCGATGGGCAACTGATAGTTCGCATTTTTGAATTTTGGGGAGCGGATAATTTCGCTGAATCGCACAATGGCTGGCTGGTGATTCGGGATTTCCACCGCGACCGTGCCCTTGCCCGGTACTGGTGCGATAATGCGGATACCACGGGCTTTCAGCGCCAGCGCAATGTCGTCCGCCAGGCTTTCGATCTGGCTGACCTTGATCCCTGCGGCTGGGACGAATTCATACTGCGTCACAACCGGTCCGGGAGTAACCGTGATGTTTTCGATTTCTACTTTGAACGTGCGCAGTTTTTCTCTGAGAATTTCCGCATTTCGGCGGAGCTCTTCTTCATCAACAGCGCTGATTTCCTCCGGAGGGTCCAGCAGGTCGATGGTGGGCGGATTGTAGGTAATGGGTTCGTCCAGCGGGTGCGTGTCAACGAAGGTTTTGTCAGGAACGGTTTCTTCTGCTTTCTGCGGTGTGACATCCAGTTTCAGGGGACGAGCAGCAGGTGCTGGAGGCGTGGAGGGTTTTGCACGCAGGGTTCTGGATGGTTTCGTGTCCGGTGACGGAGTTGTACGAGTGGTGGATTTTTGGGAATCTGATGAAGAGGTCACTGGAGATTCGGAGAAGTTCGAAGTCTGCTCCGGACGCTGGATAACCACTTCCTGCTCCAGCTTCTGCCGGATGCGGCGGGCAGGCTCTTCTTCTGGCTCCACAGATGGAGCTGGTGGCTGCGGTGTCCGGGAAGGTGCAGATGGCGCTGCTTCCGGTACTTGTGGTTTCTTGCGTGCGAGGGAAGAGAGATTTGCCTGAAGCCATCGGCGGGCTTGCTGAAGTTGACGCTGTATCCGGCTGGAAAGGCGTTCGCCGGCAACCAGCAGTCCAATCAGAAAACCAAGAGCGGTCAGGATCAGGAAAGCGCCGACAATGCCAAAGAGGGATCGAAGAATGTGAGCCAGGAATTCACCAACAGCGCCACTCCACTCCAGTGATAGTGCAGCGGTTGCCAGATTCAGGACGCCGAATGTTGTGGCAATGAGTAATGCAGCGCTGAGCGTAATGCCGGTGTGAAAGGGCAGTTTTGACGGAATGTTCTGCTGCCAGATCCAGTATGCCCAGATTCCCAGCAGGACCGGAATGACAATGGCGCTGTATCCGATAAGCTGGTTGATGAGGAAATCCGCAATGATCGCGCCAACGATGCCCAGCCAGTTATGGGTCGTTTCGACTAAAGCCTGTAACTGAGGGTCGCCCAGGAGCAATTTCCACACGTCTCGAAAGCTGAGCATTGTCAACGTGGCATCGTATGGGCTGTAGGATACAATCGCAAGGAACGTTGCCAGACTGAGCGTGCCCAGAAGAATGGCAACAATTTTGTGCTGGTGTTTTTGAATTTGCTGCTGTAAGTGCGAGGGTTTTTTAGCAAGTGTGGTGCGCACCCGCTGCCGACGTATCGGAGATTTTTTCGTTGTCCGCTGGGAGGAGATAACGTTCGGCGTGCTGCTTCTCATCGTTCTATTTCCTGATTGTTCTTCTCGCTCCGCCGGATGATGTGCTGATCCATTACCGGGACAATGGCAAAGGTATCCAATTGCGTTGCAAAGGCAATATCATTACCAAAACCGAGAGATTGCAGGCGACGAGCGTGGTCAGTAGTGCGTACGATGTCAGCAAGGCGATCAGCGTTGTACTGGTACAGCCAGAGAACGGCACGTGAAGCATCGGTAAGGGTTAACTGTGGTAAGAGCGACTGCAATCGATCAATCAGTGCGCCAGCAGCCAGCGCGTCTTCGAGTGCCAGCGTACCAGTGGTGCCCGCACAACAGAGGTGAAGCTCGGCGTATTGGCTGACTCTTGCTGCAATTGCATTGGCAGTTGCAGATACGTTCACGAATCCCGCAACGAGTACCAATGGTGCGAAGCGGAGGCGGTGCAGCACCTGCGTTCCATTGGTTGTCGTGAAAATGATCCTTTTGCCAGCGACCACTTCTGAGGTGTATTCCAGCGGCGAATTTCCAAGATCAAATCCTTCTGGTTTCTCTCCTTTGCGCTCACCTGCTAACAGCACAGTCGATCGTTCGAACTGGCGTGCCAATCGGAGAGCCTCTTCCAGCTCTGCAACGGGGATAATCGCTTCTGCTCCGGCAGCCAGCGCCGCGCAAATAGTTGTACTGGCGCGCAGCACGTCAATCATTACCGCCAGCGCTGGTGACGGTCCCGGAGACTCCGGTAGCAATGAAGCTGTAAGATACGTCTGGACTTTCACTTCCTCTTTATGCTGCTTGATTTACGGAAACCGAAATTTACGGATTTTTCTGCAATTAAGTGCTGGTTAAAGTGTTTGTACAGTACGTTCTGAGGCAACCATCGATGTATCCTCAAAGAAGTGGTTGTCTGGTTCGGGCGGTGCAATCTGGTGGTCAGTAGGTACAGAGTGAGGCAAAGATGAAACAATTGTCATCGAATTGTCATCCCGTTTTTCTACCGCAACTGCTAATTTTGAGTGTTTTTGTGTTTGCGGGCGGCTGTTATTCCTTTACGGGTGGATCCATTCCCCCGCACCTGAAGACATTGCATATTCAAACGGTGGATGATCAGAGTGGCTTTGGGAATCCAGAATATGCAACGTTTTTGACACAGGAATTGATTCGGCAATTTGAAAATGATGGCAGCTTTACGCTGGTACAGCAGAATGCAGATGCCACCCTGTCCACGGTCATTCGAGCAGTGCGGGACGAAGTGCTTACCGTGCAGACAGGCGAGCAGGAACAGGATCGAAAAGTTACCGTGGTGGTGGAAGCAGAATATTGGGATCGGGTGCGGAAGAAGCAGATATGGAAAAAGACCTTCACGCAGTACCGGGTTTACCCGGTGGCAGGAGGTGCTGAAGCGCGGGATCAGGTGGCGCAAGAAGCGCTGGCAGCTATTGCAGAGGATATTCTGCTGGCGGTTATTTCCCATTGGTAGCGCAGCGTGGCGTCAGAAGAAGCAGATCATTGCAGTAGCAGTTTCCTTTACTGGCTTTCCGTTTTGCTGTCCAGTACTGGCGGCACTCAGCGTTGAGACATTTGCTGATCTGTCCATCGGTAGCATACCCTCCAGCAAGAGGTGTTCATAACAATAAGGAGTAGCGATGCAGGAACTGTTGTTGGTGGTTTATGGTTCTGTTCTCTTTGCATTGTCGCTATACGGCTTCCACGGCGCCTATCTGGCGTATTTGTACTATCGCCTGCGGCATCGGACGGAGCCGGAGCCACCGCCACCGAAGGAATATCCGACTGTCACAGTGCAGTTGCCGATTTACAATGAAATTTATGTTGTCGAACGGTTGATTCGGAACGTCTGCCAGCTCCGATATCCGCGTGAGAAGCTGGAAATTCAGGTGCTGGATGATTCAACAGATGATACGCGTCTGATAGCCCGCCGGCTGGTTCGAGAGTATCAGCAGAGAGGGGTCAACATCGTGTATTATCACCGATCCCATCGCAATGGTTTTAAAGCAGGGGCACTCAAAGAGGGATTGGCAAAAGCTCGCGGGGAGTTTATTGCGATTTTCGATGCGGATTTCGTTCCACATCCCGATTTCCTGCTCCGCACGCTTCCTTATTTTCAACTGGATGAACGCCTTGCAATGGTGCAAACGCGGTGGACCCATCTTAACGCTGACTATTCTTTGTTGACCCGCATCCAGTCACTGATTCTGGACTATCATTTTGGCATCGAGCAACTGGTGCGCAGCCGGGCAGGCTTTTTCCTGACCTTCAATGGAACGGCAGGAGTGTGGCGGAAAGAAGCGATCATCGATGCCGGCAACTGGGATGGGAGCACGCTGGCGGAAGATCTGGATCTCAGCTATCGAGCGCAAATGCGGGGATGGCGGTGCCTCTTCCTGCCGCATATCACAACGCCAGCCGAGTTGCCAGTGGATGTGCAATCGTTCAAAGCGCAACAGTTTCGATGGGCGAAAGGCTCCATTGAAGTAGCCCGGAAGTTAATCCCGCAGGTGCTGCGAGCCTCATTGCCGTGGAAGGTCAAGTGGCAGGCGATGATGCATCTCAGTGCCAATGTGGTGTATTTACTGTTGCCGTTGATCGCTGTGCTGTGTTTCCCGATCGTAATGTTGAAAAAAGCTTTCCCTGTCTACGATCCGGTCTTTACCTTCTTTGCCGTTTTTATCTTTGCTGCCCTGAGCACCTTCGCCGCTTTTGCCTGTAGTCAATACACGGTGACGGAGGACAAAGAAGACTGGCAGCAGCGGCTCTGGTTGTTCCCGCTGTATCTGGCGGGGACGATGGGATTGTCTGTGAACAATGCAAAAGCCGTGATTGAGGCATTGCTCAAACGCCGATCTGCTTTTGTCCGGACGCCCAAGTATGGAATTGAACGGGCGTATGATGATTGGCGACGGCGGAGGCGGTATGTCCCCCGAACGGTGCATTGGACAACCTGGATTGAGGCGGCATTGGCGGTCTATCTCCTTGCCGGTGCTGGTATCTCTGCTTTCTGGTGGGAATTTGCAGCGGTGCCTTTCCAGCTTCTATTTGCTTTCGGCTATGGCTATTTTGCCTGGCTTTCATTCCGGCACGTTCGCCAATTGCGGCAACCAAAGCACGAATCGGTAGTACCGCTCGTTTTTGCTCCCTCCAAAACGCAACAAACGACATCGGTGCCAACAACTTAGGGGATGTGAGATGAAGCTCGTAACGTATGCAGTGGGTGCAGCACAGCGGTTTGGCGTTGTAGTTGCGGATCAATGGATTGCGGATGTTGCCGAATGCTATCAGAAAGCGAAAGCCCATTTTGATGCTCCGCTGGAGGCTTTGCCATCGGATTTGCTTTCGTTTTTGCAGTTGGGAACGGCTGGATGGGAGGCACGGGCGCAGCTTTTTGGATGGCTCCAGAAAGAGTATGGCAATTTGAGCAAACCGGCGCTTTTTGGCTCGGAGGAGGTGCAATTACTGGCGCCGCTGCCACGACCTGTATCAATGCGCGATGGATATGCGTTCCGGCAGCACGTTGAAACCGCTCGCCGAAACCGGGGACTCCCAATGATTCCGGAATTTGATCAGTTTCCTGTTTTCTACTTCACCAACCAGCGGGCGGTGACAGGACCGGGACCGGTATGGGTGCAGCCACGCCATCTAGAACGTCTGGATTTTGAACTGGAATGTGCAGCGGTGATTGGTAGAACGGGCAGGAATATCCCGGCTGAGCGCGCAGATGACTACATTGTGGGGTTTATGATTATGAACGACTGGAGCGCCCGATCCCTGCAAATGGAGGAAATGAAATTGAACCTGGGACCTGCAAAGGGCAAAGATTTCGCAACGTCGCTGGGTCCGTATCTGGTGACGAAAGAGGAACTGGAGGATCGCCGGATTGAGACCTCCGCTGGTGCCCAGTACGATTTGCAAATGGAAGCCTATCTCAACGGAGAGCGAATTTCCCAGGGCAATCTCAAAGATATGAGCTGGACATTTGCGCAAATTTTAGAACGCATCAGCTACGGCGTTACTGTTCATCCTGGAGAGGTAGTTGGCTCAGGAACCGTTGGTACCGGATGTTTGCTGGAGCTCAACGGCAGCAAAGTGTTCGATCCTCCCCGCTGGTTGCAACCGGGCGATACTGTAGAGCTCCGAATTGAGCGGTTGGGTGTTTTGCAAAATGTTGTCCGCGCCGAGGATTAATTAGTTGCGCAGCACTTTCGCTTCTGCCAGCGATTGCATTTGCTCCTGAATGAGCGTGGGAATGTGGGCTTCGTCGGGGAGGAATAGTTGCGCCTGGAGCATTTTGCGCGCGTATCGACGCGCGGAAGAAAGGTGGATAAACGAGCGCGGATAATTTTCCTGTTTCAGTTCCTGGTGAGCTGCTTTTAACAGTTCGATAATTTTTGATTGCAATTTATAACGCTCCAACAACTCCTGCATATTGAATTCTGAAATATCACGTTTCATCGTTGGAGGCTGGATTGGTTTTACTTGCTGCTACACAAGTGAGACGAGATTCGTAGAAATATCGTGCAATTTCCGCGGAGAGGAGAAAAATCATCCAGGTGTAATACATCCACAGCGCTGATACGACGATAACCGCGTACGTTCCGTAAATTGTCCCGTACGAGGAAATATTGCTGATATACCAGGCGAACAGGTATTTTGCACTTTCCCACAAAATCGTACTGAGAATAGTGCTGAAACGTACCACGTAGGAGGGGAGAGTGCCGTGCGGTGGAAGGAGATACAGAAAATAGAAGAAGACGGCGGTAATACACAGCGAGAGAAGATTGCGCGCCCACAGCCACAGCGTCGAAATTTTTGGAAAATACGTTGACAGGAAAATTTCCAGAACGGTTGTACTGGTGTTGAAAATTCCCACAAGCATTACCAGCAGGGTGAAAAAGAGCAGAATACCGATATCTTTGAGTTTGTATTTCAGGAAAAATCCCGGTTCTTTTAATTCAAAGATGGCGTTCAGAGCAGTGCGAATAGAACCAAACAGTGTTGAGCCCAGCCAGAAAACGGCGGGAATGGAGATCCATCCCAGCGCTAAGGCTTTGTCCAGAATCCATTGCAATTGCTGCGTTGTTTCGTTGACGAAGGATTGTGACCACTGCTCCGGCGGAAATACCTGCTGCAACAAATCCGTAAGCGTTTGCACAATGGAGTGGGCATCTGTAAAGAGGCCGACCAAGAACACCATAACCAGCAGCGTTGGCAGGGAAAACAGAAAAGCATCATACGAGATGCCGGATGCCAGAAGAAAGAGGTGATGGTGCTCGACGCGGAGAAAAATAGCACTGATGTGACGCCACCATTGCTGCAGGTGCGAGGAAAGCGTCATTTTAGCACGCTGAAGTCTGCGAATCGTCGGAGCAGCATTTTTCAGCATTTGTTGAACACTCCACCGCCATTACTCTAACCTGTATGCGGCAAGTTTGCGGTACAGCGTGCGAGGACTGATGCCCAGCAGTTGAGCCGCTTTTCGCTTGTTCCAGTGGGTGGCTTCTAACGCCTGACGAATGGCAATTTTTTCCAGTTCCTGCAAATTCAACGATGGGAGAGAGGGATGGTCAGTGGCAGGAGCCGGGAGCGATCGGGGTGTTGCTCTATTGTGCTGGAGCAGTTCTTTGATCTCTTGCAGGTCTTGTTGAATGGCGGCAAGTTGCTGCTGGAGGGCAAATTCGTTCTGAACCGATCCTGTCGCCGGAAGTGAGCGTTCGCCGGGAGCGCCCAGAACTTTGGGTAGGTGAGGTTGTAAAATTGCCGGTGTAATAATGGAGGGGCGTTCGATAGACATCACTGTTTCGACGACATTGCGCAATTCTCGAATGTTGCCGTACCACGGCAGCCGCATCAGCAATTGCAGCGCCTCATCCGTAAAGCCTTCAAACGGGATTTCCAGATGCTGCGCAATTCGCCGGGCGAAATACTCTGCTAAGAGGGGAATATCTTCCTTCCGTTCTCGCAACGGTGGCAGGTAAATCTGAACAG
>JALWJX010000135.1 GCA_026996895.1 Candidatus Kapaibacterium sp.
TTCCGCTGTTTCCGGCATGTCTTGCAATGCCTGGAGCAATGCCGTTCCGTCGTTGGACAACTGGAGCAGTGTATCCAGGGCTTCGGAGCCGTGACCCAGGATGTCGAGAATTTCTTCCAGCCGGCGGAGTTTTGCTTCAAAGGTTTTCATCGATCCCATCAGCCTGATCTCCTGGTTGGACGTGTTCCACAGTTGCGGTAGCAATTTGCTGCGCCCGGACGATCCGAATGCTGTCGCCGGGATGTAACGGCTCGGTAGCAGCGAGATAATGACCGTTGGTGCGTAGCAGGGCATACCCTTTGCTGAGCGGGGCAAAAGGGTGGAGGGAGCGCAAATGGGCAGCAAGGCGGTCAATGAGTTGCCGGCGATGGTTCAATGCCCGAAGCATTGCACTCTGCAGGCGCATCTGGAGCGTGTCCAGATATTGGGCATATTCGTGAATCCGGTGCAGCGGTGATCGCCGTTCCAGCAGGTGCTGGAGATGCTCGATGCGTTGCTTCCGAAGCTGGAGCTGGCTCTGCACGGCGGTCTGGAGTCGGCGAAGTGCTGCGTGCAGTTGCTGCTGCACTTCGGTGCGGTCGCGGACGACCACCTGCGCTGCCGCTGTCGGCGTGGCTGCCCGCCTGTCCGCCACAAAGTCGGCAATGGTGAAATCCACTTCGTGTCCCACCGCAGAGATCACCGGAATGCGAGATCGGTAAATGGCTTCGGCGACGATTTCGGTGTTGAATGCCCACAGATCCTCAATGGAGCCACCGCCGCGAGCAACAATGATCACATCGCAATCGGTTTGATTCAGTTCCGCTATCGCCTGCGCAATGTCCTGCGGTGCGCTTTCACCCTGCACCAGCGTAGGACGGATCAGGACTTCGACCAGCGGCATACGGCGTTTGAGGGTGGTGAGAATGTCCCGGATCGCTGCGCCGGAAATGGAGGTGGCAATACCGATTTTGTGCGGAAATGGTGGCAGCGGGCGCTTCCGCTCTTCAGCAAAGTACCCTTTGGCAGCTAATTTCTGCTTCAATTGTTCAAATGCCAGATACAGATCGCCTTTGCCTGCCGGAATAACGCGGGAGCAGTCGATCTGATAATTCCCCTGCCGGGCATAAACGGTCAGTCGCCCTTCGACAATGACCTCCATTCCATCGGTCAGTTGGAACAAAAGCCGTCGGGAGCGCCACAGCACACACTGGATCTGCGCTTCAGCATCTTTGATCGTAAAATATCGATGTCCGGAAGTGTGCTGTTTGAAGTTCGAGACTTCGCCACGGACGTAGACAACGGGGAATTCGTCCTCTAAAACCGATTTGATTGCCCGCGTGATTTCTGAAACCGTCAGAATCACCGGGTGTTCACTGCGCTCAAGCCCCATATTGTACGGAATTTGCCATACTCTCAGTTGTTATTCGTTGTGTAGAGACAGCGCAACGTTTGAAACAGCTAAAATTCTTCCTTATAACGATGGTTGGCATCGGTTATGATATTCACCGGCTGGCGCGCGGGCATCGGCTGAAGCTGGGCGGCATAGAGATTCCATCGGATCGAGGAGCAGTTGCCCATAGTGATGGGGATGTGGTGCTCCACGCTCTGTGCGACGCTTTGCTGGGAGCGGCTGCTCTGGGCGATATTGGGGAATGGTTTCCGGATACCGATCCGCAGTGGAAGGGCGCCGATAGTGCAACATTTGTTGAAGCCATCATTGCAGCGTTGCAGGCGCGGCATTTGAGCGTTGCCCATATTGATAGCACAATCGTGCTCCAGCAACCGAAAATTGCACCTTACAAGCAGGCAATGCGTCGCCGTATCGCCGAACTCTGTCAGGTGCCCCTTTCTGCAGTGTCGATCAAAGCGACCACCAATGAACAACTGGATAGTCTTGGCAACGGGGAGGCGGTCGCCGCCTGGGTGGTCTGTTTGCTTAAACCGGCATCCGCAGGCAACGAATGAATCGGCTGCTTTTTGTTCTGTGGACGATCCTGACGCTGAAGGGTATTGCTGCTGTGCTGCAACCACCGTATGGAGCGTATCTGGAACGGGAGGTACCGGCAGCGCAGGTGTGGATGGTGGATGCTCAACGAATTCTCACGCTGAGTGAGACGACAGATCAAAACACACCGCATTTTTTTCTCCGCCTTCTGCCAACGTTGAAAGTCATTCGGGAATGGACACTGCCGGGACAATTGCTTGCGACGCTGCCGTTGAAAGCCGGTCGCTTTGGCATTCTTTTGTATGATGCTCATAATCGGCAGTTGCAGTATCGCATTGTGAACGCCGAAGGAGGAGTGAAGAAACAGATAGAACTGGCAGACGGCGTGACGCTGCCACCCCAGCCCGTTGCCCGTGCCGCGCAGGTGCAGAACATCCTGTATGCGATCATAGGGCAGACGCTGTACATCGGCGATCTGTCTGCTGATACAGTGGTGCAGCATCCACTTCCCGAAGGATCGGTGGTGGATTTTGTCACTGTGCAGGATACGCTGTGGATGCTCCATCGCCTGCCGAACCTGTCCTATTTGACCCAATGGGTTGATGGGATGCTGGTTCGGCGCGTGCAACTGGCAGTCGGCGAACCAAAGCTATTGCAGAAGGTGGCAGATGGATTGCTGGTGGTGCATCAATTCCCGTATTACGCTGTGCTCACGATGCTGCATCCTGCAACGCTGCAGCCCCTGACTGCCAGCGTCATCCCATTTCGAGAATGCGAATATACCGTTGTCGTCGATAATCGTGTACCGACCGTGGTTGCCGTCGCACCGCACGGCGAGCGAGCAGAGCTCCGGATAGGATCGATGGATCACCAGCGGCTGCACTGGCAGGGATATGAAGTGGAGCATCCTGCCAGAGATCCGTTTTTGATTGCCGCACACCGGGGAACGATTCTGCTGGGAACAGCAACTGCCTTGATGGGAATCGACCTCCAGGGGCGTACACTTTTTATTCTGCCAATGACGCTTTTGAAGCGATACTGTTCGCAGATGGAGGCGCTACTGGTAGCGGATGCTTTTGTGCTCATCAAAGATCCGGAGCAGGGGGTACGGGTCATCCGTCTGGAAGCTCGACCCCTGTGGGAGCGGATCGCGATCGAGCAGTACTGGGAATATCTCCTCGGCGCAGTGGTAGCGGCAATGGTGCTGCTGGTCTTTGTCCGCCTGTTCCAGTACCGCCGGTTGATGCGGACGTTGTTCGTGTTGCCAATGGCGGATGCTTTCTGGGTCTTCGATAATCGACTCCGGTTGGTTCGCTCCAACCACGTGGGACAGGAATTGCTGGGCGGAGAAACAGCAATTGGACAGAGTATTGGCGCACTGATGCAGCGAGTGCCGGCTTTGAAGGAATTGTTTGAAGCGGTGCAAAAAGTGCAGCAGGAACAGGTGCGTGCTAATTTTAAAGTGGATCTGCGATCGCCGACAGCGCAGGGAATACGGGAGTGGCTTTTCCACATTATCCCGTTACGCGGAATGCTGGGACGTTCCCGCGGCATTCTGGTCATTGGGCGGGATATTACTGAGGTGATGCGCCACCAGCGGCTGATTAACTGGGCGCAGTTGGTGCACGATATGCAGACCAATCTTTCCATTATCCGGCTGAATGCGGATCAGTTGAGTCGCCGAATCAAAAGCGAGGAAGCGTTTTTTGTGAAAAAAATTTCTGCGCAGGTGCGCATTTTGCAGGGACGGGTGCGCGATATTATGCTGCTGGCAGCGCCCGCACAGCAGAAGCCGGAGGAGATTCAACTGGAGGAATTGTTTGCCCAGATCCGGGATGATCTGATAGCGATTTCCCATCCGGAAGCCCGGATCGTGGTGAAAGCAGATCGCTGTGATATGGTGGGATATCCCAGGATGCTGGAGCGAGGTATTCGTAATGCCGGTGAGAATGCGATTAAAGCGCTGGAACATCGCCCTGGCACTATCCTGCTCCGCTGCCGCTGCCAATGGGATATGGTGGAAATCGTCGTTCAGGACGATGGCAAAGGGATGGATGAGGCGGCATTGAAAAAATTTTTAACCCCGTTTGAAACCGGCTTTCACCAGGGAACGGGGCTGGGAACAACCATTATAATGCGGGCAGTGCTGGAACATCGGGGGATTTTAAAGATTGAAACAGCACCGGGGCACGGCACCAGGTTGACGTTTTACCTGCCACGCAAACCGGAGCTGCGAGCAAGTTTCCAGCGGAGTATAGGGAATGGAGTCAGCAGCAATGGACAAATTCGATTCAACGGCTCTCAATACGTTGTCGTCATTGGAGCCGAAACGGCCTTTGCTGGGCATTGATTTCGGAACAAAGCGCATCGGGTTGGCAGTGACCGATCCGCTGTGGCTGGGCGCAACACCGCTGATGACCATTGCCAATGATGGACAGCACTGGCAGGTGATCCAGCAGGTGTGTCAGGAGCATCAGGTAGGAGCGGTGGTCGTGGGGATCCCACTGTGGGATCGGCAGCGTACATCCCGACTCCTGCCGCTGGTTCAGCAATTTGCAACCGCACTGCGCCGGAAAATTCAGTTACCAGTGGTGCTGGTTGATGAAAGTTATACGACCGCTCACGCCCGGCAGGTGCAGCGGGAGCGAAAGTTGCAGAAAAAGACGCGACACGCCGGCATCGATGCGCTGGCGGCAGCGTTGCTGCTGGAGGAAGTTGTGCAAATGGTGCGGGTATGAGCAAAGCAATGCGGCAACAAATACGCTGGATTCTGTTCCTTCTGATGATTACGCTCGGCTATGCTGCGCTGGCACAGCGGGGCAAAGAGCAGTTGCTCTATCGGGAACATCCGGTGCGAGTGCAACTGGTGACGCTGCCGTTCACTCAAGATTCCATTGCGGTATTCCTGTGCATTGATTTCAATGGGAATGCGCTGGAAGGACAAACACCGGACGGTAATGCGGTGCCGGTTTCCTTTGTATGGGAGTTCCGGGATACAGCGCGGTTTATTGTTCGCAGCATCCCGGTCCACGATACGGTGCAAATTCGCTCGCCACAGGGCATTCGCCAGCATATTCAGCGGCTTTATCACACCCGTTTGGAAAAGCAGCCTTACTTCGTTGCCGTCCGCTTCCGGCGTCCACCTGCCGAAGTGCTGTATGATACCATCCGATCGGCAGTGACGCCGTGGAGTGAAATCTTTGCTCCTGTTGCACTGCGGTTTCGGCAGAACCACCTGGAACCCGTCTTTTTGCATCGGGCAGTGCCGTATGCGCCGGATTCCGGCGTGCTGCTGCTGCCGGTGATCCGAACCGCCGCAGTCGATGGTATTCCCTGGCGACTGGAGCGAGCAGGAGAAGAGCAGGAGCCTGAAGTGTGGCAATGGGTGCCCTGGCAACCACTGCAGGGAAGAGCGAAATTTTTTCCGGGAATTGTTACCCTGCGGGAAGAAACAGACACGGTGTTTGTAGAACTGCCACCACTTTCAGGGATGCCGCTGCGGCAGGTGCCCGGAGCGCCTACCACCATTGGATGGCTCAGGTTGCCGATTGCTCCTAATGCCCTGTTTCCCGGACACTACCGCCTGTCACTCTGGCAACCCGATGGTTCCGGAATCATTGCTCAGTACCGGTTCGCTGTTCGGTGGATCCACCATCCGGTGTCGCTGCATCAACTGCGAACCGCCCAACGGATGGTGCGGATTTTATTGAACGATGAGCAGGAAGACTGGTTGACCGGTGGATCGTTCGATGAACAGTTGCGGAAATTCCACGCCTTCTGGCAGTATCTGGATCCGACGCCGAAAACAGCGTATAACGAGGCACTGGTGGCGTTCTACCGCCGCGTGGACTATGCCCTGTTTAATCTGGGCTCTCAGTGGAAAATGCAGCGACGGCTGGATGATCGCCAGCGCGCGTATGTTTGCTTCGGTCCACCGGCGTCGATCCAGCGGGAATTTGACCCGGATGGAACGGTGCGGGAAGTGTGGGATTATCGCCCCTATATTGGCAAAATTTTTGTGTTTGAACGCTTCCAGCGTCAGTATCGATTGGTCGATATTCGATGAAGCAGGACGAAACTGAAGCGGGGCGCACAAACGTCACTGTGCAGTGCAAAACAAAAATAATTGTGCGACGGTATGCTGAAGCACTTAGCAATCCAGCAATTTGCACTGATTGACCAGTTGGAACTGGACTTTGGGGCTGGTTTGAATATTATCACCGGTGAGACCGGGGCAGGCAAATCGATCATCGTCGATGCGCTGTCATTGCTGCTGGGGGAGCGAGCATCGGCGACGGTCGTGCGAAGCGGGGCGAAAAAGGCGGTGATTGAAGGAATCTTCGATATTCGGGGCAATCGAACGATTGAGCAATTTCTGGAACGCCACGAGTTTGACCCGTTGCAGGAAGGACTGTTGCTGCTGCGGCGAGAAATTTATACCAATGGATTGAGCCGCGCTTTTGTGAATGATACGCCGGCGAAAGTTGCCACGCTGAAGGAGTTGGGTAATTACCTGGTGGATTTTCACGGTCAGCACGAACATCAATCCCTGTTGCGAGTGCCGGTTCAGCAGAAATTGCTGGATAATGTCGGCGGGCTGGAAGGCATCGTTGAACAGTATCAACAGGCGTTGCAGCAGTTGAAAGCCGCAGTGGCAGAATACGAATCCCTGCAGCAACGGGAGCAGCAGTTGCGGCAGGAGGAAGCGTTCAACCGGTTTCGACTCGAAGAGATTGAGCACATTGATCCGCAGCCGGGTGAGGAAGAGGCGCTGGAGCGGGAGTTATCCGTGCTGGAGAATGCAGAATTTATTATCGATGCACTCCACCAGCTTTCGATGTTGCTGTACGAAGGAGAAGCGGCGATTCGCGACCAGTTGATCCAGGTTCGGTCGCTGGTGGAGCAGTTGCAGCAAATCGACCGCGTATTCGATCCCTACCGTGCGGATGTGCAATCAGCCATTGTGATGGTGGAAGAGTTTGCCCGATTTGTGCAGCGGTATGAGTCGGAAATAGAATTTGATCCGCAGCGGATCGATCACATCCGGCAGCGGCTTTCTCAGTTGCGGGGCTTAATTCGCAAGTACGGCTCGCTGGAGCAGGTGCTGGCAGCGAAGGCTCAATTGCAGCGAGAATTGGAGCTGGCAGAAAATTTTGAGGAAGCGCTGCGGCAGTTGGAACAGCGGATAGCGGAGCACCAACGGCAGGTTGGCAAAATTGCGTTGAAATTATTCCATCGCCGACGGAAGGTGGCAGCAGAGGTTGAAAAGCAGGTGGAACAATTGCTTCAGCATCTGGGAATTGCCCATCCGACGTTCCGGATACAAATACTGCAACATCCGCTGGATTGTACGGCTGAAATGGTCGTAGCGGCAACCGATGAGGGCTGCTATCGGTGTTTCGAGCGCGGGATCGATTCGGTAGAATTTTTTATTTCGACCAATGTCGGGGAAGAACCAAAACCGCTGGTGGAGGTTGCTTCCGGGGGAGAAATTTCCCGGATTATGCTGGCGTTGAAGACAATTCTTGCAAAATCGGATCGTTTGCCTATGCTCGTTTTTGACGAAATCGATGTTGGAATCAGCGGGCGCATTGCGCAAAAAGTGGGGAAGGCGTTGAAGAATCTATCGCGATACCATCAGATTATCGCCATCACGCATTTGCCGCAAATTGCGGCGCTGGCGGACGAGCATATTGTAGTGCAAAAGCAGGTGGTTGGACAGCGCACGGTGGTCACAGCACGGTCTCTGCCACCAAAAGAGCGGTTGTATGAAGTTGCCCGCCTGATGGGAGGAGAGGAAATTACCGATGCCCTGCTGGAAAGTGCACGGCAATTAACTCGTGTGAGTAACGGCACGTAGGTGTATGGAGGTCAGGCAACCAGATTACCATTTGACATATCTGTCGAAAGAAGAGCTCATTGCACGGTTGGAAGACAAACTGGACCCGATCGAATTGCAGAAGGTCGTAAGTGCGTACGAATTAGCCGAGCACGTCCACCAGTTTCAGGTTCGAAGCGATGGCAGCCCGTATTTTTACCACTCCACCCGCGTTGCAAAGATTCTCATCGATGAACTCCACATCTACGACGCCGACGTCATCGCCGCTGCGCTGCTCCACGATGTGCTGGAGGATTCCGAAGTGCTGACTCCAGCGGTGCTGGAGTACAACTTCGGTCCGTACGTTGCCTACATTGTAGACACCCTCACGAAGGATCTGGAGCTTCGGAAAGTTGATCCCGAACGGGTAGAGCAAGAACACATTCAGCAGCTCCAGCACGCCAGCGAAGACTGCCTCATCATCCGCCTGGCAGCCCGACTGGACAATTTCCGCTCCCTGCAGTACAACCTCAAGCGCAATCCAATCAAGTACATCCAGGAAACCTCGCAGCGATACATCCCGCTGGCGGAGCAGTCATCCAATCCGGCGCTCCAGAAACTGGTCCGGGAGCTCAAAAAGGAGCGCAACAAATTTCTGGGGTAGCATCACCTCTTGGGAGATGAGAATGTTCTGCATGGATTCCCATTGGAATCCATGCGTACGGAAAGCAGTGCGCACGGAATCTGCCGGTTCAGCAATGCGTGGTGGTAGAGGCAGACCGATGTGTCTGCCCTGTGTCAGATGCTGGAGCGCCGACTTTAGTCGGCATCGTTGCCCGCCTAAGAGCGTGCGCTCCCAGGTACCCTAAAGGATGCGCTTCCAGTAAATGCCCGCTGAAGCACACGCTCCCGAACCCTCTTCGACGCCCTTGCCTGTGTCCGGAATTTTTTGTATATTTGCCTCACACTGTTAGTTCGTTTCACAATTTCAGGAATGACAAAATGACAAAAGCGAAAACATTGTCTGCAAATCGTGTGTGTGTAACCGTCCTCCTGTTTGCAATGACCCTCCCGCTGGCAGCCCAACTGGATGTGTGGCGTCTGGATTTTCAATCTTCTGGTTCTGGAACTGGTGACACAATTCGAGATTTTGACCTCCGGACACCTGCCGTTGTTGCCGATGTGATTGTGGGACTGAATCTGTTC
>JALWJX010000136.1 GCA_026996895.1 Candidatus Kapaibacterium sp.
AGCATATACTTCAGGGGTATTTCTCCACCCTATTCCTCTTCCAAGGCAAAGGAAACTGCTTTCCAATCTAACTCAACACTCCTAGCCCATCGGGTGAAGCATCGCTTTGCCCCTACCATTGGACAGGGAACGCACACTTCAGTAAGCATGGGAGTACACACTCTTAGGTGTGCATTTTTGCCGGCTAAAGCGTGCGCTCCCAGTTTGCTGGGAGCGCACGCTGCATCGTGCCTCTATATGCTGGCGAAAGCTGGCGCAAAAATTCCCATCGGGTGTTGAATTCAACACATTAGAGAAAAAATGCCCTTGCATTGTTGCCAGTAGCGCCGTATTTTTGTAACAAATTGAACAAGGATTTGAAAAGCAACCAGGGAGTCAACACGACCGGTGAGGGTTGACGGAGTAAGGCTCAAAGCAAAAACGCAGATTTTCAAATAGAAAGGAAAGGGCACAAGATGAAGGTGTGGAGGATTCTCTTTTGCCTGTGGCTTGTTCCGATCTTTGCGGTTGCACAGCCATTTCAGGTTCAATTCCAGCAGCTTCAGCCACCGACTCCATTTTTGAATGACTGGGAGCACATTCCCTTTTTCCGCGCCACGATTCAGAATGCTACACAGCAACTCCAGCAGTTTTACGTAGAACTCCAGTTCAGGAACAATCACACGGGAGAGGAATTCAGTACAATCAGCTACCGGATGCAATTAGCACCACAGCAAATGATCACCCTGGACAATACGCAAAAAGGAGCGCAGGGGTTGATTGACTGGCAGGCAACGCGGCGGCGAAATTCGGGATTTAGCGCTGATCTGACGAAATTTTTGCTCACCGGTATTCTTCCAGAAGGAATCTATACGGTTTGTGCCCGGTTGTTAGCGGCTGATGGTGTCACCGAGATCCAGAAGGTACAGCCGTGTCTAACAATCGTTATCCAGCATCCTCCACAGCCGCGGATTGTGCTACCACAGGACAGGAGCTACGTCTCGCACCAGCAGCCCACGTTTTTGATTCAGTGGGTCGCAACGCCACCGCTGGGGACGCGTCAGCAATTTCGCTACCGACTCCGAATAGTCGAGATGTTACCGGGACAGGCGCCGGAGCAGGCGCTCCAGAGCGGGCGAGTGGTGTTCTCCACGGAACTGGTGCAGCAGACGCAATATCTCTACACGGTCGGCAAAGACCCAATGCTGACCCCTTACAGTGCATATGCTGTCGAAGTGCAGCAGGGGTATCAGTACAAGGGCAAGTTTATACCGGTTGGACAGAACAATGGCAGGTCAGTGCCAGTGCAGTTTGTATATGGGGAGCAACTGTCGGCTGTCACGATTACGTATCCGCAAAAGGGGGCATTGCTGACAACGAAACAGTTACCACTTACCATTCAATGGCAGGGTCCGAAGCTAACAGTACCACTGGCGTACCGGCTGGTATGGGCGCCGTTGCCAGCGCAGGCAGATCCCGAAGGGCTATGGAATTATCCCAATCGACAAATGCGCGTGGTAACGCCGAAGCAGAAAGGGAGTCAGTATCAGGCAGCACTGAGCAAGGCGGATTTTCCCGGTGCTGGGCGCTACGGGTTGCGGGTCCAGATTGTGCGCCGGCTGGATCAACGGGTGATCGTTGAATCGCGAGCGATTGATTTTACGTTAGCCAATCTGACACAGCCATTGAAAATCCAGCTTATTGCCCCGCGTGATGAACAGAACTTTCCACTGAATCAATTCCCAGTCACGGTTCGATGGCGGATCAACCTCACCAGTTTGCCCTCGCAGTATTTCTACCGCCTTCGCTGGGTGCAACTACCACGGGAAATGAGTTCTTCCGAGATTCGGCGGCGGTACATCACTCCTACGCCGTTTGGGGATCTCCAGTGGTTTCTGGTTTCTGAGGAAACCCGGTCGCGGCAGGTGGGCGGGAAGATGCAGGTCGAGCGGTTTCCCGTTTATCTCATCATCAAGTCGAAGCGGACGTACACGGAATTTCGATACGATCCGAACACGGGGAAGTATCTGACCAAAGAAGGGAAACCGATCCCGGATCCGCACTTTGTGTGGCGAACGCAGTATGGCGATGCAGCATTGCAGAAATGGTTGCGAAGTTTGAACATTGCTGAGACGTTTATTCAGCGATACCGCCAGGTGCTGCAGAATCGAAAAGCGGTATTTGAAAAAACGTCCAAAGGATGGCGGTACGGGGAGATCGATGCCGGTGCCCGGTTGAGTGCAGAGCTGACCTTAGAACAGTTGCGGAAAACCGGGAGCTATTTGTACCGGATTGAAATTGCCAGTCGTTCAGACGGGCGAACAGTTCTGGCAAGCGACCCGCAGTTTTTGGGCGCTGCTATTCCGGTGATCACAAAGATCCTGTTTCCAAGAAAAGATCCGTATACCCAGCGGCGATGGGTGGACCACACCAAATTTCCGAAGCAATTCTGGATCAAGTGGAAATCAGACTTCCACGGCTTTGCCCGACCGTACGACTTTTCGTGGCGGGTGGATATCGTGGAATTACCCAATGAATTGTTAACGCCGCGGGAGGTTTTTCGGAATCTTACCAAACACAACTGGATTTCCCGGGAAGAAACTCCGGATGACTCGGCTGAAGTCCAGCCTCTGAAAGGAAAAAAGTTCATTCCGTATCGCTGGTACGCGGCTCGAATTGTAGGAGTGTGGCAGCCGTCCGGTGGAAAAGCGCTGGAAATAGGGGATACGGTCTACACCCGCTTCCTGTACGGCAAACCTCCGGTAAAGGATTTTGTGATTCAGACACCACCGCACGGAAGTACCATTCCTTTGAATCTTTTGCCGCTGCGCGTTCGGTGGCAGAACCGGGCAGCCTTGCCGAAAGATGTGGAGTATCGGGTAGAGTGGGTGTTTCTCTCCGAGATGATGGGGGAGGAATGGCTGAAAATGAAGCGAGAGCAAATGACAAGAGAGGATCTGGAAGAGTTGCTCGGATTTTTCGCTTCCAAAAACCCGAACGTCAAAAAACGCTTTGTGCAGAGTGTGGGAACGAAAACCGAGGCGGTTTTGCCACTGGCAAAGACGCAAGCGCATTATCTGGCAATTCGGATTCAGTTATACGGCAAGAAATTGCAACGCCCGTTCTGGTATACACCGGTGGTGGTGGTCAAACTGGATCTACCGGAGATAGTGATATCATCTCCGGGCATCACGCTTCGGGATACCAGCCGGCTGGCAACAGATGGGCAATTGCGGTGGCAAACGCAAGTAGAGCGCACTTCCAGTCTTTCGGTGCTCCATTACCGTGTCACAATGTTCCAGCGGCGCCACGGTGAAGATGTCGAAAGTGCTATCAAGCGGGCAAAAATTTTCCAGAAAATTTACTCGCACAAAGAGGTGGAGCAAAAGCCAGCTTTTTACGATCCCAAGAAGCACGGTAAGCTGAAGTTGTACCATTCGTATGGCTACAAAGTTGAGCCGCTGCTCTATGATAGCACAACGAAGCAGTGGTATCAGTACGGAGGGGCGCCAGTAGCGACCTTTTTCGTTGGTCAGCCGTTGGATCCGGTGGTGCTCCTGAAGCCCTCGAAGTCGGAGATTGTCCCTGACGGCATTGTGGAATTTCTGTGGAAAGGGAATCATCAGCGGCTGAAGAACTGGAAAGAATTTCGCTACGTGCTCAGTTTGGTGAAGGTCACGGGAGCAGATACCGCGAAGTTTCCGAGGACAGACACCATTCGGGATGCGCAGAAGCAGCAGCAGGTGCAGAAAGCCAAGCA
This sequence comes from Candidatus Kapaibacterium sp., assembly GCA_026996895.1. Taxonomy (GTDB): domain Bacteria; phylum Bacteroidota; class Ignavibacteria; order Kapaibacteriales; family WFXC01; genus WFXC01. The sequence goes on from JALWJX010000136.1 coordinate 3,740, forward strand.
ACGGCTGGCGGCTGAGCGCTTCTATCAGCCCTCCAAAGAGATCCCCATAGGATCGTCAGCATTGCTTCCGAAGTGGGAAAATCAGCAGGATACCAGCTATACGCTTCAGCAGGCGCCGGACAACGATGCTCCGCTGCTGCTGGCGCGAGTCGAGGTGCGCTGGAAGAAGAACAACCAGCCAGTGGCGTGGAGTCGCACGGTGGAAATCCGGTGGAAAGAGAAGCTCACAGCGCCAGAGAAAGCCGACACAATTCCATTACCGATAAAGTCTATTGCATATCTGGTCTTGCCGCACAAAGATGTGATCCGGCAGAGCAGCGGCAAATCTGGAGTCAAGATTTACACTACGAAGAAGCCGGTGCCGCTGTACATTCCAGCACTTCGGTTTTTATTCAAGGGCATTACACCCAGAATTTACGTTAGCTTCAAAAATGCGTGGATTAACTTCAAGACCTTCGAGATTGTAAAGGGACGGATCTTTGCCGGCGTTAATCCCGATCAGGTCAAGTCCAACAAGGATTACAAACCACTTTTGAAGATCGGATCGTTCCCCCTCTCCATCGCAGCGGTCGAGTATCGGGTGTACGACAAGAAGGACAAGCAGTCCAAAAATAAGCCGAATTTCTTTGTAACCTTAGGCTTACAAATTCCCGGATGGCTGGATCGCCCCATCTTGCTGAAGAATGTAACGCTGAGTGATAAAGGGCTGGAAGGACAGTTTACTTACGGGACGTATTCGAAAACGCACAAAGCAGATGAGAAACCCGTGCTGAAGTGGGATGTCATTCCGTATGGTGGACTATGGTTCACTCTGGATGGTATTACCGTAGATTTTGCTACAGGAAACGCTCCGGAAAAATGGAAATTTCAGCTTTCTGGAGACATCGGAAGTCATTTGTTTGCAAAGGTTCAAAAGAGCACGGAAATTCCGAAGCCCTTGCATTACTTTGCGACGGTGTCGGTGCTTCCCAAAGGCGATGTGAAGGCGAACTTTGGACTGGATTTTACCCACTTTGAGAAAGATTCTCTCACCAAAAAAGCCCGCGTTCCCTTTGGACTGTTTGATTTTATTCCGATGAAAGTCGGAAGTCAGCCGCCGTACGAATTCACCCTGAACAAAGGACGCTTTACCTTCCGGCTGGCAGGAGTGCTGAACTTTCCGTTCCTGGGGAATAAAGCCCGCATTACCATTCGCCAGTGTACCTTTGATTCCAAAGATGGGATCACCTTTGATGCCGGAGCGCGGAGTGGGCAGACGTTTGAGCTGTTCGGCTTTAAGTGGATTTTGAAAAAAGTGAAACAGGGTGAAGATCCGCTAAGTATCCGGTATGACAATCAGGCAAAAGAGCTGACCGTTACCCTCGGGGGTATTGTGGAAGTTCTGGGACACCAGGTTCGTTTTTCAGGATTGACATTTTCCAGCAAAAAAGGACCACGCTTCAGTACCATTGACTTGCTGTCCAAGCCAGTGACGCTGGTCAAACCGGATTGGCTGACGCTGCGGCGCGCACGCATTTACGGACCGGGCAAGCAGGAAGGAAAACCGGTGGAGTTCGCACTGGCGCTGCAGTACCGCATTCCCTTCTACAGTAAGCAGGAGCAGTTCCAGATTCGGATTACCACCGATGGAAGAATCAAGGGCGGACATCAGCAGGTACTCTTTGATGAGCCGAGCGCCGTTGGGAACAAGGGAGACTGGACAGAAATATCCGTCGATAGCTTGCTGACCATTGATCTGGTCTATTTCGATGCGAAGTTGCAGTTTACGCACAGCGGAGAAAAGAGTGATCTGTCCATAGCCTTACGAAGCGTTTTCGATCTGTACCTTGGAGCACCGGAAAACCGGTTGAGTCTGGGGAAACGGACGTGGCAGCAGAAAGGATCCATCAACATCACGCCTGGCTTTGAATTGACCTTCGATCCTTTGAACCAGAAAGTTGATTATCGCTTCGGCAGCATTCAGGGTAAAAAGTTTCCGAAACCGGTGCCGATTATTCCAAAACTGCTGTCTGTAAAGGACTTTCAGTTGAAAGAGGGGCGATTGCCTTCGAAGGACAAAGATTCATTGCTGATCGTTTTCGGCGGAACAGCAGCGCTGGAAGCTGGCAAAGCAGTGGAGTCCTCGCTGCGTCTGGATGATTTTACGATTACGAACAAAGGAGTGCAATGGGATAAGTTCCGGATTCGTGCGGGACGACTCAACATTATGAGTGTGTTCGTTGCTGAGGTTGCGGATATTCAATACAACACCAAACCGGAAACCTTCACCGCAACTCGATTTGTGGATAACCCGAAGGAAGTGTTTAAGAACAACAAAGGATCGCTTCCCACGCAGCAACAGCAGGCTATAACGGTGGAGAAGTATCTGACCTTCACCGTCAAAGAATTGTCATTGAACGTTGGAGGAACGAAAGTCTTTCAGGGCAAATTGAAGAAGTTCCAGTACTATCGCACGAAAAATGATGGCGTAAGCATCCTGGTTCAGGGGGCATCGCTGCGCTTCGGGAGCAAAGATGCGGTCAGTATCGCTGGCGATTTTGAGTACACGCATATTCCACAGCAGCGGACCGCAATGCTGATGGCGGGGAAGATTGCGGTGCTGAAGAAAGTGGAGTTGGTGGCTTTCGGCAAGGTCAAAACGGACTTTGATAGCAAAGGGAAAGTTTCCAAAACAAGCTTTGGATTTTACTGTGCCGCCGCTTTTGGAGATCCGGGATTGCCGCTGGGCGGTGGTGTGTTCATCGGTGCTCTGGGTGGAGGATTCTTTTACAATCCGGAGCAGTCGGATATCAATCTCATCAAACAGTTGAGCGGTCTGGCAGATCAAAAATTAGCGCGAGAAAAATTCCAGGATTTGATCAAAAATCCATCGATCAATCCCAATGCGGGATCTTTTGCACTGCTGTTGTACGGTGGCGTTGTGGTTGGGTCGAAATCGCTGGTGAAAACGCGGGCGTTGCTGACGTTGAGTGCCAATTACTTCGAGCTGGTGGGGGCAGCAGAATTTCTGGGACAGGGAGAAAACATTTCTGGTGGGTTGCAGGTGCTGGTGCAGTGGAAGCCGAAATTTGCGATGGAGGGTAATGCTTTTGTCATTGCGAAGGTTGCCAAGATCATCAATGCGGATGGACGCCTTGGCTTCTTTGTGTATCCCGATGCGTGGGCGATTTTTGCCGCTTTGCAGGTGGGGGTCTTCAAGACTCCGAACTCAAAAGCGTTCGGGCTGGATGGTACCGCTCGCTTCTTCATTGGTAGCCCCGGCTTCCTGCTGGAGTTGGGCGTCGGGCTCAATGCAGATTTCTGGATTGTCAGTATCTCTGCGGGGCTGGATCTCTCTGTCTGGTATTTTGTGGAAAAGAGCTACGGGGCGTATTTCAGTGTGTGGATCGAGGCAAAGGTTGGTGGCGGGTTCATTGCAAAAGCCCGCGGGGAGTTGATGGCAGCAATGGTGTCGATGCGGCAGGGAAAAAGCTGGAACTGGTTCGTCTATGGTGAAGCCAGTCTGAGCATTTCCGTGCTGGTCCTGGTGAAATGGAAAGGGACAGTCTATGCGCTCTATGGGAACACTCGCCCGTTCCAGACAGGATTTGGTTCTAATCCCCATATGCGAGCGCTGATCGATAAAGCACGGGGGAAGGCAGCAAAGATGGCGGAGCAGGTGGCAAAAATCAAGCAGAAAGTTCAGCAAAAAGTCGTTGGAAAGTTGTTTAAGTACGACGAAAAAACCTTAGCGAAAGCCTTCCAGACCTACTGGCAGAAGGTGGAAAAGGATCGGAAACAATTTGTACAGACAGCGATCAACAAAGAGACGGCAGCGTTCCGCACAATGACGGGACTTTCTGGCAGTGAGTATGTGACGGTTCGGAGTGGCGTTGCGACCAGAGAGTTTCGGTTATTGAGCGAAAATGAGCTCAGGAATCGATTAAACCATATCACCCGGACTTACTGGAATCCTGATGTGCCGGCAAAGGTGCGGAATATTGAGCAGACCTTAGCAAAGAGTCGGCAGGAGCTAAGCCGGTGGGAGCAACGATACCAGTCCATTGCGCGTAAGGTCGAGCGAACGCTGGGTGGGATTTTGCGGCAGTTGCCGAATGCGAAGTATCAGGAAAAACGGGCGGCAACGATTCAAAATCCATTGCGGAATGTACAGTTGCCGACATCCAGCGATCCGGCAACAGTAAAACGTCTGTTGCAGGCGAAGAAGATTGGGTTTGGCTACGATCAGGGAATCTTGCAGCAGAACGAGCGTTCGGCGACTGAAGGGGAACAATTTGCAAAGCAGAACGATCCTCTGGTATTGATGCGTACTATTCGCCAGTATGCCGCTTTCCTGCGGCAGATCGACAGTGCGACGGCAGAAGTAGAGCAGGAAATCGAGGAGAGTTTCCTGAACGCTCGCAAAGCGTTGATCCGGTACTACCTGGATGCTATCTGGACGGTGGAGTATGCAGATCGACAATATGGATGGCTGAAGGCAAAGACGGCTGTCGGGTCCTATGTGAACCAGTGGTTTGACGCTTTCGATCGGTACGTACAGCAGGCAGTTGCGTGGCGATCTGATCTTCCTGATCCAGGCGGATTGCGGGACATTGTAACGTGGCGATTCCAGCAGATTGCCCAACTATCGGGCGATATGCAGGCATTTTCTCAGTTCCAATCGATGGCGCTGAAATATCCCATCGCTGGTGCTGATTGGTCTACCGACTCGGTGGATTATTTGTGGTGGGGCAAGGAATACCGGATCAGCGGCCGGCAATTCTGGTACGAAATGCCGAAGGCGTTCTATGACCAGCAGCAACGGCTGGCACAGCGGCTAATGACGGAATTAGCCATTTATCGTGAAGGAGATCTGATGACCTTAGAGCGGCGGCAGGCAGCCGTGACGAAACAACTGGACGCTATTTATGATGCACAACTGGAAATGGTGGAGTTGCTCTGGGATCTGGTGGATTATCAACTCTACCTGCTGAAAGCATACAAATCGGCAGGAAGCAATCCGTATGCTACGGCTATTCAAGAGCTGGAGCAACTGAAGCAACGTCTGGAATGGCGGCTGCGTGTTCCACAGATTACAAAAATTACCGCACACCATCGGCAACAGGGACCAAACCTGTTTGAGACTTTCTACAAAATTGAGTACGCAGTGCCGGATTGGAAAAGCAGTGCTTATCACTATAACTGTTGCGGCGGCGTTATTTCGTACGACATCACCAATCTGTGGCTGGGGAAAGTTCCAACCTTTGGTGGATGGAAAGCTGGCTATGATCCCAATTGGGGCATTCGGACCATCGACTACATTCCCACTACCTGGCAGTCTCAGGGGATCTGGAAAGCTGGTGAGCCGTTGACTCGAACGGTGAAATTCCGGGTGCGCGTTCCCGGTGGTTATGCATTTCAGGTGCAGGCGCAATTTTCGGTGCCGGTGTTAGACAGTGGTCGCTACGATTTTGACAATCCACCCACGCGAGAGTGGTGGCAGGCAAAAGAGTTTGAGAACCAGCGGACGGAAACCCGACCACCGGAAGTTGAAGTGTATCAGCCCGTGCCAATGCATCGGGGAACAACGCCGCAGTTGCCGCCATCGGGACGATTGGTGCAATCGGTGACTTCCTTGCAGGGCGAGTGGCGTTCAGGTCGGTCGATTGTCTATCGGAATATTGACGATCCGCTGGCCATTCGGTGGACCCATCCAGCCAGTGATGTTATCGAGTACAAAGTTGCGGTGCTTGCTGCGGCAGCGACTGCTACGTATCAGACGGGGGGAACACAAACGCCGGTACTGGCGCAATTGGGGGGACAACAACGGGGTATGCAGCGATTGAATTTGCCGCAGATTGGTGGGTTCCGTACGGCGCAATGGGGATCATCAGGAGGGTCGGGTATGACAATTGATTTCAGGGGAAGTGGTTCGCAGACTTCGGCACCGATCTGGGGATGGACGTCGATGGGAGGACGGACCAGCGTGACATTGCGGCAGTTGCCGCTGAAGCCAAAAGGAGCGTATGTGATTGGTGTTCAGGTAAAAACGCTGGGCGGTGGATGGTCCCCGATTGGATATTCGGCAACGGTTGCTATTGACAATACACCGCCGAAGGCTATCGATGCAGCGAGTGTGAAGGTGCATCAGCCTTCACCGTACGGTGGATACTACGAGCGGCTGTTGCAGCAGTGGGTCTGGAATCAGCAGCGGCAATTGTCTGGCGGCGGTGGCTTCCAGCCAGCATTCCAGCCAGTCGTGGTGCCCAGCGTGTATCTGGTGGAGTTCCCGTCTGTCAAAAATGCTGATCCAGAATCCGGCGTGCTGGGCGTTTTTGTGATGGTTTCGGAAAGCAAAGAAGCACATTTCCCTGGCAAACAATGGTATTTCGTCGATGGTGGCGCCAATGCCCGGACTGCGTTTGTGAAAGCGGATAAACACTATGGTTCTGGAACGCCAGTGTACCTCCATCTCTGTGTGGTCAATAAAGCAGGAGTTCCAAGTACGATCACAACGGTTCGGATCCAATAAGTGGTGCGTGGAGGCAATGAGTTGTAATGAGTGCGGCGCAAGCATCTCCGGCGTCATGTGTCGATTGATTGTATGGGTTGGAATTGCTGTTAGCATTGCCGTGGTGAATCAAGGGGGCGTTTTGGCGCAAACGCTGGTAGAATCACCCATTGCCGGATATTCTGAATCGCTGACCATAGGGGGCAGTCTTACGGCAGTGTCGGAATTCTACACGGCGTCGGGCATTGCGCAGCGGCAGCCGGGATTTATTCAGCGGTTTTCGGGCAATCTCAGCGCCAACCTTTTTGGCATTCGTTCCGGTCTTTCGGTGCTGTTCTCGACAGAGGATAATCGTTTCCGGCAGTCTTTGAATGCGGTGCAGTTTCAGGGGCGCTATCACTGGATTGGGCTGTCAGCCGGAATGATTTATCCTGCGTTTTCACCCTTAATAGCGGGTGGCATTCAATTGCTGGGGGGGCAATTGACCATAGATCCTGCTCCGCTGAATGTGCAGTTGATCATTGGGCGCTCACGTCGGGCGATCGAAGGGGACACGGCAGCGAATCGGAAAGGGATCTTTCGCCAGATGCTGTATGGTGGATCGATTGGCTGGCGGTTTGCCGATGGCACGCAGCTTCGATTGCAGGGATTGTACGCAGAAGATGATCCTCAGTCAATCCAGCAGCGGGCAGGAGCAACGCCACAGCGAAATGCTGTTACCGCACTTCAGTGGACTGCTTCGCTATTCAACAGGCTGATGGTCGATCTGGAAGCAGCAGCTTCCGTTTTCCAGCGGGATGTGGAATCTGATACCATTGCGATCGAGGAGCTACCCCAATTTGTACGAAACATTTTTCCGCCCAATCTGGCGTTAACCCTCGGATATGCGGTGCGCGGGAATCTTTCGTTCCAGTTGGCTCCTGTCGCTGTAACTGCTTTTGTGCGATATGTGAGTCCGGCGTTTGTGTCCTTTGCGCTGGGCACGCAGTTGAATGATGTGGTCGAGGTGCGGTTCAATCCATCGGTGACCTTCGATCGCTGGTCGTTGAATGCTGATGTGATGGTGTCCGAAGATAATTTGTTGGGTGCCAAAGTTCGGACGTCGCGACTTCGTAGTTTGGCAATATCCGGAAATTGGGTGGTCAGCGATGCTATACTGTTGTCCGCTGTCGGTTCGTGGTATCGGCAGCAGGTGGATCCGAATTACCAGGTCGATTCTCTCCCCATCCCGAAAACTCGGAGCGATGTCTGGAATGCTGCAGTGACAACCTCGTGGTCGTATCGCCTGAGCGGTCTTCCAATGAGCAGTGTGGTGACGGTGCAGTATCAGACAGTGGATTTGCTGATCAATGAGACGCCATCCGGTGCAGGGATGCAATATAATGCGACGGTGAACTGCTCGCAGAGTCTGAGTCTGGGAGCCCATTCAGTTGTACTGGGTGTGGGAATGCACTGGACCAATCAGATGCGCAATTGGTTCGGCAACCTGTCGTGGAATATGCCATTGCCGATAGGGGAACAGGTGTCGCAGTTAACGATGACGGTCAGTGGCTACTACGGATCCGGTGGTGCCAGTAGTAGCCGGAATGTGTCGGCAATGGTGACTTGGAATTATCCGCTGTGGCGTTTCCTGACCCTTACCCTCAACGGCCGAACGCAATGGGTACAATCGACTCAGACGTATTGGGAATTGGTGGGCAATGTGGGATTGACCGCCAGCTTGTAGCTGCAGGATGTTTTGGTGTAACGATCGGCGGGAAGCGGGGATTTTGTAAGTTTGCAAGGTCAAAGTGTAACAACAAACAGGAGTTTTCCAATGACCCTTCGTCGTATTGTCTTCACACTGTTGATAGCTGGTTTCCTCAGCACAACGCTGTATGCTCAATTTGTCCCGCGCATTCCGTTGTTTGAACACTTCACACAAGCCAGTTGCGGACCGTGTGCTGTGCAGAATCCGGTTTTTCAGGACAACATTCTGAAACAATATCGTCCGCTCATCAACCACGTTGCTTATCATACCTCCTGGCCCGGCGTAGATCCGATGAATGCACATAATCCGGGAGAAGTAGCTCAGCGGGTAAATTATTACCACGTGACCGGTGTCCCGCATATGGTGCTGGATGGCAATGTATGGGAAGGTGGACCCGCAGGCGTGCGGTCGTCACTGGTCGATGCAGAGATTGCTCGGGGAGCGCCCATTGCCGTTGCTGTGACGCTGGATAAGGAGCAGCAACCGTGGGAAGTGCAGGTTACGGTGACCAGCGTTGCGGATGTTCCCTCTGGCGATTATCGTCTCTTTGTGGAAGCGGTGGAGGAAAACATTACGTATAGTTCGCCGCCGGGATCGAATGGCGAGAAGTGGTTTCCCAACGTGTTCCGAAAGTTTTTGAGTGCCAGCACGGGCGATCCCATTACATTGCCGGCTGTCGGAGAAAGTCAGACCTTTTCGTATACCGTACAGCCACATACCGATTGGGATGTGGATTCGATTTACGTGCTGGCATTTGTCCAGGACTACCAGACCCGGACGGTCTTAAACTCTGGCTCCTCCCTGTTCCGCCCCCTGCTACTGATTTCGCAGTCGCCGGGTATTACAGAAATTTCGGCAAACAGCAGTCAGGATTTACAGTTTGAGATTCGCACCGATGCGACAGTGGTGGCGCAAGTATCCGTCGGTATCGAAGCACCGGAGGGGTGGAGCGTTGAAGCGAAGCTCAATGGAGAAAGCATTGCAGCACTGGATACGGTACAGATTGATCCTGCATCGGTCAACGGACAAATCACGGTTCACGCCGGGGAGCAGCCGGGCTATGCGATTATCAGTTTCGTGGTGGATCCCATCGATCCAGATCTGGCGCCAGCAGCACTGAAATATATGGTGCTGGTTGGCTCTGATGTTGTGTTGCTCCATTCCTCCCAGGCATTCGGAGATGGGAAAGATTATACGCAGCAACTACGCTCAACGGTTGAAAAGCGGATGCAGAAAGCGGGCATTGTTTATATGGCGATTCCGGCGCAGGAATTTTTGATGGCACGGCAGGCGCAGCTTCTCAGTCAGGTGCAGACAGTGTTCTATGCTGTTGGCTGGACTTTTCCATCATTGCCGGATAATCTGGTTGTTCAACTCCGGCAGATTCTGGATAACGGTGGCAACCTGTTTATTGCCGGACAGGATATCGGCTGGGATACCTGGGATCAGAGTGGATGGAGTCGGACGTCGACGGCGCAGGCTTTCTACCGGGATTATCTGCACGCCCGCTTTATCGACGATGGAACAGGCGTGCGGTCGATGATTCAGGCGGTTGCTGATGATCCGATCTTCAAAACCGTTGGTATGTCGGCTGTTTTCCAGTTCTATCCCGGACACATTTATCCCGACGCATTGCAGCCGGCGGATTCCTTTGCCCACCCGGCATTTCAGTATCCCGATGAGGCAATTGCAGGGCTGTGGGCACAAAAAGATGACTATAAAGTTGTGTATCTGGGCATTGGGATCGAGCAGTTTGGGGATGAAAATGTGGCTGCTACCGTGCTTTCACTGGCAAAGCAGTGGTTTGATGGTATCATTTCAGGAGTGGAATTGCAACAACAGTTACAGCGGTTGCTGATTCGCGGTTCGGAACTGGAATTCCACTTTGCACAACCTGTTTCTGGCAGCCTTCGAATCTATGATGCGCTGGGACGACAGATAGTGAGAGTATCGCTGGATTACACGGCTACTTATCGGCTCTCGCTTGAGGGCGCTGCTGCTGGCGTCTATGGCTATCAGGTGGTGCGGGATGATGGGACCGTTGTGCAGACAGGAACGCTGGTGGTTCGGTAAGCAAAAAAGACTTCTTTTGGGTGAGGGGTTTTTCGTGAAGGAACTGAGTAGCGTTGATGGAAGTGTCAGCTTTCGCCGGCGAAGATCTACTATGGAAGTGTGTGCCCGATAGCGGCAGTGCCGCGCTTTTGCCGGCATCGATGAACAACAACGCGTGAAAGCAGTTGTAAGGCGAAGCAGGGTGAAAGAGTGAAATGGAGCGTACCATCGTAATGCGAGTGGCTTGTGTTCTCGTACTGTTGCTGTTGCTCTATCCCGGTCGAGCGCAGCAGCAACAACCGCTTTTTGTCGCTTTAGCAAAGGGGGATTCGGTGCTGATTTTCTTGACGAAAACCTTGCCGCGCGATCAGGCTTTCTGGGTGCTGCGTCGGTCGCCCGGTGCGCGGCAGTGGGATACTTTGACCGCTGAGTGGGTGAAGGGAGCGGAGAATCCCGTTGAAAATCGGGAGATTCTGGGCGAAGAGTTTCCCTATGTAATGGAAGCACTGGATGCGAAAACAGAGCTGGAAGTCTATCGCCGGTTGCGCGGACTGGATCTGGCTGGTGATGTGCTGGCAATGGTGAGCTTTCGGGTGGCAAAAGCACTGGGACGGATTTTCTGGGATACCGCGGCTGGTAAAGGGAACCGGTGGGAGTATCGGGTGATCGTCGTTGATCGGGATTCTGCTGAGGTGGAAAGTGCGGCAATGGTTGTGCACGTTCGGGATCGGTTGCCAAAAGTGCCGGAAAACATTGAACTGGAGCAGCTTTCTGATACCTATGTGCGCCTGCGCTGGGATTATCCGCTGTGGCAGGGCGATTTGCAGGATCTGGTGTACGGATTCAACGTCTACCGGCGGCAGAAGGGGGAACAGCAATTTGTGCGGCAGAATCGATTGCCAATCTTGCGTCTCAATAATGGATTTTTCCAGTTTGATGATCGGACCGTGCAGCCGGGCAAAACGTATGAGTATGTCGTCACGTCCGTTGATCTGGCGGGACGGGAAAGCTCGCCATCCCGAAAAGCAAAGATTACGGTTCGTGACATTACGCCACCGTCGACTCCGCCAGCTCCCACAGCCGTTGCGATTGAAGGCGGCGCGCGTATTACGTGGGATGTTCCTCCAGAGCCTGATGCTGTGGGGTACAACCTGTACCGGTCTGCTTCCTTGCACGGCAAGCGGCAAAAGCTGAATGATACGTTGATCCCGCTGGACCAGTTCCTGTATGTCGATACTTCCGACGGTGTGCCATTAGCACGGTACTACGGCATTTCGGTCGTGGATCGTGCCGGGAATGAGTCGGAGATTTCCACAATGACCCTGGTGATTGCAAAAGATCAGACGCCGCCGCCAGTGCCGACGGCGTTATCGGCTGAAGTGAAGCAAGAGGGCGTGCAGGTTTCCTGGAAGGCAGAGCCAGTGGGTGATCTGGCGGGGTATTACGTCTTTCGCCGGCTGGTGGGAGTGCAGCACAATATGGTCAAGTTGAATCAGGATCCAATCCGGGACAATCACTTTTTCGATGCCTTTGATGCCGGATATTTCCGGCCCGGAGCCGTGGTGGAGTATGCGGTGCAGGCAATGGATACCGTTACCAATCTGAGTCCCTTATCGGATACCCTGCGGTTTCAGATTCCCGATTCCGTTGCGCCAGAACCAGTTCGATCGGTGGATTACTGGATTTCCGAAGATGGAAGTGTCATTCTGCACTGGCAGCCATCGGTCAGTATCGATGCCGACACAGTCATTGTCGAACGCCAGACGCCAGGAACGTTGCAATGGCGGCTTGCTGCAGCAGAAACAATGATCCGTGACACAGCCGTGCAGCCGGGCAGGTATCGCTATCAGTTGCAGGTTCAGGATCGGAGTGGCAATCGTTCGGAGCCAGTCGCGGTTACCGTTGAAGTGCCAGATAACCAGCCGCCCGCTCCGCCGCGCAATGTGCGGGTTCGTAAGGAAGCGGAAACGATAATGCTGGAGTGGGATCCTGTTGCCGATCCTGATCTCGCTGGTTATACGATCTATGCATCTGAATTTCCTACCGGCGTTTTCCAGCCCATTGCAGAGCGTATCCCGGATGCTCGATTTTCTGTTCCGAAGAAGTACCACGGGTGGTACCTGAAGGTTTCTGCAGTCGATCGTTCTGGGAATGAGAGTGCAACGTCCGCTGCGGTACTGGCGGAGTGATGGCAGCGCCGGTGTCTTGGTGCCAGCAGTGCGGTGATGTGACCGGAGAGCCGATTTTTGCAAGAAGAGGTACGCTGAAGCGTACGTTCCCGGTGCAGCTGGTAGCGACAACAGTTCCCTTCAGGAAGCGTTAAAAATTTCTTCCTCCTTCTGGGGGATGGGAGAACTTAGATGCTAAGGGTGTGTCTCCAGAGGCAGTAAAATGGGATTTGACAGGGTGAGCAGCGCGATGCGCTGGTTCATTGGATTGTTGCTCTGGACGTGGTGGATGGGTGTCAGCGGAATTGCGCAGACGCTTCCACCACTGCTGGAGCCAGTGCGTCCGTTGATCGTGGAAGGACGGTGGGAAGCGGCTTATCAGCGAACGGTGGAGCTGGTAGAGCAGTTTCCGAATTGCTATGAATGTTATCACGTGCTGGCGTGGTTAGCTGATACGCTCCATCGCACCGAGGAAATTGTGCCGATACTGCGTCGTGGGGTTACGACCTTTCCTGGGGATCAGCCATTGCGGAAAATCCTGGCACGCCTCTATCTCGATCAACACCGCTACGATAGTACCATAGGATTGTTACAGCCGCTGGGCGAACGGCTGGATACCCAGGGACGCGAGTTGCTGGCGGCTGCTTATGCTCAATGGGCGTTGCAAGCCTACCAGCGGCAGTATTTTGACCGAGCTCTGCAACGCATTCAGCAGGCGCTGCGATGGCAGCCAGCCGATCTGGATTACCTGACCTTTCTGTTTGCCCTGGCGTGGCAACAACGTCGATGCGATCTTATTGAGCAAAAAATTTCATTGCTCTATCGGCTGAAGCCAGCAAACGCAGATTTTTATCTGGTTGCAGCGCAATGTGCGGTGCGGGCAAACCGCTTGCCAGAAGCGGAGAAAGTGTTAATGGTGGGAAAAAAGGTGGTGGGGCGCCATCGGGAAATTGAGCGGTTGTTGGCACAGGTGCTGCTATTTCGGAGTAAATGGGATCAGGCATTTGCCAATTTGCAAGCGTTGCTGCGACGCTATCCAGATGATCGGGAGATCTGGGAACAGCTTGTGGATGCCTGGATCTATGTTGCCCGCTACGATTCGGCGCGTGCGCTCCTGCAGCGAATGGTTCACCGGTTTCCTGATCAGGCAACGAATTTCTGGCGTCGCATTGGACAGTTGTACGAGCGGCAGGAAGCGTGGCAGGCAGCACGGCAGCTCTATCGATCGGGAGTGCAGCAGCAGTTGCTATCAGATTCAGCAGCGTTGCATTTGATCGCTCGCACCTTTGTGGAGGAACAACGAGCAGATTCCCTTCGAATGCTGCTGCATAAAGCACGCAACAGGCAGGATTCAGCACTGCTATTGTGGTTCTCTGGCGTGGTGTATGATCAGTTGCAGCAGCAGGATTCTGCTGCGAGGTATTACTGGCGATCATTGCAACAGTTTCCAGATTCGGTGAGAGCAGAGCGATTGTTGACATTTCTTGTCTTTTTCCACCGGGATACAAGCCGGATCTGGCGAAGCATTGTGCCTGCTTCTGACCGTGCACAGGTGCTATTCCAGTTTCTTCAGTGGCGTTGGCAGTCCTCAACCGATACGGCGTCGCTGGTATTGCTGCGCCAGTTCATAGAACAGATGGGGCAGATGCGGCAGCAGGTGAAGCACAAATCAGTGGCTGTTGCTGCGGAAACTCCAATTGACTGGGATACCCGATATGTGGCAGCGCTGGAGCGAGCAGGGAATGAGGTATTTGCGTCGGTGCTCCGACAGCTTCGCCCGCAGCGACTGCGCCGCTTCTTAGAAGAAATGATTGCGCAATATCCAGAGGTTGTCTATCCTTCGCTGTGGCTTGCCCGGTGGTTGATGCAGCAACAGCGGTGGGAGGAGGCGCTGGCAGTTCTGGATCGTGCAACACAGCAATCGCTGCGACACCCAGAGCTCCATCAGATGCGAGCGGAGATAGCGGTGCAGCAGCGGCGGTATCGGGCGGCGTTGCTGGAGATTCTCCGCGCACTCCAGCAAGCTCCTAAGGATCCAGCGTTGTATCAGCGGGCAATCCAGCTCAGTTTGCAGGGGGATTTTGCCCGGCAGTTAGCACAAAAATGGGAAATTCAGTACCAGGGGGCAATGACGGAAAATCCTCTGCTCCGTCGAGCTCTTATTCAGTTGTACGAAGCGCTGGGCGAGGAGGAAAAAGCACGGGCGCTGCGGCAGCATCCGTAATTTCTTCTTCAGTCGACAATTACTGGGAGCGCCGACTTTCGTCGGCAAAGGAGGTGCACACTGAAGTGAGCATTCCCAGTAAATGTATGCTACAGTGTGTGCTCCCAGGGAGGAAATTACCGCTGATGATAGCACTGGTAGCGGCGGCAGATCATTCCAAAGAGGGCATCGACAGTTGCGATCCCAAAGGCAGAGGGCAGGATACCAGCAGCGACGAAGGCTTCTGCGATCCACGTGTTGCAGGTCTTCAGGATCGAGTAAGTTCCTGCTGCTGGATAAAACCGTACCGTGCGAGCGTTCTGGATTGGCTGCTGCTTGCGAAATTGCGATTGGAGAAACTGACACAGGCGGTGAAACTGGATGCTGTCCAGCGGAATGATCGCTACGCGCTCCTGGAGTGCCAGATAGGTGTGGAGTGGAAAAGAGATGAAAGCGATACGCAGTACTGCCGGTGTTGGCAGAAACAGGGCGGACAGGGCAGCACCCAGATGGAAATTGGGAAGCTGGTAGAATACAGAATCACCCCATCCGATATCTACTCCCTGTGCATCCGGTGGTATATCCGGAAGAACTGAGGCAAGACACCGAAGCAATGCTGTGTCACCGACAATACCCGTATGCCATCGTTGCTTTACTAAAGCAATCGAATACGTCCGAGGTTGGAAGATGCAGGATGTATCTTTCCCCTTCGTAAGGGAAGGAAAGAAAATCAGCAGGTGAAGTACAACCAACACCTGAAATTCCAACATCGATAGCTCCCTGTTTGTGAAAGCATTGAGACGAGGGAACAGTTTTGTTTTTGCAGAGATCTTTTTCGTTTCTGTGGTCACAGGATGCGGGGTACAATACGGAAGAAGGATTTTTCGTTGGGATTAAAAAGTGGACTGACTAATCCGAAAGTTGAAGTGATGAAATCACTTCACGGACAACAGCAGTGTGCTGAACAGACAAAGAAAGAGATTGTGAATTTTGAAAAAGAAAAAGTCGGGGGGGGGGGGGGTAGCTTTCCATTGAGCTTTGTATTAAAGCGTCGAGAACCCCGGAACACCTTGAGCCCACCTGTGAAGCGAAGGACGCCTGCCTTTGCCCCGCTATGGGGAACAACAATTGAGGGTTGGATAAAACGGAGAAAAAAACGATGAGACTGCTTCAGCGTTTTGCTTCTCTGCCTTTGCAGAAACTTTTTCGGCACTTTTTCATTCCCAGCATAGTCGTCGTGACCGTGTTACTGCTCATAGCAGCCATTCGAGGCAACACGGTGGCATTGCAGATATCGAAGCAGAATGGGGTGCTGGTCCATGTTTTGAGCTCGTTGGTGGAGCTGTTGCATAGTTTCCAGCAGCATCGGGCTTTGGTTCTTCAGGAGCAGGAGGAGGGAGGCGAATCATTCCGCATTCAGCAGGTTCAGCAGAGAGTTGATACATTGATACAGGGCGTACGGCAGCGATTGCAATCAGAAGCTACGGTGAAGGAAATTGCAGCCATAACCACATTAGTAGGAGAGCTTACCGAACAGTGGCAGCAGCAGAGAAACAAATGGCAAACAATGTCTCTGGAAGAAACCTTCTGGCAGCACAATCGATTAATTCATACGACTTTTGAATTGGCAGATGCGGTGTTACAAGCAACAAAATTCCCGGAGGAAATGGAAACGTTTATGGCGTTGTTATATCGCCACGTTCCGCAGCTTGCTGAAGTCATAGGACAACTGCGGGATGGAGGGAATTATATGCTAATAGGAAGTGATGGCCTGGCTGTCACAGGGAGTGTCTTTGTTCAATCATTACTATGGCAGGCATTGGCAGAGAAGATGCGGATAGAACGAATGCTTGGCTATAGTAGTGAGGAGTCGGAAGTGCAATCGCTACTCCAAAAATTACAGCAGCTTTTGCCAGCGGTAACCCGGTGGTTGGAAACGACAGAACAGCACGTACTGTTGGCTGATGATGCCACAGCCGATCCCCGGCAATTTTTTCAATCAGCAACGCAGACTATCGATTCCCTATATCGTTGGAATAAAGAGGCATCGGCGTATGTAGCAGGAAGATTCGAGCGTGCTTATCAGGTAGAAGCAGCGATTGTGTATGGTTCTATAGCAATTGCGGTGTTGCTCCTTGCAGGCTTTATAGGGATCATGATTGTGGTCAGCAACATTCTCACCCGGGGATTTCGCTGCATCATCACGGCTTTTCTCGCCCTTCGACAAGGACAGTTGGAGCAGGAAGAGCTGGAATCTGTATCGAAGGTCGAGAATGAGATTGGTGAGCTTGCACGCTCTATTCTGGATGTTGGAGCGCAGTTGGCGCGGCGACTTCGTATGTTACAGTGGTTGGATAAAGTTGCTCAAACAGTGAGTGGGGGACAACCTCTGGAAGATGTTGGTCGTAGGATCGCGGAAGCGGCTGTTGCGGTCAGTGGCGGGCAGTCAGCCGAGTTGGTATTGGTTGATGATAACGGAGTGATATTACATCGTTTTCACTCAGACACTCAACAAGCAACACGAGCATTGCGAGGACAAAATGGTGTTTCTGAACAACAAGTGAAAATTTCGCTGGTTGCAAACCAGAAGATGATAGGATATTTGATGGTTAAGTTTCCGGCATCAGATCAAGCAGAAATTTCGGATGTGCAGAGAGTTTTGCAGGAGATGGCTTCGGTAATTAGTAGTGTTTTGGCAGCCTACCTGATGCAGCAGGAAATTGTAAGATTCAATGAACAGATTCAGGAAGATGCGCGCCTTATAGGTAGGGTGCTACAAGAGATGGCGAAAGGAAACTTGGATGCAGCACTTCAAATCAGTGGGAAGGAGTCATTGGTGATCCGGCAAATACAGCAGGAAATACAGGCATTGCTGGAAGCGTGGAATGTGTTGATCAGCAAGCTTCGGATTACCTCGGAACAGGTAGCATCGGCAGCAGCAGAAATGAGTGCGACGACTGAAGAGCTGGCAACAGCAGCGCAGGAGCAGTCAGCACAAAGTGCGCAGATTGCAGCAGCAGTAGAAGAAATGAGTCGAACGATCGCTGATACTTCCCAACATGTGCACCAGGTAGGTGAAGCATCTAAGAAGGCAGCCGATGTTGCTGAAGACGGGCAGAAAGTGTTGCAGGAAATGCTTGCACAGATGCAAACAATCGCTCAACAGGTTGAAAAGGCAGCACAACAATTGACCGCTTTACAGGAAGCTGCCAGTAAGATTCAGGTGATTACGGCGGTGATCACCGAAATTGCGGATCAGACCAATCTCTTAGCGCTTAATGCTGCAATCGAAGCGGCACGAGCAGGTGAAGCGGGGCGTGGATTCGCTGTGGTTGCTGATGAGGTTCGGAAATTAGCGGAACGCACGGGTGAATCTGCAAAGGAAATTGCTGATATTATCCAGCAGCTTCAGCAATCAACGACTGACACGGTTCACGCAATGGAAGAAGTCAAAATAACCGTCGATGAAGGAATGCAACGGACCAGTCGGGCGCAAACGGCACTGGAGGAAATTGTCCAGTCTTCGGATACGGTTGAGCAAATGTTAGCACAGATTGTTGCGGCAGTGGAAGAAGAATCAGCAACCAGCGAAGAAATGGCACAAAACATCACGATGATGTCTCAGGTTATTGAGCAGAGTGCTAAGGGAATTTCTGATCTGGCAGAAGCTGCTCGAAATCTCTCGCAATTAGCAGAAGATCTGCAGCAACTTCTGCGCAAGTTTCAGTTGGCTGAGGAGCACAAAGCGCTGGGACAGTGAAAAAAGATCATTTGTCGGAAAAAGGAACGCATGCAAAAGGCAAGCATCTTGTCCGCTGCTGTAATTCCTGAACAGTTGATAGCTGCTTGCGTTGTTACTCGATGTTGAGATTCCCAGAGATCCATTGCACGTTCCAGTAGAGAGCACACTGTCGGGAGCGGATTTCTTTGTAAAAGGAACGTCGCCAGATCAAGACGGAAGGCATTTCCAATAGGAAGGAAATCTGGACGTGATAGGCTAAAAAGCAAGAATGTTGGGTAGATGCAAGGAAGTAATATACGGCAGCGGACTTTTTTGTTGATTTTTTGTAGTGCCGTAATCCTTGCAGCAGTGCATAGCCGGGCGCAGATCGATACGGTCCGGATGCATACAGCACAGATTCGGTTGCTCGCCCGGTCCTTTGGTGATTCTGTTGTGCTCCGCTGGGCGCCGACGACACCGGGAGCGTGGCGGCTGGCAAACCGCTATGGCTATCAGGTGTGGCGACAGGAATTGCAAGGGGATACGACGGTCAGCGATACAGTGCAATTGGTTGGTGCTGCTGTGCTGCTGACGCCGCAGCCGCTTCGACCGTGGTCGCTGGCTGAGTGGAAACGCCGATTTGCCGCCGATTCCCACCGGGCCACTGCGGCTGTTGCTGCACAGGTGCTCTATGGCAAGCAATGGGGACTATCGCCACGCGATCTGCAGGGATGGTTGACTCCATTACGGCAGGCGGCAGTGGCGCTCCAGAATCGCTACGGTTTTGCCCTCTTTGTTGCTGATATTGATCCACCCGTTGCCAGTGGGCTGGCACTGCGATTGGTTGATCACACCACTGAACGTGGTCGCACGTACCTGTACACCGTTGCAGCACTGGTTCCGGACTCCCTTTACGAAATTCTTCCGGCAACGACGGTTGTGCGGGTTGACAGTCCTTCTCCAATTGTACCGCCAGCGAATCTGCGGGCGGAAGAAAACGATGGAGAAATTCTGCTCCATTGGGACAATATCGGCGGTTTTACGGCTTTCTGGGTCGAACGATCGGAAGATGGTGGACGGTCGTATCGTCGATTGACCACCGTTCCACTGGTGCGGGTCTACGGCGAAGAGGAAGAGGGACATCATTGGATCTACCGGGATACAACGGTGCGGAATTACGTGCGCTATCGGTATCGGGTTATCGGTATTACCCCATTTGGCGAGCAGAGTCCACCGGCGGAAATTGACGCGATGGGGCGAGATCGAACGCCGCCTCAGCCACCAACTTTGTTGCAACCAATGCCCACCATAGAGGGGTGGATTCAGGTACAATGGGAGTGGAACGATCCTCAGGCGCAGGATCTCCAGGGATTTGTGGTCTATCGCAGCGCTGATGGTCGAGAAGGGTATCACCCGCTGATGTCGCAACCACTACCGCCCACTACTCGCCAGTTTGTGGATACGGCAGCAACGGAAGCAGAGCCTTTCTATATGGTCGCTGCACTGGACACCGCACGAAATGCTGCTTTTTCCGTGCCCTATCGAGCAGTAATGATTGATACGGTGCCGCCAGCGCCGCCGGATACGGTGTGGGGAAGCATTGATTCCAATGGCATCGTGCGCCTGTGGTGGCGAATGGGAACAGAACCGGATTTGCTGGGATATCGGGTGCTGTGGGCAAATGATACAACCCACGAATTTTCGCAGGCAACGAATACTATTCTGCAGGATACGGTGTTCGTGGATACCGTGGCGTTAAACACGTTGACCCCTTTTATTTACTACCGCGTTGCGGCGGTTGACTTCCGCCGAAACCATTCTGCTCCATCGAAAATCATAGCACTCCGCCGTCCCGATACACTTCCACCCGTTCCTCCGGTGTTGCGGGAGGTAACTGCAGCAGTAGCAGCAATTCAGGTGGCGTGGGTTCCCAGTACCAGTCGGGATGTGGCGTATCAACTTGTGGAACGCCGGGCAGCTGGTGATACTTCCTGGAGCGTGTTAATAACGCTGTCGCCGAACGATAGTTTGTTCCTCGATCAGGCAGCGGCGCCCGATACTGTGTACTACTATCGTATCGTAGCAGTGGATCAAAGCGGGAACCGATCCGTTTCCCCGCTTCCGGGTTTTACATCGCTTCCCAAAAGAGCGGGAGCAGATCCGGTCGTGCAGGTCCGTGCCCGGTATGATCCGGATAGCCACGTTGTCCGATTGCAGTGGGAATATCCCTATGTTCCCAATCAACCGTACTGGTTCGTTGTTTATCGAGGGTATCAGCATCGCCCACTGGAGCCATACAAAGCGGTGCCGTCAACGCAGCGGACGTTTGTTGACCGGGACCTTATCGGATCCGGTGTTTATCGGTATGCGGTGCAGGTGCGTCGTCAGTTGTTCGGACTTTCTCCGCTCAGCACAGCAGTGATGGTTGAAGTGCCGCCATTGACTCGCTGATATGCGGACGGTGGTGGAGGATGGGTAGCGGTGAGATGCATCTGTATTAGGGATGAGTACTATGTCGTTCAGCGTTTCCTCTGATTTTTGCAGGATGTGCCGTAAGAGCCGGTAGTCATCTGCGGGAAATTTTGTAAATTTCCGGTTCGTGGATCGAGAAGGGAATGTGGGTGTCACGAAAGTGGAGAGTGGTATGCTCAGGCGTTTTGCAGAAGAAATTGAAACCTGGCGGCAGAAGCGACAGGCAGCAGCAGAATTTCTTCGTTCCCAGTTTTCGGTTCAGCCGACCATAGGACTCATTCTGGGAACGGGGTTGGGCAGCGTTGTGGAGCGTTTGGAACAGCAGGAACGGGTGCCGTACGAGGCGGTTCCGTATTTCCCCGCCTCAACAGTGCAGTCACATTCCGGACAACTGGTTGCTGGTATCCTGGAAGGCAAACCCGTGCTGGCAATGCAGGGGCGAATGCACTACTACGAAGGGTATTCGATGAAGGAAATCACCTTCCCCGTTCGGGTAATGCGAGAACTGGGGATCTCAACACTGATTATCGCCAGCGCCTGTGGATCGATGAATCCCCTCATTCGTAAAGGATCGGTGATGCTGGTGACCGATCACATCAACCTGATGGGAGATAATCCGCTGATCGGTCCCAATGATGAGGAATTGGGACCCCGATTCCCGGATATGAGTGAGCCGTACTCCCGTCGACTTTTACAGTTAGCAGAACAGGTGGCGCTGGAGAAAAAGATTCGTGTTGAAAAGGGCGTATATGTTGCATTGTCCGGTCCCAATCTGGAGACTCCGGCGGAATATCGGTTCCTTCGGATCATCGGTGCGGATGCGGTTGGAATGAGTATGGTCCCGGAAGTTTTAGTTGCCCGGCATATGAATATGGAGGTGCTGGGCTTCGGCATTGTGACCGATGAGTGCTATCCAGAAGCGCTGCAACCGCTGTCGCTGGAAGAAGTGATTAAGGTTGCAGGTGAGACAGAACCGAAGATGGCAGCCATTATTGCGGGAGTGGTCGCTGCGTTATGAAAGCGAGATGGTATACAATGGTTGTTGTGGGGGTGCTGGTTGCGGGCGGCTGTACCGTTGACGCACCGTTGCGGAATGAACCAGCGAGTTTGTCTTCACAACTTTACGGTGTCCGGATAACGCCAGATACCAATCTCTACCAATTGGATGGAGCAACGCAGCAGGTCGTGAGAGATTTTTTGCTGGATTCTCTGGGATTGTCCTGTCGTGTGCAGGGATTGAGCCGCCTGGGCTCCTGGCTCTGGCTGGAGTGTGCAGATCGAACCGGGTATTTTCTGCAGCTTCAGCCTTTGAGTGTGGGAACAATGATCTCCTTGCCAGCGGCAACGTATTTCCCGGTTGCTCTGGATGGGGCAACAGCGTTGATGCTATCGCCAAAAAGTGCGACTGCATTCGTCGTTGATTACTCCGGTGTGATTCAAACTGCGCCAGTGGTTACGGATACTATACAGCTTCCTGCGCCACCAGCTCAGTGGGTAGCGCAGCAGGGAGCGATGTGGATCGTTGTAGATCGAGTATTGTATCAGGGGCATTTTCCTCCATTCCAGTTGTTGGCAGTGGACACTTTTGCTACCCATCCCCTTTTTCTCCAATATCAACCGCTACAGGGACGGGTATGGCTTGCTGTCCCGGAAGCAGATGGAAAGAGTGCACGATTCGGATGGATCGATGAAGAATCCGGTGGTGTCCAATGGCAGTTTTCACTTCCTTTACTTCCGGATCCGGTACTGGGCGCGCAACTAAATGCCATCGATTTTCTGTACCTTTTTACCCTTGCCGGTATCTACCGCGTTGACTTGCTGTCACCCCAGCGGATCGTGCCGGTGCAGCAGGGACCGCTGAGCGATTTTGTTTTATTCCCGGATGGAAGCTTCAGCGTGATTATCCGGGGAAGGGAGTACCGAAAGTTTGACAATCGAGGACAGCTTGTTACTTCTATTACCCTGCCGTTCGAAACGCAGTTTTTCGTTGAAAAATAAAAGGAGTTGCCGATGGGGAAGATGACGAACATCCTTCTGACGGTCGGGACTAATGAGCTGGAAGTCATCGAGTTCTCGCTTCAGCATCCAGATCCGAACACGGGTGAAATGATAACTCAATCCTTTGGGATTAACGTGACAAAGGTTCGGGAGATTATGAAGATGCCACAGATCACACCTGTGCCGGGATTACCAGCGGGCATTGTGGGAATTTTTAACCTGCGTTCCCGGATCATTCCTGCTTTGGATTTAGCCTATCTGTTGTGGCAATATCCCAATACAGGCGAGGATCGGAAAATGATTATTGCTGAGTTTAGCGGTTCCCAGTATGGATTTATCGTGAACCAGGTGTATCGTATTCATCGATTTTCGTGGAAGCGAGTAGAGCCTCCTGATGTTGTATCAGAGTTTGCCCGGGAAAACAACTACATTATCGGCATTGTCAAAACAGAGAATCGCAACATTTTGATGTTGGATGTTGAGAAGATTATCGCCGATCTCAATCCGAGTTTAGCAGTGGCAGAAGTGCAGGCAGATATTGCAGAAGAGTTGCCTGGAAAGGGGAAAACAATTTTCACTGCCGAGGATTCCCCAACGATTCGCAAGTTGTTGATGTCGCGCCTGGAATTGGCAGGCTATGAAGTGCGCTCCTTCCACAATGGCGAGGATGCGTGGAAAGCGCTGGAGGAAATTGCCAATAGCGTTTCATCTCTTCCAGAGTTATACAAAAAGGTGAACCTTGTAGTAACCGATATTGAAATGCCGCAAATGGATGGGTATACGCTGACGAAGAAGATCAAACAGCATCCATTGTTACAAAACCTTCCTGTCATTATTTTTTCCTCTATGGTCAATGACGATGTGTTACACAAAGGTAAGTCAGCAGGTGCAGATGCTCAGTTAACGAAGCCCCAGGTTTCCATTCTGCTGGATACCATCCAGGAGCTATTAAAGTTCCAGGAGGAACATCTGGAAGAGGCTCAGACGGCATAGCAGTATGTCCGAGTACCGCCCCGATGCTGGAAATTCCAAATACCTGGTTTCTGGAGCAGTTACAGCAGCGGCTTTCCAGACAGTATACCATTGCTTTCCCGGATGCGTACGATGAGCGGACGTGGGACGCAATTGCTTTTCTCCTTGCCCGCGTGCCGCAAATTACGCCAGCGCTGGTGGGGGAGTCCCAGCGGTTACGTGCTTTTGCAGAGCAATTGGGCAATCAGGCAGTGCTGGAACACCTAACCATTTTTGATACAGAGGCGTTTCCGGCATTTCCTCAGTTAGTTGACTGGTTTTACCAGCGCCGCCGGCACAAAGGAATTTCAAAAGAGGAAGCAGTGGCAGTGCTTCGCCGATCGCCGCTCCATTTTGCCGGTGCTTTGCTGGCGAATCGATTTGTGGATGGCATTGTTGCTGGATCGTTGTCTACGACAGCGGATGTGATCCGCGCGGCGGTGCAGACAGTGGGGTTAGCGGAAGGCGTGGAAACAGTGAGTAGCTTTTTTTTGATGCTCTTTCCGCAAAACCGTGTTGTGTGGGCGTATGCAGACTGTGGGGTTGTTCCAGATCCCTCCAGTGAGGAGTTAGCAACCATTGCACTTCAAACGGCGCAGAATTACCAGAAAATTACAGGAAACGAGCCCCGGGTCGCTTTCCTCAGCTTTTCGACCAAAGGAAGTGCAGATCATCCAATGGTGGATAAAGTCCGCCGTGCCGTGCAGCTCACCCAGCAGCGGGATCCTTCGCTCCAATGCGATGGAGAGTTGCAGTTTGATGCCGCAGTGGTGCCGGAGGTTGCGCAGCGCAAAGCGCCGGGTTCGCCGGTGGCAGGCAAAGCGAACGTCTTCATTTTTCCCAATCTGGATGCTGGCAATATCAGCTATAAAATTACGGAGCGAGTGGGCGGAGCGCAGGCAATCGGTCCCAATTTGCAGGGATTAGCACATCCGTATCTGGATCTTTCCCGCGGCTGTCATCCTGCGGATATTGTTCTCAGTGCTCATATCGCCGCCCTGATGGCACAGAAGGATTGATTAAGAATAGATTTTGTGCGGCAGGTCCCGTCCGGAAATTTAAGGAGAAAGACGCAACACTCTACCGAGACCTTCGTTGTCATCAACACAGTGAGGAGAAAAGAGTTTGTTGAACAATGAAGACTTCAAACGATGGGACTGGTTATTTTTGGCATCTTGTTCATCGTTGCCGCTTTGTTTATTGCAAAATCCGGTGAATTACGTCGCTTTCGAGCACCGCTGTTGTTCGCAGGTGTGATCTTAGCATTGGTGGGGTTTGTAATGGCATCGATCGAACAGATCGAGCCCGGCGAAGTGGGTATCCAGATTCTGTTTGGTAAGGTACGGGATGAAGTGTTGCACGAGGGACTCAATGTGGTTAATCCGCTGGCGGAAGTCCGAACCATTTCGATCAAAACGCGCAATTACACAATGGCGGGAGAAACCGACGCGATCCGGGTACTGAGTAAAGACGGGCTGGAAGTTGCGCTGGATGTGACTATTCTGTACCGGGTTATTCCAGAAAAAGCGCCGGAGATTTATCGAACTATTGGTTTTGACTTTGAGGATAAAATTGTGCGGCCCATCGCTCGCTCCCGCATTCGGGAATTAGCAGTGGAATACGATGCAGTGGATTTGTATTCGGAGAAACGGGATGAATTTCAACAGCGGATTACGCAGGTGATTGCTGACGACTACCGCCGCCGTGGCATCGAGCTGGAATCGGTGCTGATTCGCAACATTGCCTTGCCCCCGTCGATCAAAGAAACCATCGAACGGAAAATTGCGGCAATTCAGGAGGCGCAGCGGATGGAGTTTGTGCTGCAAAAAGGACGGAAGGAAGCGGAGCTGAAGCGCATCGAAGCGCAGGGCATCGCTGACGCTCAACGCATCCTTGCCAAAGCGCTCACGCCGGAAGTGTTGCAGTATGAAATGCTCAAAGTACAGAAGGAGCTGGCAAAATCACCGAATACTAAAATCCTCATCCTCGGTGGTAGCCGGACTGTTCCTCCCATTTTCTTGAATGACAAATGACGCTGTCCCTTGCTGGCAACTTGTGCTCTGTTGGAAGTACACTCGGTGGTGTGGATTGTCTGAGAACACATCCTGCAATGCGCATTCTTTTATCTTTTGCCGACGAAAGTCGGCACTCCTTTGCTACCGGGAGCGCACACTCTCAGGTGTGCATTTCTCTCCGACGAAGATCAGCGCT
Source organism: Candidatus Kapaibacterium sp. (assembly GCA_026996895.1). Classification (GTDB taxonomy): domain Bacteria; phylum Bacteroidota; class Ignavibacteria; order Kapaibacteriales; family WFXC01; genus WFXC01. Next base: position 29,816 of record JALWJX010000136.1, read on the forward strand.
TCCAGCGGAACACCATTTCCATGCAGTGGGAGCGCACACTCTTAGGTGGGTATGCCGGCGAAAGCCGGCGTCCCGGTTCGCTGGGAATGCACGCTTCAGCGTGCATTTTTCCTCATCCTGACCTTATCCCAAAGAGAGGGGGAATTTCCTATCGGCTAAAGTGGTGTTCTCGGTGAGGTTGCCCAGTCCGCTGCTTTGGGATTGTTTGCTTTTTTGACAGTCTCAATCACATAGAGAACATTGCAAGAACAATGTTCCCGGCTTTGCCGTAATTGGTGAGCATAACCAGTGACCTGGCTATGCTTAAAAATGGTCGATAAAAATTTGATTTTGCCGGAAATTGCTGAAACCCAAGCGGCTTTCTACTTTTATATACACCTAAGCGGGCAATTTTTTGCTTTGGCAAGGGAAATTAGCTGCTGCGATTCGAAGTTCGGGGGAAAGCAACAGGAAAAGCAGCCGGGCTTCTACTCTTATATACACCTAAGCAAGCAAATTTTTGCGCTGGTAGAGCAGATCGAAGGTGCACTGGTAGATTTGGCGGAGGGAATAGCCATCGGGCTTCTACTCTTATATACACGTAAGCGAGCAAATTTTTGCATTGGTAAGGGAAATTAGCTGCTGCGATTCCGAAGTTCGGGGGAAAGCAACAGGAAAAGCAGCCGGGTTTCTATTCTTATATACACGCAAGTGGGCAATTTTTTGCGCTGGTAGAGCAGATCGAAGGTGCACTGGTAGATTTGACGGCAGAAATAGTCAACGACTTTCTACTCTTATATACACGCAAGCAGGCAAATTTTTGCGCTGGTGGAACAGATCGGAGATGCATTTGCGAAAACGGCGGCAGAAATAGTTAGCAGCTTTCTACTCTTATATACACGTAAGCGGGCGATTTTTTGCGCTGGCGGTGGGAAGAAAGGTATCGGAGGCTGGAGGAGGGAACTTCCGGAGGGCTTCTCATTAATTATTATCCGCAAGCAGGCGATTTTTTGCATTGGTAAGGGAAATTAGCTGCTGCGATTCCGAAGTTCGGGGGAAAGCAACAGGAAAAGCAGCCGGGTTTCTATTCTTATATACACGCAAGTGGGCAATTTTTTGCGCTGG
>JALWJX010000137.1 GCA_026996895.1 Candidatus Kapaibacterium sp.
CGGAGTTCTTTGTCACTAAAAGGATGGTATGCGACGCGCTTTACATCCTCGATCGTTTCCTTGGGAATGGGCAGGACGGTCAGTGATTTTGTCAGCAACTGAAATTGCTGGACGTGGACGGTGATTTCACCGGTTCGCGTGCGAAAAACAAACCCTCTGGCACCGATGATGTCGCCAATGTCCAGCAATTTGAGCAGATCGTACGATTCCCCCAGATCGTTTTTACGGAAGTAGAGTTGAATGCGTCCCGTTGCATCCTGAATATGGCAGAAAGTTGCCTTCCCCATTCGACGAATGGTCATAATGCGACCAGCAACGGAGACATTTTTTAAGGCATCGGCATCTTCATCGGAATAGCGGGCAAGAATTTCCTCTGCGGTGTGCGTTCGATTGTATTCGTAGGGATAGGGGTCGATCCCTTTTGCCCGCAGCGTTTCCAGTTCCTCACGCCGGCGAATTTCCTGATCGCTGAGCTTTCGTTGCATCCTGCTACTGCTTTTCCCCTTTGTTGACAGAAAAGACCGTAAAGTAACGCACCACCACCGCTTTCATTTTGGCGTGGAGCTTGTGGTGTAAGATGCGCTTGTCCATACGCATTTCCTGCATTCCGTTTCAGTGCTCTGCTGTTAGCTCATCGAAATCTGCGTATATTTGCAGTTTGTAGCTGGTGGTTGAAGGGCAAGAACAACAAAGGAAGTTGAGTGATGACAACCCATACGTGCGATGTTGTGGTCGTTGGATCCGGTCCCGGCGGTTATGTTGCGGCAATTCGTGCAGCGCAGTTGGGATTGAAAACCATTTGCGTGGAAGTTGATCGGCTGGGTGGCGTGTGCTTGAATTGGGGCTGTATTCCTACCAAAGCGTTGTTGAAAAATGCTGAATATATGCATTTTCTCCAGCATTCGAAGGACTTCGGCATCGCAATCGAACAGTATCAGGTAGACTTTCCGGCAGTGATTCGCCGGAGCCGGAAAGTGGCAGATCGGATGTCCAATGGGGTGGCGTTTCTGTTCAAAAAATACAAGGTGCAGCACGTCCAGGGTTTTGGGGTGCTTCGCTCACCGCAGCAGGTGGATGTACTGGATGCGGGTGGCAGCGTGACCGATCGGATCGAAAGCCGGTATATCATCATTGCCACCGGCGCTCGCCCGCGAATGATTCCGGGGATCGAAGTCGATCGAGAGCGGATTTTGACCAGTAAAGAAGCGTTGCTGCTGGATACTTTGCCGGAGTCCATCATTATTATGGGCGCTGGCGCTATCGGGGTGGAATTTGCTTACTACTTTAATGCCTTTGGCGCAAAGGTGACCCTGATCGAGTTGATGGATCGAATCTTGCCACTGGAAGATGCGGAAGTTTCCAAGGAGTTATCGCGTCATTTTCGGAAATATGGCATTACGATGCTGACCAGCACGCGGGTCGTCTCTGCTCGCCGCAAGGGCAACGGCGTCGAAGTGGTGATCGAGAAGAAAGACGGAACGCAACAAACGCTGACGGCTGATTATGCGCTGAATGCTATAGGAGTTCAGGGGAATGTGGAGAACATTGGATTGGAGCAGGTGGGAGTTGAATTTGAGCGGGGACAGATCAGGGTGGATGAGTATATGCGGACCAACGTTCCGAACATCTTTGCTATCGGCGATGTTGCGAAAGCGCCGTGGCTGGCTCATAAAGCATCGGCAGAAGGAATCCTGTGTGCAGAGTTTATTGCCGGCAAATCTGTCCATCCCATTGATTATCAGAACATTCCTGCCTGTACCTACTGCCAGCCGCAGGTTGCCAGCGTGGGATTGACCGAACAGCAGGCGAAAGAAGCGGGCTACACGGTGCGGGTTGGGAAGTTCCCGTACACCGCCAATGGCAAGGCGCACGGGATCGGCGAAGCGCGGGGATTTGTCAAGCTGGTCTTTGATGATCAATACGGTGAACTGCTGGGCGCCCATATGATCGGACCCGATGTAACGGAAATGGTGGCGGAGCTGACCTTAGCCCGGAATCTGGAAGCGACAGCAGAAACGATCATAAAGACCATTCATCCGCATCCGACACTGAGTGAGGCAATTATGGAGGCTGCGGCAGAGGCGTATGGTGAATCGGTCAATTTCTGAGCATTCCACCTCGTTGCCCTTTGATGTAGAAGATTGGGGACTGATTGCGTACCATCAGGCGTGGCAGCGGCAGCGGACGTATTTGCAGCAGGTCCAGCAACGGCAGCGCCGCAGTACCTTGGTACTGTGTGAACATCCAACGGTTATTACCCTGGGACGGCTGAGCAAGCAGGAACATATTCGCATCCCGGAAGCGTTTGCACAGACACAAAACATCCCGATTGTGCCGATCGAACGAGGAGGGGATGTTACTTTACACAATCCGGGGCAGTTAGTGGGATACCCCATTTTCCACCTGAGCGATTTCAAGGAGGACTTGCATTGGTTTCTTCGGGCGATTGAAGAAAGTATTATTCGGCTTCTGGCGACTTTCGGTATCGTTGCCGGACGTGTGCCGGGGTTGACGGGAGTGTGGATTGAAGAACAGCGAAAAATTTGCGCTATTGGTATCCACGCTTCTCGATGGGTCACAATGCACGGTTTTGCCCTGAACGTTTCAAACGATCTCAACGAGTTTCAATACATCATCCCCTGTGGCATTGCCGATCGTGGCGTCACCTCAATCGAGCAGGAACTGGGTGAAGCCGTATCGATGACGGAGGTAAAGCGCCGGTGTGTGGCTGCTTTTGCTGAAGTCTTCGCACCCGTTGCCCGGCGTGCGGATATGGTGTGACGACCTGGGCTGATGTTGTATGCTGCTTATGATCGACGGCGCTTTTTCTTCCGCTGGTACTTACTCTTGGTCGGCTTTTGCCGCTGAGTAGCCGTGACGTTCGGCAAACCCGGAATAGATTTGTTCTGCGTTTCTGCCAACTCCTGCATTTCCCGAAGCCGCCGCTGGAACCAGCTCTCTTTCCCCGGTTTCCGCTTCAGATCCTCTAAGGTGATTTTGTTTTTGGAATATTTGCGGAGGTACAATTGCTGGAGAATGCCAATGATGTTGAAGGTAAAGTAGTACAGGTTCAAGCCGCTGGGGAAGTTCGAAAACAGGAACAGGAACATAATTGGCATAATGTATATCAACGCTTTCTGGCGAGGATCGGTGATAGTCATTTTTTGCTGGATCAGTAAGGACGCTGCCATTAAGATTGCCAGTCCTGACAATTTGTCAACGTTGAACAGCGGGATGCGGAAGGGAAACGTTATGACAAAGTCGGGGATAGAAAGGTCGTGAATCCAGAGAATAAAGGGAGCTTGCCGCAACTCAATGAAGGAGTTGAACAGCATATACAGGGAATACAGGATGGGGAGTTGTAAGAGCATCGGCAGGCAGCCGCCAGCAGGATTGATGTGGTATTGCTGGTACAGTTTCAAAATTTCTTGCTGTTGAAGTTTGGGTTCATCTTTGTACTTCTTTCGGATCTTTTCCATTTCCGGCTGGAGCAGTCGCATTTTCTCCGCCGATCGTAGCTGCTGGATCGTCAGCGGATGGAGCAGGAGTTTGATCAGGATAGAAAAGATGATGATGGCAAATCCGTAGTTGGGAATCAGAGCGTGCACGGCTTTGAAAATGGGCATCATAAAGTATTCGCCAATGGGGCGCACGATCCATTCCCAGCCCAGGTCGATCAGTGCCTCCATCCCGAAGGGTTCCACCAGATCGTAATCTAAAGGTCCTAAGTACAGGGTAAAGTGATTCTCCTGGCGATTGCCCCGGTAAGGCAGGCGGTAGCGGATATTATAGCGTTCATAGAGTCCTTCGTTCGGAGCTGGATACGCTTTGCCACTTAAGTATCCTACGGCTTCATCTGAAGGATTTTTGGGAACGATGCCGACAACGAAGAATTTCGTTTTGACTGCCAGATAGTCGATTTTCCCTGAAGCATGAGTTCGGCGAACTTCGTCAATGTCGCTGACATCGAATTTTTCCAGATCGCCATTGAGAGAAATTGCGCCGTAAGCATAATAGGATTCATCAACGCTGCTCCATTCCTGATACTTGATCAGGTCGTTCCAGAGAATGTCGTAACGGCGGTTGGCAATGAGGGTGTGCAGTCCTTGAAGTTGGACATCGGCATCAATGGAGTAGCGGTCGCCATAGAATGTGAAGGTTTTGCGAATGTGTCGTCCATCGCCAAAATCTAAAACTGCCTGGAGCCGAAGTGTGTCAGTACTGTCCAGATGGTATGCCCATCGGTCAGTTGGGAGAATCCATCGGAAGTGCAACCACCGAGTATCAATTTCCTGAGCGTGAGGGGAGACAAACGAAAGACCGAACCCACCCAGCGTGTCACTCCAGGGAATCAATTGAACAGGATATCCATTCCACGTGCGATAATGTTTCAAGAACCAGCGGCGGATCGTTGCGCCGCGTGAGCTGAGAATCGCTTTATACAGGGGGGTTTCGATTGTTACAAACTCCTGGTGAGTGGCAAGATAGGGACGAAACGTTGAATCTTGCAGTACTGGCAGCGAAGGAACGGTTGGATGGCGAGAGGTCTCACGCTGAGCCAATGTAGTCTGTTTGCTCGTGGTATCTTGCTCAGGTGGTAGCGGACGTTGTTCTATGGAGACATAGACAAGCCAGACAGTCAGAATGATGCTGATGAGGAGAATGCCAATCAGTGCCTGTCGTTCAGGATTCATCGATTCCCCTTCTTGTTGTTCATTTCCTGTTCTGGAACTGGGTCGTACCCGCCGGGGTGGAAAGGATGGCAGCGAGCAATACGTTTCAGGCTGAGCCATCCGCCTTTGAAAATGCCAAAGCGTTCTACCGCCTCGATTGCATACTGAGAGCACGTAGGAGTAAAGCGACAACTGGCAGGAAAGAGCGGTGAAATGGCTATTTGATACAATCGAAGTATCCACACCGCAAGGCGTCGAACGCTATGTTGCCATTTGCTCTTCATACTGGCGCACTGCTTGCTGGAGCATTTGTGAAACAATCGGATAGACATCTTTGAGCTGCAATCGTGACGGCTTTGATGGATGCCGACGCCAGATAAGAATGAGGGCATCAAAAATGCGAGCATCGGCTGGATGCTCGAGAAAATACTGACGCAGACTTTCGCGGAGCAAACGCCGCACCCGGTTGCGAACTACGGCGGAACTGCCTCGACGGAGGCTGACGCCAAAAGTGATGCGATACGGTGGCGTTTGTTGTGGTTGTGCCCGATACCGCACGATCAAGACTAATGCTGGGTGCAGCAGGCGCTTGCCGGAAGCAAAAAGAAGACGAAATGCGCGCTTGCCCCGCAGCGATTCCAGGTGTACCGGAGCCGATGGATGCGGAATGCGGATGATCACCGGCGAAACTCATCACTGACCGTGAGCTTATGCCGCCCCTTTTTGCGCCGTCGACTCAGTACTTTGCGACCACCACGAGTTGCCATCCGGGCGCGGAATCCGTGCTTGTTCCGCCGTTTCCGATTGTGCGGCTGGTACGTGCGCTTCATTCCTTCTTACCCCTTGTTTCGGAAAAAACAAAGAAATTGCAAATCACGAATGTTGGGGCAAATTGTTGTGCCCTCCTTCGGTTACGCTGCTACCTGCTGGCTCTGCGAACAACGGATCTACCCACGCAGCTTGTCGAGCAATTCGTTGAGGAGTTGCACTTCGCGGTCCGACAACCTCCGGCATACTCGATCCATCGCCTGAATTTGAGGATCGAGACGCTCCAGAAGTTGCAACCCCTGCTCAGTAATTGCTACCTCTTTGCGGCGACGATCAGCCTGACTTTCGGTTCGGGTGACAAGTTTTCGACGGACTAATCGGTCCACCAGGCGGGAAACATCGGAACTTTTGTCCAGCATACGCTGCTGGATTTCCTGAATTCCAATCGGCTGACGCTGCTGCCCTCGCAGGATGCGCAGAATATTGTACTGCTGCATCGTAATGCCAAAAGGCTTTAAGATGGTGCGCAACCGTTCCACCAGCCAGTGGTAGGTGTAGAAAATATTCAGAATCGCCCGATGACATTCGCTCTGGAATCTGTCTTGCAGGATTTCTTCTTCTAACCGCATAGTTGTTGGTATGACGATCTGTTCAAATAAAAAAACCAGCCGACGGCAGATGCCGCCTGCTGGTGTTGTGATTGCCAATGCGTTACTTTTGCCGGATCAACTCCAGGTCAATATCGAGTTTGACTGTGTTGCCTACGACCAGCCCACCTTGGTCCAATGTTTTGTTCCACGACACACCGAAGTCCTGTCGGTTGATCTCCCCGCTCACCTTGAAACCTGCCCGGGTGTTCCCCCACGGATCGCGAACGGTGCCCCGGAATTCTACATCCAGTGCTACCTCCTTAGTGACATTTCTAATGGTGAGGTCGCCAATCAGCTTGTACCGGTTCTTGCCAACCCGCTGCATTTTCTTCGACACAAACTTGATGGTGGGATACTTAGCGGCGTCGAAAAAGTCCGGAGACCGTAAGTGATTATCCCGCTTGGCATTACCGGTATTGATGCTGTTGACGTCGATCGTGACGATCGCGCGAGCGTCCGAAAAATCCGGTTTGTCAGAATAGACTTCCACCGTGAATTTGTCAAATTTGCCTTCTACTTCGGTGATAACCATATGAGTGACGGTAAAGCCAATTCGGCTGTGCGCCGGATCTGCAACCCACTTCGTTTTTTGAGCGAAAAGCGGCAGCGCCAGGAGAAAAAGGAATGCTGCGAGCGTGAAGCTTCGATACTGCTTCATTGGAAGCACCTTTGTTTGTGAAACATATTGCAACGATGGCTCTTCACACGAAGAATTCCGGATGGTTGTTTGTTCCAACAGCTATTGTTTGAACAAATTTGTCCGCTGGCTGACAAATAGCGGGAATTTCGGAGAGAGAATCGGGTGAGGGATGATGGCGAAAGAGAAAGATTTGCCAAGAAGGAATGGGTAATTATTTATCTGCAATGACGGTATCGTCGATGCTGATTGGCGCGATCGGTTGTTTCGGGTAAGGAGGGGGGAGAGACAAAACAGGAGGTGGCGTAATGCTGTACCACGGCAATTTTTGCCGGAGGGGAATTCGATAAAAATCGCCAGTGTCAAATCCTGCGTGGCGAAGCACGGTAGTGCCATCCAGAAAGAGCGGAGGAAAGTGAGCCAGAAGGTATTCGCCAGCGTACAATCGGCACAGCCGCTCTTCCAGATATTGCTCCAGTTGCCAGGATCGTTCGGTCAGCCGAAAGGCAGCAGTGGTATCAAAGGTGGAGTCAGCGAATGCCAGAATTCGAGCTGGTGGCAGGATGTAAATAATAATGGGGGTGCCAGGGGAGACCCAGTCGTAGAGCTTTTCTCCATCTTCCCGGGCAATGCGGATGCAACCGTGGGAGGAGGGTTTTTTGCCCAGGTAGCGGTAGTAACCGTAACCATCCAGGGCGTGAATGCCAAAATTGCCCGAAAATCCCATCCACCAGTACATTCGGGTGCTGTCAAATTGGCGAGAAATTGCCAGCCGGGCTTTGTTCTGAATGGTGAAAATCCCCGTCGGGGTTTCCATTCCTTCTGGAATGGTGGAAGTGCCGGAAGAAATCGGCATCATAATTGGTGGAGCATTCCGGCGATGCACCCACAGCTTTTGTTCGATCAGAGAAACTTCCAGATAGATGTCGCCCAGAACGTAGACAGTGTCGTAAACCGGCATCCACTCCCGAAACGGCAGGGGCTGCGACCACAGAAGGCTCAAGCAGCTCAAGCTGAGGATGCCGATATACCACCACCGCATTCCACCCATTTGCATTGTTGCCATACGGTTGCCAGATAAGATTGAGCACCGAGTTTATTGTTCATCACATATAGCGATCAAAAATCGTACCAATTGCTCCCGGAGGTGGCGCTCCAGGTGAGGATGGTGCTGAGGCAAAGTCTGGATCTGTAGGTGTTTTGGCGGCAAATGGGGTAGATGGAACCGCATTGCGATAGCGATGGATCAGCGATTGCCGGAACGTTGGTCTCAACGTCGGTTGTTGCCGGTATGGGGATGAAGGTTGTACCGATGAAGGGGTGAAAAAGCTTTCAGCTCTATCAGCAGTTGACGGCTGTCTGTCAGCGCTGGGTGGTACGGAGCGAGAAGCAGGGGAAGATGGAAATGGTGCTTTGGGTCCAAACGAGCGAGCAGAGGAAGCTGCCTGCTGGATACGTTCGTTGTCCTGATCACCGCGCTGCTGAACACGTCGCTGGTTCATCAGTTCCTGCCGCGCGCGCATTTCCTGTCGCTGTGCCTGGGCAGCCACACTGCGATCCTGTGGCGAAGGATCCGCAGGTGCTAAGGCTGCCCGCTGCACCTGCTGCATCTTGCGGATCGTTGCCTCCGGATCACCCGATACGGGGCTGGTATCAATTCGGACTTCTCCAGCGACGGCATACTGCTTTCCATCCGGTCCACGTTCATAGCGAAAACTTTTGCCGCGTACCAGGGAGCCTGCAGCTGCCTGATGCGCTGCCTCGTGTGCGCGCACTTTTCGATCAATTTGCCGCAACCGCTCTATTTCCCGCTTCTCCTGATCCGAAAGTTCCTGCTGGCTCCGAGGAGAGAGTTCGAAGGTGTCTCGCTGCTCGGCAAAGCCTGCACTTTGCGTTTCGTTATTCGTCGGCGATGGCACTGGCTGAAGTGGTTGCCGGGATTGCCCGGAGCGGGTAGCTGGAGCCAGCGGCTGATTGGCGGATGGAATCAGGGATGACTTCTTTGGTTGGACTGGAGATGTTGTTGTCGTATCCGGCTGCGAACGGGCAAAAGTCGTGTTGTTCTTGCTGTTGCGGGAAAAATTCGGAATTTTGTGATATGTGGATTGGGGCGGAAAGGCAAAGGGTGAACGCTCATTTGGCAGCACAATGGGAAAAATCGATGAGCGGGAAACGGCGCCTATCCGTTCATTGGGAAGCATTTTTTAACTTTGTTCCGCTGTTAATGCAGTGTGTTGGACAAACCAACGAGGAGCACCTATGGCAACGAAAATCAAAGCCTTAGTATTGCAAAAGCCGGGCGGTTGGAGTAACCTGATGATTCGGGAGGTTGCCAAGCCTCGACCAAGACCGGGAGAGGTGCTGGTTCGGGTCTTTGCTGCAGCACTGAACCATCGGGATTTGTGGATTGTTGAAGGACAATATGCTGGAATTCGGTATCCTGCCATCCTGGGATCCGATGGCTGTGGGGTCGTAGAGCGAACAGGCAGTATGGAGGATGGGCATTGGATCGGGAAGGAAGTGATTATCAATCCGGCGATCAACTGGGGACCAGATCCCCGCGCACAGAGCAATGATTTTGAAATCCTGGGGATGCCACGCAAAGGCACCTTTGCCGAGTATGTGGTTGTTCCCTCTGATCGATTAGCTGTCAAACCAGAGCATCTTTCCTATGCCGAAGCAGCAGCGCTCCCGCTGGCAGGACTGACTGCCTATCGAGCTGTTTTTACCCAGGCTGATGTCCAGAAAGGGGACAAAGTGCTCATTACCGGCATTGGGGGTGGCGTAGCGCAGATGGCATTTCTTTTTGCGAAAACGGTCGGCGCCGAAGTGTGGGTAACAACCGGCAGCGAATGGAAACTGGCGCGAGCGCTGGAAAACGGCGCTGCAGGAGGCGTCAATTATCGGGAAGCGCAGTGGGATGCGCAATTGCTGCGGGAAACAGGAGGGTTCGATGTCATTATTGATTCGGCCGGAGGTGATCAGTTGAATACGTTGCTGAAACTCCTCAAACCCGGTCGTATCTTGGTAACGTACGGTGCCACCTTGGGTAAACCCAGCGGACTGGATCTCCACCGCATCTTCTGGCGGCAGCTTTGCATTCAGGGGACGACGATGGGGAATGATGAAGAATTTGCGGAGATGGTGGAATTTGTCCAGCAACACCGGATTAAACCCGTCATTGATACCGTTTACGCCTTTGACCAGATTCTGGAAGCTTTCGACGTGATGCGGCGTGGAATGCAGTTCGGCAAATTGGTAGTGGAATTTCAGGTCGAAGATGATTTCTTCCGCCGCCGTCGCCGCACACCCAAAGCAGCGGAAGTCTCCACGGCGAAGGAAGCCGCCGAATCGGTAACTGAAGCACCAGCGGAAATCCCAGAGCAGCAGGAAACGAAAAAGAAGAAAACGGCAACGAAGAAAAAGAAGCGTGCGCAACAGGAGAAAAAGCGCGCGACAAAGAAGACAAAGGCTGCTACAGCCGGGAAAACAAAGAAGCAGACGGCAAAGAAAACAACAAAGACAACAAAATCCTCCACAGCAAAGAAGCGTACTACGGCAAAAAAGGCTTCGGCAAAGAAGTCTACGGCAAAGAAACAGAAAAAACAGGAGAAAAAATAAAGCCTTGCAATTCGCAAATTCGCTGGTAAACGGTCCGGGAATGCTACTTGAACCTCAGGGAAGCGGCTGAGAAGAGAAGTGAGACTATTTCAACACCGGGGAAGGAACGAGTTGGGAGCCGGGCGGTCAGATCGTAATGGGATTGAATACATATGGGAGAAACTCCGAAGCACAGGGGTGAGGAAATTCGGGTAGGAGTTGTCCAGTTTGTTCCCAGATGGGGAGATCGAGATGGGAACGTTGAGCGAATGGTGCGTGTTGTTACCGATGCTGCTTCTGCAATCGATGTACTGATCTTTCCCGAACTGGCAACTTCAGGATATTTTTTCCTTTCGCCGGATGAGCTCCGTCCCCTGGCGTGGGAACGGGATCATCCGCAGGTACGCCATTTCCAGCATCTTGCTGCAACGACCCGGTGTGTGATTGTGGTCGGGGCGCCGGAATGGGATGGGACGACGCAACGGCTCTTTAACAGTGCGTGGGTGTTCGATCCTTCGCTTGCAGTGTGGACATATCGGAAGGCACATTTGTTCTACAAGGAAAAAATGGTGTTTGCGCCTGGTGATCGAGAACTGCCCGTTTTTCCCGTTTTGCAGAATCGCCTGCGGCTGGGAGTAATGATTTGCTATGATTTCCGCTTTCCCGAAGTTGCCCGGTCGCTGGCGCTACAGGGAGCCGATTGTATTGCGCTCCCCGCAAATTTTGTGACCCCCATCTGGCTGGATATCGTCCGCATACGGGCGATAGAAAACAAGGTGTATATCGCAGTTGCTGATCGCTGTGGGTCAGAGGAGCGGGAAGGTGAACAGCTCCACTTTATGGGCGGTTCAGCCGTGGTCCATTACAATGGGCAGTTGATGGCGCAACTGGATCGGGAAAATGAGGGAATGGCGGTTGCATCCCTTCAGCCGTTGAAGGTTCGACGAAAGCGGTTGAATGATCTGAACGATCTCTTTGGCGATCGCCGTCCTGAACTGTATCAACTGTTGTGTCGTTCCGGGGAAGAAAGGCAGCACGATGGCTGAGAAGTTGTTTCTGGTTTTTGATATCGAAACCGCAGGGATTGAGTGGGATCAATTGGCGCCGTCGCAGCAGGAGTATTTACTGCGAGGGTGCGAAACAGAAGCAGAGCGAGAAGAACAAAAGCAGTTGATGGCATTATCGCCATTGACAGCACAGATAGTCTGCATTGGTCTTGCGCTGTATCGGTATGATCAGCAGCGGCGGGAGGAAGGGTACGAGGGAAATGTCGAGAAAGAAGCGGTGCTTTTAGTGGATCCCCAGTGCTCAGGCGAAGAACAGCGAAGGTTGCAATTAGAGGACGGTACACCGGTCATTGCTGCAGCGGAAGTACAGGTGCTTCACCTTTTCTGGAAGATCTTAGAACGCTATGCTCAGGCACATCTGGTAACCTTTAATGGGCGAACCTTTGATGCGCCATTCCTGATGCTCCGTTCCGCTGTACTGCGTATCCGTCCATCGGTGAACCTGATGGCGGGAACGCGCTGGCGGTACGATCGGCATACGGATCTGGCAGATGAGCTGAGCTTCTTTGGTGGTGGGCAGACCGGTCCCCAACGTCGGTATAACTTTGACTTCTATGCTCACGCCTTCGGTATCCCATCACCGAAAGGTGGGGAAGTGCACGGCTATACCGTTGGCGAATTTTTCCGGCAGGGAAAATTGTTGCCGATCGCTGAATACTGTCTCCAGGATGTCCGGGCAACGTGGCAGTTGTTTCTCCGGTGGAATCGCTACTTGAATTTTTCGCTCTTGTAAGTGAAGTATCGGTCCAATCCAGGGTTGTCAGAGCTACAAGAGGGGGAATTCTGGTACTTCAGATAGTGCAGCCGATGGAGCAGTGGCGGTTTACAATAGCGGTATACAAGCGGAGATCCAGCCGCAACAATGGTTTTACGAAGAAACACTGGTGGTGGTCGCTGGCACCTGCTCAGGATGCACGGCTGGCAGGATGACCCGGAAGCAACTTCCTTTACCCGGTGTGCTTTCGACCTGAATTTCGCCCCCGTGGGAGTGGATGATCCATTGCACGATGGCTAAGCCCAATCCCTGTCCCTGAATTTTGCGTGATCGAGCTTTGTCGACCCGGTAAAAACGGCGGAAGATGAGCGGAATTTCTTTCTCCGGAATCCCAATGCCCGTGTCTTCAATCTCAACAACCACGCTTTTTCCTTGCCGGGCACCCCGAATAGCAATGGTCTGGTTCTCCGGTGTATACTTCACAGCGTTATCAACCAGATTCAGGAAAGCCTGGTACAGCCGGTGCTTGTCCCCCTGGATCCACAGGGGTGTTTCGATGGAAGAGTGCACCTGGATATTTTTGGCTTCTGCTAAGATTTCGGCATCTTCCACGATGTCGTGTAGCAGAAGTGAAAGGTCCAGTTGCTCCATTGTGAGGTTGATTTGCCCCGTTTCTGCACGGGACAATTCCAGCAGGTTCTGCACCAGTTTTGACAGCCGCACAACTTCTTCTAAAGCGGTCGAGAGAATGCGTTCATACTCTTCCGGCGAGCGACGGGAGCGGAGTGCTAATTCCAGTTCCCCCATCAGGATGGAAAGTGGAGTGCGGAGTTCGTGTGATACATCACTGGTGAACTGCCGAATCTGCTGGAACGAAGCTTCTAGGCGGGCGATCATATCATTAAGGGTAGCGACTAATCGGGCAATTTCATCATCAGCTGGTGGCGAAGGAATCCGTTGATCCAGGCGGCGCGCAGTAATTTCACGCGCCGTTTGCGTAATCTTCTCGATGGGCTGCAAAGAATAAGAAGCCAGCCACCATCCTCCTGCTAAGGATACGAAGAAAATAATCGGCAGAAGGTAGAGCATCAGACTGAAAAGCTCGTTGAGTGTGCTGCGCACTTCGTCGATTGCGTAAGCAATGGTAATCTGCAACAAATCGGAACGGTAAAACAGGACGCGCATTACTGCTCCGTCCTGCCAGTAAGCATCCTGAAAAAGGTGAGCGGGTACGGTCGAAGGAAAATACGACAGGTCTTGGGCGGTTGGTAAAATGTGGTTTCGCAGGTTGGCCGATTTCCATACCACCTGACCACTGCTATCGGCAATCTGGATCAGGTAGTTTTTGGGATTGAGCAGAATATGTTCATAGACTGCTGTCCACACCGGATCGGTGAGAAGGCGGGCAGTGTCCGGTTGCGGGCGCAACGGACCAACGAAATTTGGGAGAGTGTCCTGTTGAAGGAAGGCAAACCGGGAGTTCCTTTGTTGCCCCGGCTGCCGTGCTGGACGCAAAGGTTGTTGGGTCTCCTGCTGTTTCTTGCGGACAATATAGTCCAGCGACGTTGCAACGCGCAGCATAGAGGAATCCAGACTGTCCTGTACCTCTTCGGTGGCCGAGTAGTATACGATGGCGATGAAGATGAGCAGTGTCACCGTTGCAAAGAAGGAGTACCAGAAAGTAAGTCGAAATTTGAAAGATACTCTCGGCGCTGGCAGGAGGTGAAAGATCCGGTCGATGATACGATGGAACATCCCGTGCTGCATTCATTTCGGTTACGACTGCTGTTCAGACGAGTAGCTGTTGCTGCTGGTGCTTTGCAGGCGCAACGTTATTTGCGGAGAGCGCTGAAACGGCAGGTTTGACCGTGCAAAATGCCAGGGAACTGGAGCGATAAGAGCGTTAGCAGTGAGGTCTTGGCAATGGTATAAGGTTTTGCACTCGAAAGCTGTATTTTTGAACTTTTCCAGAATAGGTTCAGGAACAAACCGGGGAGTATTCGAATGCGATCGTGGATCTTTTCCATCGCTCTGTGCTGCTTTGTGATGCAGGTTTCTGTAGAAGCAAAATTATTAAGTGGGATGCCGCATAATAACGGATCAATGCCTGCTGTGTCTCCGGCAACGATGCAGGCGTTTGCCAACCATAACGGGCAGAATGTTAGGGCAGTTTCGTCGCTGCGACCGGCGACGATCATTGCGCCCGGAAAGAAGCGAGCTGATGGCTTGTTTACGCCAGCAAGGGTTCGACCATATAGCATTCCAGAGCCGGACAGCTATTTGCCGGGCGTTGTTGTGATCAAAACGCGGCAGCAGTTTCCAGTGGTCGACGGAAATCGCGCGCTGGGCGGAAGCAGCTTAAATTCCATCTTCAAACTCTATGGAATCCGCTCGATTCGCCAGCCGTTTGGCGGCAACACTGCACAGTTGCAGCAGATGGCAGACTATGTTGGGGTGCGCCGCATTTACGAAGTCCGCTATACAGCGCCGGTAGATCCGGTTGACCTGTGTCGCGAGCTGGAGCAGCATCCGGAGATTGAATATGCAGAGCCACTCTATATCCGACAACCGCTGTTTCGACCCAATGATCCCCGATTTTCCCAGCAAAAAGCCCTGGACCTGATTCAGGCAGCCAGAGCGTGGGATGTTACGAAAGGCAGTGGAGAAGTTACGATCGCTATCCTGGACTCCGGCACCGATTGGGAGCACGAAGATTTGCGGGACAATATCTGGACCAATCCGAATGAGATTCCTGACAACGGCATAGATGATGATGGCAATGGCAAAGTTGATGATGTACACGGGTGGGATTTTGTGGGAGACGTGAGCGTTCAGGATGTGCAGCAGGGCATTTTTCGCGAGGATAACGATCCAAAGGTTCGGAATATCACGCCACCGGGAGCCAATGACACTCGCAGTCACGGTACGAATGTTGCTGGTAATGCTTCGGCGGTAACGAACAACGGCAAAGGCATTGCCAGTATTGGCTATCAATGCAAATTGATTCCAGTGAAATTAGCCTCTGACCAGCCTATCGGCGGGATTTTTCGAGGGTATGAAGCAATCCTGTATGCTGCCCGCTTAGGAGCTGACGTTATCAATCTCAGTTGGGGCAGTCCGCAGTATGCCAGTTACGAACAGGATGTAATTAACCAGGCAACGGCGATGGGGAGTCTGGTAGTGGCTGCTTCTGGTAATGCCTCAATGTTTACGGATGTGAACATTCCGTATTTCCCCGCACAGTATGATAATGTGCTGAACGTTGGCGCCAGCGATCGCGATGATAATCCAGCACCCTTTACCCATTACGGGACTGCCGTTGATGTCTATGCGCCCGGTGTTGCTAACTGGAGCACAATGCCGGGGAATAGCTACCTGTCGCATCCGAATTGGAGCGGTACTTCTTTTGCTGCTCCAATAGTATCCGGTATTGCTGCCCTGGTTCGAACGCTCCATCCAGATTGGACGCCGAAACAGATTGCGCACCAGATCCGGAGTACGGTAGACAATGTGTTCCCGCAGGTGCAGCAAAATCCCGGCCTTCGTCCCTTTCTGTATGGCAGAGTCAATGCATACAAAGCAGTACGGTTTAACCAGAGTTTTTCTTCCGGTGAGCGGATACCGGGCGTTGGGATCACGGCCATAGGCATTGCTGCGGCAAATGGCGTGATTTCTACCTATGATCCTGTGCAGGTTCGATTAACGGTCAAAAATTTCCTGGCACCAACGTCCAATCTTCAGCTTCGCCTGTTCAGCTTTGATGGTTTTACCATCCTGCCCGATCAACCAATTACGGTGGGGAGCATTGGTACACTGGATTCTCAGAATGTGGATGTTACCATCCAGCTTTCTCCGCTACAGGGATGGTTTGAAGGAACGGTGGACTTTCTGGTCGTGTTCCAGGATGGCGATTATGTGGACTATCAGCGTATCGAACTCCCTGTCCGGATTTCTTCTCCGCATACCTATGTCGCTTTCCCACTTCCCCATCCGGCATTTACGCACGTTTCATACTTTGATGCGGAGTCGCCTTCGCCTTCTGTTTTCTGGGCAGTAGGATTTCTCCCCGGTGCTGGTGCCGCCTATCTGGTTGCTTCCCAGTCCCAGATTGTCGGCGCGGGTTTGGGTACGTTCTCGAATTTCGCCGCCGATCCTGCCTTTGCCGTCGCAGCACTGGATCTCCAGCGAGCGTGGATTTCGACCAACGGGGCTAATGGAGGGAATACCACCATCTGGCGTACTACCGATGGAGGCCAGCAATGGCGGACGGTTAGCGTTGCTCATATTACGGACTTTATCAACGATCTCCACTTTTTCAATCCCAATGAAGGCATCTTTCTGGGAGATCCTAAGGGGGGACGCTGGGGCGTTGCTCGAACAACGGATGGAGGAGTAACGTGGAAAATTCAGACTGGCTTGCCAGCGCCACAGCCGCAGGAAACTGGATTGGTGGGATCGCGGTTCTGGCTCGATGAAGCCGGGTGGTTTGGAACGACCAGAGGGCGGGTGTTTTACACAACCGATAAGGGAGCAACCTGGAAGGTAGCCACGATCGATCCGACCGCTATGGTGGTGTTTTTGTCCTTCACCACGCCACAGAAAGGGATTGCTTTGTATCAGAAGGGGCAGGGAAGTTTCCGAGAAACGTTCGTTGCCGCAACGACGGATGGCGGAGCGACCTGGCAGCCTCTGAATGTACGGCTGACGCAGGCGGGAATTACCCCCGTGATGGCATTTGCCCCCGCAAATTCACGGTGGAATTACCTCATTGATGACAACGGACGAGTTCTGGCGACGGAAGATAATGGCAGTTCGTGGGAAGTGATGCTGACTCGCGAGTTGACCCAGACCCGGATGGCAGCGCTGAGCTGGCGAGGCTCAACAGTGCGGATCTGGAATGTCGGTCCCCGCGGTCTGGGCTATTTGAATCTGCCGTACGAGGAGGCACCGATTCCGAAGGTGCTGGAAGCAAGTGTTTCAACGCTGGATTTTGGAAGTGTCACTGTTGGTGCAACGGCAACGCAGTTTGTGCGCTTCCAGAATACCGGACAGGCGCCAGTAACGATCACCTCCGTTGCAATTCAGCCGCAGAATGCTCAGCAGGATGAATTTACGCTGATCAACAAACTCCCGAACAAAATTCAGCCGGGAGAGGAAAAAACGCTGGGCATTCGATTCCAGCCAGCGGTCGAGGGCAATCGCACCGCTGTGCTCCGGGTGGAAAGTGACGCAGATAATGGAACAGTAACGGTGCAGTTAGTTGGTACCGGAACTGTGACCAGTGTGCCAGAGCATTCCAATGCTGGCCTGGATGTTCGCATACTCCATCAGAATCCTCCAGCGCTGGAAGTCAGCAGCCAGCGGTCGTATCCTTTCCTGCGCGCCACACTGTACACGGTGCAGGGGCAGCGCCTCTGGAGCCGTACGTTTACCGTTGCCCCTTCGCAACCGTGGCGATGGACGCTGCCGCCTTTAGCATCCGGGAGCTACGCAGTACGCATCGATGATGGGCAGCGCATGCTGTGGTCGCGGGTGGTGCTTCTACCTTAAAGGCACCGGTGTGCTGACGAAGAAAGAAGTTGCCAGAGGCAACATCAAGAACGTGCGGTGCAGGTAGCTGGAAGGTTGCTCTTTCGTCATTTTCTGGAAGCCGGAGCAGCGCCGTTCTAATGCCGCTCGCAGCGCGGTAATGGAGAGGATCGATGGTGTCAGAGCAAGGATCGAGCGGTCAGTCGGGAAGCGAGCGTGTTTGCAACAATGGCAGTTTCTGAATCTGGAAGGTCGCGAAAACGGCGCGCATACGAGCTCATTCTCCTGTTTGGTGCCGTGAGCCTTCTCGGGGATTTGATCTATGAGAGTGGTCGGAGCATCCTTGGACCGTATTTGCAGACCCTGGGAGCATCAGCCGTTGTGGTGGGTGTTATTGCCGGCATTGGGGAGTTCGTTGGATATGGGCTCCGCTTCGCTTTCGGGTATCTGGCGCAGCGTACTCGATACTACTGGGGGTTTACACTGTGGGGATATGCGCTGATTGCCGCTATTCCGCTGGCAGGATGGGCATCAGCGTGGGAAACCGTTGCCGTGTTGTTCGTGCTGGAGCGGCTGGGCAAAGCGTTGCGGACCCCTGCCCGCGATACCATCCTGAGTTACGCAACGGCACCAGTAGGACGGGGCTGGGGCTTTGCGCTGCACGAAGCGGTCGATCAAATTGGTGCGGTTATTGGTCCCCTGCTCTTTGCGTGGTTGCTCAGTCATAAAGCAGATTATGCTGGGGTATTACGATGGACCGCAATTCCCCTTGCCCTGCTGCTGCTTTTCCTCTGGATTGCCCGTCGCCATTCTCCACAGCCGCAACGTTACGAGAATTCTGAGGAACAGGAAGGGAAGCAGCCATATCCTGCTTTTTTCTGGTGGTACCTTGCCTTTGCTTTCTGGAGTGCTATTGGCTTTGTGCAGTATCCGCTCATTGCGTATCACGCAGAGCAACACCAGTTACTCTCGCCTGCGTGGATCGCCGGACTCTATGCTATTGCAATGGGAGCCGATAGTCTTGCCGCACTCCTTTTTGGAAAGTGGTACGACCGCTTCTCCATTCGAATTCTCTGGGGCATGCCGCTGCTGACCGCTATGATTGCTATTGGAGCATTTCAGGAAAACTTTGCTGCTTTAGTAGGAGCAGCTCTGGTGTGGGGAATGGCAATGGCGCTGCACGAAACAGTACTTCGCGCCTTTATTGCAGATGCCATCCATCCTCAGCGTCGTGCCTTTGCTTATGGAATCTTTAACACCGTTTATGGCATTGGCTGGCTGATCGGCGGCACAGCTATTGGGTGGCTCTATAGCTATCAGCCGGGAAGTATTCCGCTAATCGTTGGTGTCCTCCAGCTCCTTTCCCTTGGATGCTGGATGCAACTGTGGCGCTCTCTGCGTCGAACGTCGCGGCTGCAAGGAAAAGCCTGAAATTCCAATGCGCTGCTATGGAGGGAGAAGTCTCTCGATTGGGATGGGAATGTGGCGCTGATGGGTAATGTTGCCCCGCTCAATGCGTCAACGGATGTGTGGCAGAAGGTCGAGGAATCAAGTATAATGGGCGTTAAGGACGATGCATACCAATTTGCCAACGTTTGAGAGAATCATCGAGCAATTTCGCCGACAGCACTATATCGCTGATCGACAAATAGCCGTGGCTGTCTTTCTCTCGATGCGGCTGCAAAAACCTCTGCTGATCGAAGGACCACCGGGTGTGGGAAAAACAGAAATTGCCAAAGTGCTGGCGCAGGTGCTGAACACAGAGTTGATTCGCCTCCAGTGCTATGAAGGACTGGATGCAAATGCCGCACTGTACGAGTGGAACTACCAGCACCAGCTCTTGCACATCAAGCTGACCGAGCAGTCGGATCAGACCATAGAGGAAAAAGAGTCAACGATATTCAGCGAAAAGTTTCTTTTGAAGCGCCCCTTACTTCGAGCGATTACGCAACCGAAGCCACCGGTTTTGTTGATCGACGAAATTGATCGAGCGGATGAAGAGTTTGAAAGTTTTTTGCTGGAAGTGCTTTCGGACTGGCAAATATCCATTCCGGAAATCGGAACCATTCGTGCGACTTCGATTCCGTACGTAATCATCACCAGTAATCGCTTTCGAGAACTGTCCGATGCCCTGCGCCGCCGCTGCCTGTACCTGTGGATCGATTACCCCAGTTATGAAAAAGAACTGGCGATTGTTCGGGAGAAAGTGCCGGAGCTGGATGAAAACCTGGCAGAGCAGATTTGTCAATTTGTGCAGCAGGTGCGACGACGGCAGTTGCAGAAGCGACCCGGTATTGCTGAAACTTTGGATTGGGCGCGAGCGTTGGTTTCGTTGCACAAAGATCACTTAACGCCCGATACTCTGGCAATGGCAATTGGGGTATTGTTCAAAGATCGCGAAGACATCGAGGTGATGAAGACCTCGTTTATGGAGTTTCTGGAGCGACTCCACGTTCGATTCCGCCTGGCAGAAGTGCGGCAGGAACAGCCATCAGCTCCATCAGATGAGTTTTCGGAAAAAGTATAATCTGTCGGAACATCTGATCCACTTTCTCCGCTATGCGCGCAGCCGGGGACTGCCCGTTGGTGTTGGAGAAGCCCTGAGTGCGCTTCGGGCGTTACAGGCAGTACCGGTGACAGATCCTCTGGTATTTCGCGAAGCACTGCGAGTGACGCTGGTGAAAAATGCAGCTTTTGCGCAGTTGTTCGATGAACTGTTCGAACACTACTGGCAGCAGGTGCTCCAGTCCTCGTCAGAGCAGCAGCAAACAAAAACTTCATTGGCATTGCTGGACATTCGAAAGTGGGGAGAAGGCAAACGCCAGACGGTGGAAGAAACCCAACAGCAGACGTTGTATAGTCCGTATGTAGCGCTGGGGCGACAGGAGATAGCAGCATTGGATCCGGCAACCGTTGCCCGGCTTCTGCCCGTGGCGTATCAGCTGGGGCGTTCGTTTGCAGTCCGCCTGCGCCGGCGATATACAGAGCAATCCCGTAGTGGGGTACTGGCATTTCGGCAGACGATTCGGAAGAGCCTGCGCTACGGCGGTTTGCCGCTGGAACTCCGGTTCCGGCAGCGAGAGCGTCAGAAACCCCGGTTTGTCTTCATCTGCGATGTGAGCCGTTCGATGGAGCGTTTCGCTCGCTTCTTTCTCCATTTTCTCTATGCTGCCATCCAGTCGTTACCGGCAACGGAGGTGTTCGTTTTCAGCACAGAGCTCCGGCGGCTTACACCGTGGATGCATCGGAGTGCGCCGGAGCAATTTCACCGGATTTTACCGGAAATTTTTCCAGAACACGGTGGCGGAACCCGCATTGGAACGGCTTTTGAGCAATTTCGTCTGGAGTATGCGGCTTTGCTAAGCGCGAATACGCACCTGATTGTTGTCAGTGATGGACTGGATTTTGGCGAGACAACGCTTTTGCAGGCTGCGATGCGCCGTATTGCCCAGCGCGTTCGCTCCATCTGGTGGCTTTATCCACTGCCGGTGCGAAATCAGCAGCAGCCGCAAACTACTGCTCTGGCGGCAGTCCGGCAATGGCTTACGGGGGAAGCAACAGTGTATAACATCGAGAGTCTTGAGCGTTTTATTCATCGATTCGTTCGGAAAGGGACCAGCGGATGAATCTGGATGAGCAGCATATCGCCGATGCCTTGCGCCGTTTGTCGACACAGCAACCTCTATTTCTTGCAACGGTCATCGAGGTTACAGGTTCTGCTTATCGGCGGCCGGGAGCAAAGCTGCTGTTGACCCCTGATGGCACTGCTATTGGCAATGTCAGCAGTGGGTGCGTGGAAAAAGACCTGCAAACCCGCATTCAGTATGCACCGCCATCGAAGCCAGCGGTGATTGTGTATGATACGACAACGGAAGAAGACCTTCTGTGGGGAACTGGTGTTGGTTGCGGTGGGGTAAGTAAGATTCTGCTGGAGCCATTGCTGCCGGCAAAACGCTCGATCCTGGAGCAATTGTGGACCCGGATTCGCTCCGACCATCGTACTGGCTGGTTGTGTACCGCTATTGATGGAGATCCGAATCATACGGTTCGTCCCGGAGATGTTGTTGCTTGGGTGGATGCTCAGCGGATTGGAGCGACGGTTTCGGAACAGGTTGCAGGTGCCGTGGAGCACTTGCTGGAAAAAGTCCGATCAGAATTGCCATTGTTTCCCGACCGAAACGCTGCGACGGTGGCCATCGATCCTCAGCAGCACACCGGTCAGTGGCTGGTAGAGCGGATTCCGCCACCGTTCCCATTGGTGATCTTCGGCGCCGATGATGATGTGCAGCCAGTGGCATCGCTGGCAGCACAACTGGGGTGGGAGGTGACGATTGTAGATCATCGGTCGTTGCTGGCAACACCGGAGCGGTTTCCGAACAGTCGGATCGTGGTTCAGGAGCCAGAACAATATGTGCAGCCGGCAGCATTCCCGATCCCTTCAGCCGTGCTCCTGATGACCCATCAGTATCTTCGTGACAAAGAAATTTTGCGATCGCTGACCGCCGTTTCGGATCGCCTGCGGTATTGTGGCATCATTGGTCCGAAGCGCCGGACGCGCCGAATCTTTCAGGAGTTAACGGATGAGGGAGTCGCAGTGGAAGCCCTGTCGCCAGTGCTTTATTTCCCAACCGGACTGGATATCGCATCGGAAACGCCGATGGAAATTGCGTTGAGTGTAATTGCAGAGATCATCGCCGTGCTCCACGGTCGACGTGGTGGACATTTACGAGATCGTCAGGGGTCAATTCACTAAGGTGGAAGCGTTATTAGACCATATTGCATTGCACATTGCAGTGCCGGAAGCTTATCCAGCGCCCCACTGGACGGTGCGAGAGGCTTATAGGCACTGCATTACGGTGGCGCAATCGCACTACGAAAATTTTCCTGTTGTGAGCTTTTTCCTCCGACGCTCCGAACGGCGGGCGCTGGCAGCGTTTTACACCTTTGCACGCGTCGCAGATGACATTGCCGATCGTCCGGATCTTCCTTTGACAACTGCGCAACGGCTGGCAGCACTGGATCGATTGGAGACAGCAATTGCGCAGCGGCAGCCTGTCCACCCATTTCTGGAAGCGGTCTATGACTCAATGGAACGGTATCAGATACCGCCATCGATCTTTCACCGCCTGCTGATTGCTTTTCGGTATGATCTGAATTTTCGTCCTTTCCCGAACTGGGAACAGGTGCAGTGGTATTGTCATCACTCGGCAGATCCCGTGGGGGAAGCGGTGTTGTTGATTGCCCGCCAGCATCGACGTTCTCTGCTCCCGTTTTCCGATGCCCTCTGCACAGCGTTGCAGTTGATCAACTTCTGGCAGGATCTGGCAACCGATCGGCAGCGCCGTCGTTGCTATATTCCCGAACAGGTGCTCAGTGCTGTTGGCGCTTCGGTAGAGGATTTCTATCACCAGCGACTTACGCGCAGCCAGCAGCACCATATTCTCGAGCAGGTGCTGGGAACAACGCAGTTTTTTCTCAGCAAAGCGGCCATTTTGCCAGCGTTGCTGACTGGACGCTGGCGGTTATTTCTCAGGCTTATTTTCGGAGGAGCAAGTGTTATGGTGGAGAAACTGCAGGCAGCGGGCACGCACCTTTTTGTTGCTGATCGCATTCTATTGCACAATCGGGATTTTCTCCGTATCTTTACGAACAGAATAAGACGGCAGACAAAGTAATTTGGGTACGCACAACGATGCCGATGGGAAAAACAGCGGCATATTATCCCAGTTCTGCTAAGACGAATTTTTTCTATTCCTTTCAGTTTTTGCCGAAGGAGGAGCGGGAAGCCATCTATACGGTGTATGCTTTCTGTCGCTATGCTGATGATGTCGTGGACGTTCCTGAAGGCAATACCGCCCATTCCATTGAGCTCAAACGCCAGCGATTGCAGTGGCTACGGGAAGAAATCGAAGCCTGTTATGCCGGAGAAGCGCGCCATCCTTTTTTCCGTTCTCTCTATTGGGTCGTGCGGCGGTTTAACATTCCGAAACAGTACTTTCTTACCCTGTTAGACGGGATCGAACGCGATTTGATCGTTCATCGGTATGAAACCTTCGAAGAGTTACGGGAATACTGCTATAGCGTTGCCAGCATTGTGGGGTTAATCGTTATCGAAATTTTTGGGTATCGGTACGAACAAACAAAGTCCTACGCAGTCAATCTGGGGTATGCTCTGCAGCTCACGAATATTTTACGGGATGTCAAAGCAGATAAAGACCGGGGGCGCATCTATTTGCCGCTGGAAGATTTGCGACGATTTGGGTATTCCGAGCAGGAGCTGCTGGAGGAAGTGTACAATGATGCTTTTATTGAATTGATGCAGTTTGAAGTGCAGCGTGCCCGGTCCTACTACCACAAAGCCCGTTCGATGCTCCGATCTGATGAACGCCGCCGTCTGGTAGCACCGCAAATAATGGACCGGATTTACTATCGCTTGCTGGAAAAAATCGAATTGAACAATTACAACGTTTTCCAGAAAAACATTCGAGTTTCAATGGCTCATAAAGCGCTGATCGCACTGCGGCTGTGGCTCAAAGCGTGGTTGTTGTGGCGATAAATCAGGATGTAGCATAAACTGGAGATACCAATGAGGCATCCGGATCAGCGGGGAGGCAATTTTGAATCGTGGGATCCGCAGCAGCGTCCCAGCTTCTCTCTGGGCATCGAAGAAGAGTATATGGTACTGGATCCGGAGACCTGGAACTTAAAGACCCATCTGGATCTGGAACTTTTATCTCGAGGGCAGATGGTACTGCACGAGCACATTAAACCGGAACTTCTGGGATCTATGCTGGAAATTGGCACGGGCGTCTGCCGCAATATTCAGGAAGCCCGGTTCGAGATTACCAAAATCCGATCGATCGTTGCCCATCTGGCAAAGCAGCACGGACTGGTTATCGGCGCTGCCAGTACCCATCCCTTTGCCCGGTGGCAGGAACAAAAGATTTTTCCAAACGAACGCTACTACACCATTGTGCAGGATATGCAGTTACTGGCACGTTCGCTCCTGATTTTTGGATTGCACATTCACATCGGCATTGAAAATCGGGAGACTCAGATTCAGATTATGAACGAAATGCGATACTTTCTGCCCCATATTCTGGCATTGAGTACCAGTTCGCCCTTCTGGGAAGGAGTTGACACGGGCCTGAAGTCTTTCCGTTCCAAAGTGTTCGAGCGCTTCCCCCGAACAGGAATTCCGGGATACTTTGCCAGTTGGGCGGAGTTTGAGAACTTTGTTAATATTCTGATTCGCACTGGCTGCATTGATAATGCGAAGAAGATCTGGTGGGACATTCGTCCGCATCCCTTCTTCCCTACCTTAGAAATTCGCATTTGCGACCTGCCGATGCGGATTGATGAAACCATTGCTATCGCTGCTTTGTGTCAGGCAGTGGCGGCAAAGTTGTATTCTTTGTATGCGCAGAATATGAGCTTTCGAATCTACCGACCTGAACTGCTGCAGGAGAACAAATGGCGAGCTGTGCGCTATGGCATCGATGGAAAGCTGATCGATTTTGGTAAACAGAAAGAATTGCCTGCCCGAGACCTGATCCACGAGTTGCTGGACTTCATCGACGATGTTGTTGATGAGCTTGGGTCGCGAGAGGAAATTAACTACATCTATGAAATTCTGGAGACCGGTACCAGCGCGGATCGGCAGTTGCGGGTGTACAAAGAAACGGGTAGTCTGGAAAAAGTCGTAGAGTACATTTACCAGGAATCGAATGAAGGGTTGTTTGAGGATGTTACTCCCTTCATTGGCACCGTTCATCGCCCTTCGCCGGACACTATTGAGGAAAAGAAAACTTCTTTGACGCCACCAAGGATGCCATAAAGTTTTGGCAAAGGAAGCGCTGCGCGGAGGAAAGCTGCTGTTGAGCAATACAGGATCTGGGCAGGTGACAGCAATGATACTTTCTTGCAAAGCGGAGTAGGGAAATTCCAACGATCGGTTCTTTATTCCTCAAACGGATCGCGTCCCCAGATTTTCACTGCCGGAATGCGTGGCAATTGCTGGTAGTAAAACAGGAATTCCAGTACCAGCGCCAGCGCTTCTTCGGTGTATTCACCCCATTGATACCGAATACTGCCCGTGCGGCTGATGCCCCGACACTGGATCGTGCGCTCTGGCGGGAGCGTGGAATCTTGCATCGCTTTGACGATGGTCGTAACGTTTGCCCGCATGTCTTCCGGACGGCAGACCCATACAGCAGCGGGCAGCGGAGCATTCGTCAGATCCCGCCATTCCTCGCTGATGTCCAGACTTGGCTCAAAAGCAGGATCAAATCCCCAGAAAACGACGCCATCATACTGCTGGAGCAGATCGCCAATGGTGCCATCGGCGCGGAAAAGGTGGGTAACCCGATCGTATTTTTCCTGGAACACAAAAGTGCCGAGGCGGATAAGGAAATCTTTAACGGCGGGAGAAGCAAATCGTAGCTCGTCCGTTGCTCGCAGGGAAGGGTTAAGGTAAATGCTGGCAGCGTGAGTGCAATTGTCTAACTCCAGAACGGGACCAGCAATGATACGGTAATCGACACTCTGCACACCCAGTCCGTAGCCAAGCGGAGAGAGCAGGGCTAAGGATACGGCGTTATTCTTCAGCCAGACGGCGCATTCGAGTTCTGAGCCACGGCGGAGCTGTAACCCAAATTGCCGGGAAACAGCATCGGCATTTGCAATGAGTGGCTGGTAAAAAGGATGGTCGGGGATGGCTATTCGCATTAGCGCTTCCCTCTCTGTTTTCTGACTTTTGGCAATCGATCGATTCCACTGGCTGGATGAACTGGTATGGACATTTTATTCAATCAAATCAGTTCGACCGTGATCCCGGAGATACTGGACGACCTTGCGGACTTGCTGTGCCTGATCTTTGCGGCAGATAAAGATGACATCTTCCAGTGCAACGACAATGAGATCCTCGACGCCGAGCGTCACTACCGGGGTGCTACCGGTGTTCCATAGAATGTTTGACTGGCTATCCACGATGAAAAGTTGCTCACCTTGCGTCGCATTGCCTGCGGAGTCGCAGGACAGAATGTCTGCCAGCGCGGATAGAGATCCAATGTCGCTCCACTGGAAGCTTGCCGGAACAACGACCAGGTTCGTTGCTTTCTCCATCACTGCATAGTCGATGGAAATATTCGGCAACTGGTGGAATGCAGCGGTCAAAGCTGTGGTGTCCTGCTGCTGTAATGCCGCTACCATCTTCGGAAGAATTTGTCCAATGGCAGGAGCCGTTGTCTCCAGCGTGGAAATGATCGTTTGCAGAGACCAGAAAAACATTCCGCTATTCCAGAGGAAGCGGGAAGTTTGAAGGAATCTTTCTGCTGTTGCCCGATCTGGCTTTTCACGGAACTGGCGTACAGGAGTAATCTCCCCTTCGGAGGCTTCCGATGCAACTTCTATGTAGCCATAGCCAGTTGCAGGATACCGGGGACGGATCCCGATTGTCGCAATGACCGGGTGTGTTTCGACCGCAGCGAAGGCAGTGGTAACAGCGGCGTGAAATGGTTCAGCGGGATGGATGAAATGATCGGCGGGAAAGATGCCAACACTGATAGGAGCGTCGGGATAGCGGGACTGGAGCAGGGCGGTAGCATAAGCAACGCACCCGGCAGTATTGCGCTTTGCTGGCTCTGCGTAGATGTTCTCTGCTGGCAGCAGGGAACGCAACTCGGTACGGATTAGGTCCAGCAGCGTAGTGCTGGTAATAACCCAGATGTGCTCAGCATCGATGATGGGCAGTAGCCGTTCAACTGTTTGTTGGATCAGAGATTCAGAGAAACCGAAACTCAGTAACTGCTTTGGACGGTGTCGTCGGCTCAGGGGCCAGAGCCGTTCACCAACGCCACCAGCCATAATAATTGCAAACCGCTGCATAGCATTTTCCGGTTGTTGATACTCATTGCCTTGAGCACAAAGCCAGAAAACGCATCCTTGCTTGTGGCATTGCATACGCACAGTCTCAGGAGTGCTGAAAACGTTCCGCTATGAGTACCGATGCTGGGCACATCCTACAGGAGCGCCGGCTTTCGCCGGCAAGGAATAGAAGGAGGCACTGACGTAAATGTGTGGGGCGACCGGCCGGTCGCCCCTACGGGTGTGGGTGATAGCGACCAGCCGGGTTGGGCAGACCGGGAGCGCCGACCGGGAGCGCCGACCGGGAGCATCGGCTTCCGTCAGCAAACATAATTTCCTCCCTTTGCGAGAAAGGTGAGGGTAAAGGAGACGCACCCTAAAGGGTTCGCTTCCAGAAGGTGGATGCCTGAGAGCGGGCATTTCCGGCGTAATATGAGGAGTGAAATGGTGCTTCACCTGCGGGCAGCTCCGGAAACGTACGTTAATGAGAGGGCAGCGATGGTTGACAAATGCATTCTGTTGGTGCTTTTCCGGAGCAGTCAGCAAGAGTGTACGTAGGCTAATTGCCAGCGTTTCGAGCGCTGACGTGGGTCTGCAGAAGCAGATTCAGTTGTCGTTGGAGTTGCTCAACTCTTTGCAGCCGCTGCCGTAACAATTTGTTTTCTTGCTGCATTTGTGCCAGCGTCTTTTCAATCTGCATTAGCCGCTGCTTCTCCTGTTCCAACCGGGCAATCCGTTGCTGTTGCTGCTCTACTTGCCTGGAGAGTTGTTGAACGGCGTTGATGAGCATATACGTGAAGGCGGAGGGATCGACGGCTAAGATGGAATCTTGCAGCGTGGAATCATATGCTGCTTGGTACACCATAAACGGTGCAATCTGTGCGAGGTCCTGCGCAATGACCCCAACGAATTGGCGATGCGCGATGCGATCTGCGTTCCCGAAGATACGCTGGTACGCAGCAGAGTCGTACTCGTACCACACAGGACAAATGCGTCTCAGAGTTTCTAATCCCAGGCGAAAAGGGGCGATGTTAGTTTTAATACGCCGATCTGAGAAATTCGCCCACGCCCCACCTCCCGGCTTTGCGGCAGAACCGTTTACCGCTAAAAGGAAACCGCCTGGAGTTGTCGTGCCAATACCAACTTCCCCATTGGAACGAATGACCATCCACGGACTACTGTAGGTTGTTCCAATGTAGGCATACGTCAAGGAGGTACCCGTTCCATAACCGCCAAATAGCACTTTCGCCGCATTGCTGGCATCGACGATTCCATATCCTCGTGCCCATCCGCTTGTAGCTGTAATCCGAATCGCTGTTGAGATCTCCGAGTTGAACGACAGGTACGGATTGTTGTCTAAAAGAATGCCACCTTGATCCAGATGGAGCATTTGCAACGGCGAAGGTGTTCCGATTCCAACATACCCATTACTCCGTAGTACCAGGACGTGCGGTCGGTGCTTCACTGAAGGGTCTGATCGTGCTACATAGTGGAATTCCAGCCTTCCATCGTTCAGGTAAGCTGTTCCTTGGGAAACAACCTGCCAGGCATACGTAGAACTCTGGTGATGGATCACGCCTCCTTGTTCTGGCACCGAAGGATTCGATCGAACGAACAGCGCCGATGTTGGCGAGTTTCCTCCATAGACATCCAGTAATCCCTGCGGATTCGTTGTGCCAATGCCAACGTTGCCATTATCTTTGATGATCATATGAACAGGCGTTCCGAACATTCCACTGAACTTAATGTCCGCTGTCGAACCAGTGGTCCAGGCAGATCCTGACTGGATCCAGAGCTCTCCCCCACTGTATGCTAAGAGTCGGCCTTTATTTGTTCCATCTAACCTTATTTCAGCATTTGAACCTCCATATACGTGGAGATTGGCTTGCGGCGTTGCTGTTCCAATGCCCACGTTGCCAGCGAAGTAGGAATTGAGGCGATTGGCAGGAGTACCAAGTCCTCCGAACCCGATTTGAGCGATCAATTCACCGCCACCTCGATAGAATTTGTGCCCAATGCTGTTGCCATAAGCACTTCCTGCACCATAGGTATTGTAGAAGGGTTCCGTGCCGATGGCGTGAGAGACGGAGGCATCGGCATTGTTCGCTTCTTGCCAGAGGCGGATTTTGCCCATCCGATGAGTATTGTCGGTGATGGCGATATCGCCCCCGTAGACTTCCAGCTTGTTCTGTGGTGTGGTCGTTCCAATGCCGACGTTACCGGTAGCGGTAATGCGCATTGCTTCGGTGTTGTTGGTCCGAATCACCAGCGGCTGATTGTCGGTGGTGCCCAAGAAATGGCTTGCTGGATTGGTTCCACTATTCCCGGTAAGCAACCAGGCGTTGCCGCCGCTCAGACTGCTGGCGCTGGTGGTGTAGACGACGCCATTAGCATCGATGGCTAAGATCGTTGTGGCGTTACTCAGTGGCTGTAACCCTTCCAACCGCAGTGGATTGCTGGCGGCAACAACGTGTAGCCTGTTGGTTGGTGCATTGGTTCCAATGCCCACATTGCCAGCAAAATAGGAATTGAGGCGATTAGCGGGAGTACCAAGTCCTCCGAACCCGATTTGAGCGATCAATTCACCGCCACCTCGATAGAATTTGTGCCCAATGCTGTTGCCATAAGCACTTCCTGCACCATAGGTATTGTAGAAGGG
>JALWJX010000138.1:0-29267 GCA_026996895.1 Candidatus Kapaibacterium sp.
CTATCGAAGTACGGACTGTGGAGATACGTGGACAAAAATTCTTGTCGATAACTTTCTGCGGAAAGTTGCAGTCGTTCCTGCAAATTCCGGTATTCTCTATGCCACATCTTCCAGCGCCTTCGATGCCGGAGGATATAACCCGGCGTCCAATGGAGTATGGTATTCAGCGGATGGTGGACGTACGTGGATACGGCAGAATCAGGGGATGGCGTATCCGTTCGCTCTTGCCATCGACATCGATCATACTTCCACCCCAACGGTATTCGTAGGCGCTCCGGGAACGGGAGTGCAAAAAGCGGCGGTTCCTCTTCCATCGGCTGTGAAGCGGGATACCCCGGCAATTGACATCCAATTCTTTTGGGATCAGCAAACTGGATGGGTAATCGGCAACTGTCAGAATGTTAACCTCCAGATTTTCGATCTCCGTGGCAAGGTGGTTTTCCGCATCGAAAACCTTCCCTGCAATACACCATTCAAGCTACCAGCCCTCTCCGGGGGAGTCTACTTTCTCAGCCTTCAGCTTCCGTCGAGTGGACACCGCTCCCTTCAGCGGATTGTGTGGCGGTAGGGTGGAAAATGTTGGTAGGTGGAGACAACTTTCCGGAGCAGGGATATAGCCGGTTGATAGTCTCTCGCACAGCATTTCAGCGCCCCTACGGTCGAAGGCAAGTGTACGAAGATGCGCTGAGAACAGGAACCTCCGCTTTACGGTCGCACGGTGATGCGGTGGGGGAGGGTGCCAGGTGGGTGGAGCTTGCCGATGGGGGTTGTGAAGGGAATCTGGTGAGTGTGCAGGATGTCGATAACCTCTGACGTTGCGGCTGGATCGGCAGCGATGAGGAGACCGCCGCTGGTCTGAGGATCGCAGAGGAGGAAGCGCTGCTCCTCGGAAAGTGGCGAGATGTGGTGTCCGTAGCTTTGCCAGTTCCGTTTGGTTCCGCCCGGCACACCGGAGGTAGCGATGTAGTGGGAAAGATTAGGCAGGGTGGGGATGCGGGAGAAGAAGAGTTCCGCAGCTACACCGCTGGCGGTGCAGAGTTCCAGCAGGTGACCGAGGAGACCGAAGCCGGTGACGTCCGTAAGCGCGTGGACGGCGGGAAGTTGCGCTAAGGCGCTGCCGACCGCATTGAGGGTGGTGGTCGTTTCCAGAAATTGCTGGTAGTCTTCTTCTGAGAGCGTTCCTTTCTTGATCGCTGCACCGTAGATGCCAGCTCCTAAGGGTTTGGTGAGAAAGAGGACATCGCCCGGTTGAGCACCGGCATTGGTGCGAAGGTGAGATTTCGGGACTGTTCCCAGAGCGACCAGTCCGAACAGTGGCTCGGCGTTGTCGATACTGTGTCCACCAGCGATGGGGATGTGCGCCCGGTGGCAGATTTCCTGCGCTCCTCGGAGAATAGCGGCAACAACAGCAGCGTGTTCCTCGCTGGAAAGCTGGAGTGCTGGATGATTCAGGGGCCAACCAACCAGCGCTAAGGCGGCAACCGGCGTGCCACCCATTGCATAGATATCACTCAGCGCATTTGCCGCAGCGATTTTGCCAAAATCTTCTGGATCATCAACAATGGGAAGAAAAAAATCGGTCGTCAGCAGGGAATAGTGATCACTGTTGAGATCAATAACGGCTGCGTCATCTGATAACGCATTGCCGACCACCAATTGCTGATAGTGATGCTGCGCCGGCAGGGAGATCTTTGACAGAATCTCCTGGAGTAAGCCGGGCGCGATTTTGCAGCCACAGCCGCCACTGTGGCATAATTGGGTTAGTCGGACAGTTGGTGCGTTTGCCATTCGTGCTCTAAGACTTTGTGCCATTCCACTAATTCCTGCGCTATAGCTTCGGGGGTAAAAGCCGAGGGTGTAAACGGAAACACCTGTGAATGGTTGTGTTCCAGCGCATACTGGTACGTGCGGTCGTAATAGTCCAGCAGAATGTCGACGGCTGCTTCCAGATCGCCGCACTCCAGAAATTGCAGAATGTCGCGGTAGCGATTCGGTCCTAATCGCTTTTGCAGTCGTTCAATCGCTGCTCGAAGTTCTGTCGTGGAATGTTGTCCGTAGTGCTGGACTATGTTCTGGATCCGGATTTCTCGCGGAATCTGGAGCAGAACGACCGGAGCGCTCCGCATTTGCTCCCACAGCGGTTTGGGGATAATACATTGTCCGATCCATCGACTTTCATCTTCAATCCAGCAGCGTTGGTCGGGTAATGGCCACAGTTGCCATCCCAGCTCGTTTTCAAACTGCTGCTGCGTTGGCTGTGCCGGTTCGCCCAGATGACCGAAAACAGAGCCTTTGTGATGGGCTGCTGCTTCCAGATCCAGCACCGGTTGACCATAGTGGTCGCGCAGCAGCCGCAGGATCTGCGTTTTGAGCGATCCGGTGTATCCACCCAGAACCACGAATCTTCGAGGAGTAGCAAATTGCTGGAGGACAAAGTTCCGATAGGCTTTGTAGCCGCGCTGGAGCGTATAGGTTGTAAATCCTGCTAATTCAAAAAGAAAAGCCAGACTTCTGCTGCGCATCCCGCCACGCCAGCAGTAGACGCAGAGTGTTGAGGCGCCGGCAGCAATTTGTTCAGCGGCGTCGATGAAATCTTTGAACCGAGGTCCTACCAGTTCCAGCCCGCGCTTGAGCGCAACATCGGGACCGTGCTGCGCGTACAATGTTCCAATCAGTGCGCGTTCTTCATCCGAAAAAAGCGGAACGTTGTGCGCTGCTGGAATATGTCCCCGACGGTATTCAGCCGGCGTGCGGACATCGATCACAGGATACTGTTGGGCAAGGGGTAGAAATGACACTATGGGTAAAGTCTCCGGAATGGTTCTCTTATCAGTTTGTTCCGAGATTTTCTGTTTTCTGCGGTATTATGACGATTTCCCCGCTGTGATTTGGCACGATAAGGAGGAAGGATTGCTGGAAATCGGCGTTCCACAGATGAAGTACGTAACTACCGGGGCTCATTGGAGGAAGCCGGAGCAGTTGTGGGGAAGGTAGAGGCGTTGAGAAGACAGTGGAAAGCAAGCGGCGACCATCGAAGCCGTAGAGTGCAATATGCACCGGTGTTGTGAGGGCGGGAAGGTCTACCAGCAGCGTTGCATTGTCGATGGCAGAGAGCCGAATCGACTGTGCGGGGAAGAATTGCGGCAGTAACTTCGGGAGGGCGTGGGGATATGTGGTTGGGTGTAAAGAAATGCGGTGGGGGCGAGATTGCCGCTGTCGGAAAGGGTCCGTTGCCACAAATTGCACCACCAGTGAATCCACCGGGGGGAGCTGCGAGGTTGCCAGATCGAAGTAAAAAAACGGCGCATTGCCCCATTGCTCCATCGCAAATGACTGCTGCCAGAGAGAGTCGAGCGAAGCGCAGTCGGCAACGAGTTGAAGCGGAGCATAGGATGAATAGGCAAAAGTGCCAATGCGGAATAGTCCGGAATCTAAGCGGGTAATGAAGATATGGGGACTGAGCAGGATGTCGTAGGCGTTCAATGCGGCGAGGAAATTTGCCAGCCCGTATCCCTGCTTCGGATCTGGATGGGTTGCCTGCGAAGCAGTGGTGTAGAGTAAAGATCGGATTTGCCACGGGGTTAGCTCAGGAAATGCCGAGAGCATTAAGGCAATACCGCCGCTGATCAGCGGTGTTGCCAGAGAAGTGCCACCACCGTAGGAGAATCGATCCGTCGTTCGAGCATCGATGCAGCGAACCGCTACGCCCTGTGCTGCTATCGTTGGTCGGAGTACTCCATCGACCCGTGGACCGCGGGAAGAAAAGCCGGCAGGAGTACCATCGGGACGCAGGGCAGCGACGGCAATGACACTATCAGCATCAGCAGGAGAGAGAATGGAATGCGGCGCATTGCCACTGTTCCCAGCGGCAGCAACAACGATCATCCCGCGAGCAACTGCCAGATTCACTGCCTGAGCAACCAGAGTAGTGCGACCATCCAGATCCTGGGCGGAATAGCTGTATTCAGGAGCATCGAAACCCCGGTATCCCAGGGACGTCGATACCACATCGACACCGAGGCGATCGAACCATTCCAGCGCTTCCAGATAATGGTCTTCTTCGATGTGGCGTTCCCACCGAAGATCTTCCGTTTTTGCCAGAACGTATTGGGCATTATATGCAGCGCCAATCAGAGAGTCGGGATAATAGCCTGCCAGTACAGAGAGCACAGCGCTCCCGTGTTCTGGCTGTACGATGGGGTCTCCGGGCTCCCACGCGACGATGGTGTCGCGCTGGATGAAATCGTAAGTGGCGACAGGGTGCAGATGTTGGAATGCAACGTGATCGGTACGGAAACCGGTGTCGGTAACGCCGATCAGAATGCCGGTACCGTCGATGCCTAAGGTATGGAGAAATGGGATGTTGAGCAGGGCTAATTGGTGGAAGGCTGGTCCATAGGCAACCGCTGGAAATACCACCGACTGGTAGGGTGATTGTGGTGTAAACTTGCTGGCAACTGGTTGGATCTTTCGTACAAAAGGCAGAGCGGCAATGTGGTGGATGCGGAGGCTGTCTGTCAGTACAACAACGTAGTTGAACCACCGGCTGCGCATCAGGAGCGTATCAGCAAATTCCATTACTGTCTGGACGTAGCGTGGAGCAACGGGAGCATCCTGCAGGGTGAGGAGAGAATCGACAGGACGCACTTTTGCACGCCGCTTCAATGCACGTGGCGTGTACAATTGCAGCGTTGCTTCGTACAACGGTGATCCGGGGAGAAAGACAGAGTCGCCTTTATCGGTAAAAAAGATGCGGTACGGCTGGAGTTGTGCGAAAAGTATCCCTCCGCACAGCAGATAAATACTCAGCACAGCGAAACGTCTCACATACGGCTTCATTTCAGGTCGTGTTCGTTCCCATTAAGGATCAATATGCAAAACCGCAAAATAGAGAATCTGGATCGATTGATCGCTACTGCCAGAGCTGTGTATCCGCTTCAGTGGGCAGTCTGGCGGCTGGAGGGGCGAGATGCGCGGGATCTGGTGCAGCGGTTGAGCACAAACGATGTTATGAGTGGGGGGGAGCAATCGGCGGTCTGGACAGTTTTTGTCAATGAAAAAGCCCGCATTCTCAATGTTGCACTGGTTGTCATCATAACACCGACGAATCTTCTGATCGTTGGCGATCCTGCACAGCGGGAAGCATTTCCCCGGTGGATTCGACGGAATGTTTTTATCGAAGATGTGCGGATCCAGGATGAAACGGATCGGTGGAGCGTCATTTTTGTTGTCCATTCCACTTCTGAAACCTACGATTCAACCGGCGATCTGGTTGCGCACTACGCACAGGTTGCGGCGGCAGTTGCCGATGATCAGGTTATCCTTCCCTATTTCCCATTTGATGGGAAGACAACAACGTTGTGGATTGTATCCCGTTCATCAGCGCAACCGTGGGATGGTGTGGAGCGTCTCTCAGAGGCAGCGTATCACAGCGGACGCATTCGGCAGGGGATAGGAACGTATGGAGCGGAGTGGATCTCAGCCTTTAATCCTCTGGAGGTTGGACTTCGGGGGATGGTGAGTTTTGACAAAGGGTGTTACATTGGGCAGGAAGTCATTGCGCGGATCGATAGCTATGGGAAATTGCAACGTTCGCTGTATGGCGTTCGGAGCACAACCCCTTTGACTGCTGGGCAGCCAGTGGTGGTCGATGGCCAATCGGTTGGGACGGTTACCAGTGCGGTGCTGGATAGTCTTACCGGGCGGTGGGAAGGATTAGCGGTTGTTCGGAGGGAGATATGGGGAAAAGCACCATCATCCGTCCTGTCGGTCACCGGTGATATGCAGTTGGTTCCATTGCCGATGGAGGAAAAGTGAACACCGTGTTCATAACGGGAGCAAGTGGTACCCTGGGACGATACTTTGCAGAGCAGTTTGCCGCGCACGGCTGGAATCTGGTGCTCCACGGCTTTCGAGCGATTGAAGCGCTGCAAGAGTATAGCCAGCAATTAGAGCATCGCTATCGTGTTGCTGTGCAATGTGTGGCAGCAGATTTAACGGTTGAGTCGGAACTCAAAGCGATGGTAGAGACGGTGCGGCAGAGTTCATCCCAACCGACGGTGCTAATTAACAATGCAGCGGAATTTCCTTCCGCCCAGCCGCTGCTCCGTCTGAGTCTGGAAGCGTGGGATCGGCTCTGGAAGTTGAATCTCACAGCAGCCTGGCAGATGGTTCAGCACTTTGTTCACTCGCTTGCTCCGCAAGGGGGGCATATTGTCAACATTGCTTCGCTGGGCGCCATTGAGATCTGGAGACAGCGGGGCATCTACAATTTAACGAAGCAGGCATTACTCCGGCTGACCCAGATTCTGGCGGTGGAATTAGCACCGCACTATGTGGTCAATGCCATTGCCCCTGGCGTGATTGGTGATCCCCGTGCCGCTGGCATCGCGATTGATCCGAAACAAATTCCAATGCAGCGATTCGGAACGCCCGACGATGTGTGGAATGCAGTGTATTTCTTTTCGACGTGTTCTTCTTACATTACCGGACAGTTTCTGGTAGTCGATGGTGGGTTTCACTTTGCGAAAGGATGCGTGATATGAGTGAAAAGAAGCAACCGACATCGGAACAGATGGAAGAGTTGCACGGAGTGCCGGAGCGGGAGTCGGTCTTGCTTTCAGTGGAGGAAGAAAACTTCCGCCCTGCTACTCTGATCGTTCCGCGGGCGGCGAAAGCGTATTTCAATGTGGAATTTCTTTCCAGCCCTGAAGCCCGTCCGATCCGGATTTTGGCAGAGTATCTGTATCCACTGGAGCATTTCCGCAAGGCACAGGTGCACAACACCATTATTTTCTTCGGATCTTCCCGTATTCCGTCCCCTGAGCAGTATCAGAGTCGTCTGGCGGCACTGACCGCAGCGCTGCAAAAAGTGCAGGATGCCGGGCAGCGGCAGCATCTGGAAAGCGAGTTGCAGGAATTGGAACGGCACAAACCGTTTTTGCAATACTACGAAGATGCTCGCCGATTGGCAACGATGCTGACGCAGTGGAGTGAGCAGTTACCGCCGAAGCAGCGGTATTACATTTGCTCCGGCGGCGGTCCCGGTATTATGGAAGCTGCTAATCGTGGGGCATTTGAAGCAGGAGGAGATTCCATTGGGCTGAACATCAGTATTCCCTTTGAGCAGCATCCAAACCCATACATTACGCCTCATCTGAACTTCGAGTTTCACTACTTCTTTATGCGCAAGTACTGGTTTGTCTACTTTGCAAAAGCAATGGTCGTTTTCCCCGGTGGCTTTGGGACGATGGATGAGCTATTTGAGATTTTAACCCTGCTGCAAACGCGAAAAATTAAAAAGCCTTTGTTGATTGTCATTTATGGTGAGGAATTTTGGCGAAAAGTTGTTAACTTTGAATATCTGGTAGAGGCGAAAATGATCAGTGAGTCCGATCTGGAACTCTTTGTGTTTTGCAATGATCCGGAAGAAGCCTTTCAGAAGATCGTATCCCGACTCAATGAGCAGATGAGGCAGTAGCGATGGGTAAGGTGCTGCACCGGGCTGGGGATTCCTTCATCGATCAGCGGCAGTTACGTGCCATTGTAAAGTTGATGGAGGATCCTGATCAGGCGGTTCAGCACAGCATTCGACGACAGTTGCAGCAGTGGGGAGTTGCTGTCATTCCAGAACTGCGGCGCATTGCTCATACGGCAACGCCGGAGCAGCGGTCGTGGATCGAAAATTTCATTCGCGAGTATCAGGTTGAAGCACTGGAACAATTGCAACGATCGCTGGTTGCTGCTATCAGTGAGCATCAACCGTTGGTTCTGGAAGAAGTGTTTTTTCAAATTTCCCGGTTTGGGTATCCTGAGACCGATGTTGCATTCTGGCGTCAGTATCTGGATCGGTTAGCGGCGCAGTGCACCGCACAGCAGGCTGGGGGACTGGAGAAATACCAGTGTCTGCATCGCCTGTTTTTTCAACAGGAAGGTTTTCGGGGTGCCTGGGAAGAAGAGTATTACCATCCTGATTCCAGCTATGCTCATACCGTGTTGCAGACCCGGCGGGGGACACCGCTGTCTCTTTCCATTGTGTATCTCCTCTTTGCCCGGCGAATAGGCATTGATGTTGTAGGGATCAATATGCCATTGCATTTTGTCCTCTACGCTCCTGAGCTGGATGTTTTTATCGATCCTTTCCAGCAGGGGAAGTTTTTGAGCTACGAGGAGTGCAGGTCCTTTATCGAAAGTAACCGCTTAAGTTTTACTCCATCGATGCTGCAGCCGGCGCCTCCGATTTCCATTGTGTTGCGTATGTTGCGCAATCTGGTCTATGGATACAACCGGATGAATCGGATGTGGGAGTCGTCCATCTTACAGCAGTGCATTCATACGATTCTGGAGACTATCGAGGAGCATGGCGAACGTTAGATTGGTGTTGTACACCGAAGATCCCTTTTTTCAAAAGCAGGCAGTGCTCAAAGTACGGGGAGTGACGGTTCTCCGATCGCCTGCAGAACTCCACGATTTGTTCAATACCGAGGACACAGCCGGTGAGGTGGGGTTCATTGTGGATCTGATGAGTCATCAGCTTGATAGTATCCACTGGATTGCTCGCATTCGTCAGCATTTTCCAAATGCAACCATCGTTGGTCTGGTGCACCCGGCGGCGGCGGAGAAGAAGATGGCGGCAAAGCTGGCAGGAGCGCAGTACGTGCTCCCCCGCGATTCCTTTCCTATGCTGCTGGAATGGATCGAACAGTACTTTACCCCATCAGCAGATGCTTCCTGATCGTTGGCGTTCGGGATTTCCCTGTTCAATCCAAAATCCGCAAGCTGCTGACCCTTATCCTGTTCCGCTTTGGGGGAGGTTGCAACCTGCTGAGAGTACCGACTTTTATCGGCAAAAGCTGGGAGCGCCGGCTTTCGTTGGCAAGAAAGTGCGCTCTAAGGGGTGCGTTTCCGGTAAATGCACGCTGAAGCGTGCGCTCCCAGTAGCAGGGAGCACCTTACCGGGAGCGCCGACTTTAGTCGGCAAAGGATGAAGATTGCACCTTAGGGTGTGTGTTCTCAGCAGGGAAAGATGCAGCGATGCTGCGTTTTATAACCCCATCGCCCGGAAAGGGAGGAGTGACAGAAAGCGTGCATCCGATAGCACCAATTGCCGCAGAGATGCATTTCAGTGGGGGAGGAAAAGGATCAGCGGTAACCGACATTGCCTGCTGGTATGTTCCTTTGCGCGCCCGGGAGGACTCGAACCCCCAACCCTCTGATCCGAAGTCAGATGCTCTATCCAGTTGAGCTACGGGCGCTGATGGAAAGCGTATGACGAGAATTGCCGGGCAATCGTGCACCATACTACAGAAAAGGGGTCATTTTCTTTCGGCGCAGCGCATTGACGATCTCTTTGATGCGTTCCGAACTTCCGCGTCGGCAAATCACAGCCGCATTACCGGAGTCAACGATGATGAGATCTTCGACATCGACCAGCGCAAAGAGTTTATCATTGCTGCGGACGTAGCAGCCTCTGGCGTTCAGTGCCAGAACGTTGCCGATCAGGACGTTATCGTCAGCATCTTTGAGGGAAAGACGATAGACTTCATCCCAACTTCCTAAATCACTCCAGTTGAAGCTGCACTCTACAACGTATGCATCGGTCGTTTTTTCCATTATGCCATAGTCAATGGAGATTGAGGGAAGCTGGCGATAAATGGTCTCTAAGGTTTCCAGATAGTCCGCTTTGTTCAGATGTTTTTTCAGAAGTCGGAACAGGAAGACAAAGTCCGGGAGATACTGCTGAAGGTTTTTCTGGAATACCGTGACAGGGGCAATGTAGATACCCGTGTTCCACAGAAAATCGCCAGCATTGAGAAAGCGGCGTGCTGTGTCAATGTCCGGTTTCTCGGCAAAGGTTGCTACTTTGTAAATGCCCTGGGAATGGAGCTCTTGGGGGACCGTTTGTTGGTTCGCCTCCACCTGGATATAAC
Source organism: Candidatus Kapaibacterium sp. (assembly GCA_026996895.1). GTDB lineage: Bacteria > Bacteroidota > Ignavibacteria > Kapaibacteriales > WFXC01 > WFXC01. Next base: position 9,930 of record JALWJX010000138.1, read on the forward strand.
CATACGCCGTTTCAGGACGGGTGGGGGGAATGCCTAAGGTGGTAATGGCATTGAGTTGTTCAGCCGCCTCGAAGCCCAGCCGCAACTGCTCCTGGAATTCCCGGACGTTTGGAATCAGGTGATCCGCCGGGAGAAAGGCGATAGCGTAGTCCTCATCTGGAAATTGCGCCTCGAAGAGCGTCAGAGTGAGGGCAACACACGCTGCTGTGTTGCGACCAAATGGCTCGGTCAGAATATTGGTGGGTGGAAGCATAGGAACTAATTCGAGGGTTATATCGCGGTACTGGCTGGTGGTCAGGACAAAGATATCCTCTGGTGCGAACAGGGGGAGCAGTCGGGAAACGGTATTTTGCAAAAGGACACCTTCCCCCAGAATATGTCCGAATTGCTTTGGACGATCGTACCGGCTGAGGGGCCACAGTTTGACACCGATGCCACCGGCGAGAATTACGGCTACTCGCTTCATTTCGATACCACTGATTGTTCCAGAGACGCCACTTCATCGTTTGTGAAACTGTCAACGTAAATGCGGGGAATTCGGGTGTTCAGACTGGCTAAGATTTCATACGGAATAGTACCAGCCCACTGCGCCAGATCTTCGGCAGTGATTCGGGCAGTACCAGATTGTCCGATAAGAGTCACAGGCTCCCCAATGGGGAAGCGATGCCCGTGGAGGTCGACCAGCGTTTCATCCATACAGATTGCGCCTACCAATGGGAAGCGAGCGCCGCGGATCAGACAAACGGCTTTGTTGCTCAAAGCGCGGCTCCAGCCATCGCCATAACCAATCGGCAGCGTGGCAATGGTGGTGGGATGAGGAGATCGGTAGGTGAGTCCGTAGCTGACCCCTTCGTTCGCCGGCAAATGTCGAATCTCAGAAATACAGGTTTGCAGTCGGAGCGCTGGCTGTAAGTGCAGTGGATGATGCAGGAATGGTGACGGATTGTATCCATAGAGTGCGATGCCGGCGCGAACCATTGTAAAATGCGATTCGGGGATGTCCGCAATTGCTGCAGAATTTGCTGCGTGGACGTAGGGAAAATGGACGCCAGCCGCTTGAAACTGGTGTAAAAGCTGCGTGAAGCGATGGAGTTGGTGGTATGTGAAGGTTTTGTCGCGCTCTTCCGCCGTTGCAAAATGCGTACAGAGTCCAACAACGCGAAGCTGAGGATAACAATGAAGCTGGGCAACGATTCGCTCTGCTTCTTCCGAAGTAACTCCTTCACGATGCATTCCGGTGTCGATGTAAAGGTGTGCATCGATGGACTTGCCAGTCTGGAGCGTGTATTTGCCGAAAGCGTGGAAGATGGTTTCCGATGAGATGATACAGTCAACCTGATATTCGGCAAATGCAGGCGCCTGATCAGGAAATGGGGGAGTGAATACGACAATTCTCTGGGTATCGCCTGCTTCGCGCAGTTCCAGCGCTTCTTCCAGGTAAGCAACGCCGACACTCTCAATGTGGAGGGAGCGGAAAAACCGTGTGCAGGGAATCAGCCCGTGACCATACGCATTGGCTTTGACCATTGCCAGGATTTGTACGCCCGGCGCCAATCGCTGGCGAATTTGCTGCACATTATGTCGGAGCGCATCGAAAGAGATGATCGCCTGGGTTCGTCGCATCTATGTTGCTTTTTTGTTCCCGCTGCTGTGTTGACGAGCGTGGTTGTGCAAATAGTAGGGTGGCGGTGAGGACAAAAGCACCATTGCCAGCGCAGTTGGTGGGATCAGGGCAAGCAATGGGAGCACGGATGCCGGAAGATCGAACGAGAGGTGAAGGAATGCCATCGTACCGCATAATCCCCAGCTAAAGCCGATGAGAAAGGAGGCAATGCGGATGGCAAAACGTTCCCACCGGATGAGGAAAGCCAGAATACCGAGTGCTGTAACTGCAGCGATACTTCCCGTAAGAGGAGCGGTGAGGTCAGCGGCAGTGTAAAGGCTCTGCGACCAGATCAGGACGCTGTCGAGTGTAGCAGAGAGCAGCAGGAGGATAAAAATTGCGATTTGTGCCATCCGTACGCGCATAGCCTTATGCCCATTCAAAAGTTTGGCGGAGGCAGTTGGGAGTGCAATGAGCGCCTAAAGCCACGATTAACTTAATCCGTGCTTTTTGCCCATTAAGATAATCAGCAAAAATGACGCCCGCTTCGTGCAGTTGCTTTCCCGCCCCTTCGTATGCATAGATATGTTCAACCCGTCCGATGGGACAGCGCGACGTCAGGACTACCGGGATCCCGGCTTCCAGAAATTGGAGGATTTTCGGGTACACTGCCGGAGGGACATTGCCGACTCCCAGCGCTTCAACTACTAACCCTTCCGGGTGCTGGTGGTAAACACAGTCATACAGCTCCGGTTCTGCGCCGGCATAACATTTCAACAGGGGGACAAATTTCGGAAGGTGGTCGATGGAGAAAACATCTCGATGGACTGGCTGTCGGTAGATGAACACCTGATCGTGGACTATACGCCCGACAGGACCAAAATTCGGGCTGGCAAAAGTGTGCAGGTGAGAAGTGTCCAGCTTGGAGACTTCCGAAGCAGCGTGGATCTCTTCAGCCAGACAGACTAATACGCCAAGTCCCTGCGCTTGCGGGTGAGAGGCGATCAGAATGCCATCACGGAGGTTGCGGGGACCATCCCAGTCTGGTTCGCTGGCATTGCGGATTGAGCCAACGAAGACCACTGGTTTGGTACTGTTCAGCGTAAGATCTAAGAAGAACGCTGTTTCTTCCAGGGTATCGGTACCGTGTGTGATCACGGCGCCATCAATGTCCGGGCGATCCAGAATGGATTGCACCAGTTGAAACAGCTCAAACATTTTCTCTGGCGTCATATGGGGACCGGGATAGTTGCCGAAGAGAAAGGGGGAAATGCGTGCGAGCTCTTCCAGTTGTGGAGCCCGTTTGAGGATTTCCTGTGGTGAAAGGGTTGGAACAACCCCGCCCTGTTCCGGAAGATGTTGCATAGAGATAGTGCCACCCGTGAAAACGATTGCTATGTGTTTGCGCCCCATCGCTGCTGATTTCTTATCGTTTGACCTGTTGCGTTTCTTGCCTCTGGACTCTACAATAACCAGAGAACGCTTTCCTTCTTATCCAATTGCGTGTGGCAAAAAGAGCAGAGGAAATGCGAGTGGAGGTGGATCAGCAGCAGCAACTTGCCCTATGGGAAGCGTTCCGGGAAAAGTATGCGGAGCAACTCCAGCAATTGGACGAAGAGCTGATCAAGAAGGCGTTCTTTTTCTGCATTGACGCTCACAGCCAAACATTGCGGGCTTCCGGCGATCCTTACTACACTCATCCAATTGCGGTCGCAGAGATTCTGCTTCGAGAATTTCCTCTGGATTCGGCGATGATAGCGGCAGCATTACTGCACGATGTTGTGGAGGATACAGAGTACACGTTGCGAGATCTGGAAGCAGAATTTGGAGAGGAAGTTGCCCATCTGGTGGATGGGGTGACGAAGATTAGCGGCACATTTGAAAGTCGACAGATTAATGTGACCGCCAGCTATCGGAAGTTGCTGCTGTCAATGGCAAGCGATTTGCGCGTGATCATCATTAAGTTAGCCGATCGGCTGCATAATATGCGAACCTTAGAGCATTTGCCACGGGAAAAGCAGTTTCGGCTGGCAAAAGAGACACTGGAAATCTATGCACCGTTAGCCCATCGATTTGGATTGGCGAATATCAAGTGGGAGCTGGAGGATCTGGCTTTTAAAGCGCTGAACCGGGAAGCATACGATGAATTGAAGGAAGCGCTGAATATGAAGCGCCAGGAGCGGGAACGCTATATTCAGCAGTTTATTAAGCCAATCGAGGAGCGATTGCGGAAGGAAGGATTCCAGTTTGAGATTTACGGCAGAGTGAAGCATCTGTATTCGATTTATAACAAGATGATCACCCGGGGAAAGACCCTGGATGAAATCTACGATCTTTTTGCCGTGCGGATTATCCTGGAGTCGGAAAATCCCAGCGACTGCTTCCTGGTTTATGGGATCGTTTCTGAGATTTACACCCCGGTTCCGGAGCGGTTCAAGGATTACATTTCAGTTCCAAAGAAAAATGGATATCAGTCGATTCACACGACGGTCATCGGTCCGGATGGCCAGAAAGTGGAGGTCCAGATTCGAACGCGCAAGATGCACGAAGTCGCTGAGAAAGGAATTGCTGCCCATTTTCGCTACAAAGAGCAGTTGGCGAAGCGGTACATTGCGGATCAGGAATTGGAGGAATGGATCCAGTGGATCCGGGAGTTAATCGAGCAGCCGATGGAGGAAGTTGCGCAGCAGTTGATCGAAAGTTTCAAGCTAAACCTCTACCAGGATGAAATCTATGTGTTTACGCCTCGCGGCGATTTGAAAATTTTACCCAGGGGAGCAACGCCTGTGGATTTCGCCTACCAGATCCATACCTCCGTTGGACATCATTGCATTGGCGCAAAGGTCAATGGCAAGATCGTCCCGCTGGATACGAAGCTCAAAAGTGGGGATCAGGTGGAAATTTTGACGTCGAAAAATCAGCATCCGAATGAGGATTGGCTCCAGTTTGTGGTGACTCATAAGGCGAAAAGTCAGATTCGCAAATACCTGAATGAGGAAAAACGGAAAATTGAGCGTCGGGGAGAGGAGCTGTGGCGAAAGCGGTTGCGGAAGGCAAAAGTCCATTTGAACGATGATACGCTGGAACATCTGGTTCACCAGTTGAAGTACCACAACCGCCGGGAGTTCTTTTATGCGATCGGCTCCGGCACACTGCCGGACGACGTGGCATTGGAGATGGTGCTATCCGTTCGGGCCAAGAAGAAACGGAAGGAGGAGGAACAGCGGGCACAGGCCACAGAGCAGTTGGTGGAAGTGGCACGACAGTCGGTTGATGGCATTTATGTGGTAGGAGAAGAAAAAACGCCGATGTTGTATGCGTTTGCCCGCTGTTGCAATCCAATTCCCGGCGATGAGATTGTGGGGATTGTGACGGTAGGACGGGGTATTAAGGTCCATCGCAAGGAGTGCAAGAATGTGAAGGTTATGCAGGAGCAGATGCCGCAGCGGATCGTTGAAGTCCAGTGGGCGCAAAATCCCACCGGGAGTTTTGTCGTCGGAATCTACATTGCTGGGCGGGATCGACCCGGTGTTTTGAATGACGTGACTGCCGCTATTCTTTCAGTGGATCATACGAATATCCGGAGCGTGAACATCGATTCGTACGGAACGCATTTTGAGGGAGTTGTGACCGTTTATGTGCGCAATCTGGAACATTTCCAGTTATTACTAGATCGCTTGCGCGCTGTTAAAGATGTCTCGAAAGTTGCCCGGTTTGAGTTCTGAAAGGGCAGTGTCTGTACAGGGAGCACTTTGGTGGATATCCAGTATTAACCAGAAGCTGTTTTCAGCCATTGAAGCAGGCAATAGGCGGATTGAGCGGTTCCTTCCTCATCCGAATTTCTGGCACGGGATTTGTAGTATGCCGGCAGACTTCCGGAGATTGGTGGAAAATTACGTAATTTTACGTATTGCGTCGCGTGGTTCTGGATGTTATTTTTGTAAAAAGTTGAGTAGGTGGCAAGTTTCACAGGCAAAAGGATGACCATCGATGAAGGAATATGTCATACAAAATTGGAGATGGATGATGCGGCGCAAATTTGTGATCTGGGTTTTCTTTGCACTGGGATTTGCCGGTGTGCTCAATCTCTTTGCTCAAGATTTAATCAACAATGGGCACGTCTGTAACAACGCCACGGGTATTATCCGGTTTGTCTCGTCTAATAGTAACTTTGAAAACAATGGGACAGATAATACTGGTGGTTTCCTCTATGGTGTCAAAAACGATGGTGTTTTTGAGTTTACCAATACCACGACTGGTAGTTACTTCACCGGTACAGAGCCATTAGGAAGCGATGCAGCACACCGGGTGCCGGGAACTGTCCGCTATGCGGCGACCACTTCTACAACGCCAACGCAGAAGGTGCAAGGGGCTTATTATACTCACTTGACGCTCCGAGGAAATGCAGGGAAGAATGTTGAAGATGGTGTCTATGTGTTTGGTACGTACCTTGTGGAAGGGAGTTCCGGGAATCGAACTTATAATGGAACCTTTCACTATGACGGCGACGGTTCTTTAGGTGTCCAGACTATTTTTGCGGAAAACGGAGCTTCAGCAGGGACCAATCGGTACAACAACCTGGATTTGCTGGATAACGCCACCAAGCAGATTGCTGCTGGTGATCAGGTGATTCTGGATGGAGCGCTGACCCACAGTGGCGGGATGTTGTATATCTTAGGAGAACTGGATCTGGGAACCACAGCCCAATCCAATGCATCCATCGGATTGGACGATGTCAATGCTGTGCTCAAGACCGGCTCTGGACAGGCAACGTATAGCGGTGGAGTGACAGTGACAAATGGAACGGTTCAGTCCGATGCTGGGGCTGGTAAAGTGCTGATTCCCGCAGGAGCGACCTTAGCGCTGGGGAATTCTGCTAATGCCCAGGTGTCATTTGCTGACGGAACCGTGCTGGAAATTGCTGGAACCTTTACCAATGCGTATGGTGCTGCTACCAATTTGAATTTCGCCTGCGGATCGACGGTGATCTATTCCGGTGCCGCCGGGCAAACCATTGTTCCAACGGTTGAGACCAATCCTTATGGGAATCTCATCGCAACGAGTGCAAATAAGACCGCTGGTGGTGATGTTTATCTGTGTGGCGAGCTTACGCTCAATAGTGCGAATATCAATATGGGAGCAAATACGCTAACGATGCTGGATGTTTCCAAAGCTGCCAACTTTGTTGGTGGGCTGGAAGAAGTTGTTGGGGCGATGCAGCGGAAAGCCAATGCGACGTATGGAACGTTTGCAATAGGAACAGATTATGTGTTTAACAATGCGCATACGAAGCTGACATTTACCAATGGAACTTTTGATAATGATGACATTTTCGGCTTCAATGTGCAGCCGGGGACGAACCCGAATCAGTATGATGTCACGAAGGACATCAATCGGAAAGTGACCTGGAATTACGCGAATACTGGAACGGATTGGGTAGCAACCTTAGAAGTTGCTTATTTAGATGGTGAATTACCGCCAGGTGCTGATGAGAGCACCGTGCGTTTTTATGAAGCTTCTCCCACTGATGTTGAGAAAATGTCAACGGGACAGCCGTATGATCGAACGGGGACGACAGCAACCCTGAGCTATATTTCCCTTCCGGGTATTAAGCCAACCTCTGCAACGGTCGATGGAACTCCGGATACGTATTTTGCCAGCGGCAATGACGTGCTGCTGCGGACGGGACCGGCGATTATTTATGCAGTCGAAAATGGACGCTGGTCAAATCCCAATACCTGGGATGAAGGAGCAGAGCCAACACCCATTGACCAGGTTGTCATTGATGGATATACGGTGCACGTAGGATTTACGCGACCAAACCTGGATAACTGGGGTGATGATGAAACCTACCCAACCCAACTGGCTTCACAGGTGACGATTGGAAGCAGTCCTAATTCGGCACTGGTCTTTGGTCCGCCCGAAGATCCGTGGACAAACGGACCGAAACCAACGTACTACGCTTTTCCAAGCGGCACCAATATTATCATTAACAACAACACGGTGAGCGCCTGCTATAATACCAGCAGTGCTGATTTCGCTACCTTTGCGGGTAATTCCAGTACGGCAAATGGACTGGTGGTATTCGAGGGAGCAACGGTTCGGACGACGACTATTACAAACAACGGATTGATTTCGAACGGTGGTGTTATCGAAGTTGGACACTAAGAGTCTCTGTGAACCAGCCGGGGGAGTTATCCCCCGGTTTTTTTGAGAATGAGACGTAGTGATGGAGAAAAAAGAGAGAAATGCAGCAGCGGTACCGGGTTATACAGTGGATGGGAATTGTCGCAGTGCTCGGATGGACAATTGCTGCTGCGCAGGTGCAGGGGTTGGTGAACAACGGAGTAATCTGTAATCAGGGGGTCATTAAGGTTAAGGGGGTGTTACAATCCAGCGGGCAGGGCAGCGGTAAAGAAGAGGGAATTGACAATGAGAAGGGGGTCTTAGTTGTTGAGGGCAATGCCTTTGTGCAGCAGGATTCGCTGTTAGGAAGGGTCGAGTTTGTTCGGGATCGAGATGGGTTTATCCAGGTTGTCCCATCAATTACCTATGCTTCGGTGTATTTTGCTGGTATTAGCCGTAAGATTATCGATACCAGTTACCACCGGGCATTGGTAGCCCTGGACACTTTTGTAACACGGTCGCAAACCCAGTTAGAACTCAAACCGAGCTACCCTATTATTACCTTAGGCCGTGTTCGGCATAACGGCTGGATTAATCCTGCTCGACTGTTTGGACGGGTTATTCTGGGCGGGGATCGGTGGCAACAGGTGGATGGCAAAGGTATTTTTCGAGAAGTGGAGCTCAATAATCCGCAAGGAGCGGAAGTGGTGAATGGAGGAGGTTTTCGTATTACAACCATTCTGGATCTCAAGCGAGGCATCTTCCAGAATACAGCCGATAGTAATTTCGTGTTAGCCGATGGAGCGTGGATTCGGCGGACACCAGATGCGCAATTGGCTCATGCGCCGATTTTTGCGGGGAAAGTTTCCATTGAATACTACGGCAGTGGAGCGCTTACCACCGGTCCAGAAATTCCACACAGTGATACAGTGTTGCAGCAGTTGCGAATCAGAACAACCGGTCCTGTGACCGCCGATCGATCTTTTACGGTGAATGATACGCTCTGGCTTGAAAACTCTCTGATTATGGAGCCGGACCCGCAGTTGCGTTTTACATTGACGTATACTCCTCTGTTTGACCCTGTGTTTGCCAATCGAAATGCGGAAATTGAAGGCACTTTGTACCGAACCAGTCTGAAGACGGGGAGATTGAATCGGTTTAACAACTGGTATACCTACGTTGTATTTCCGACGGAGGAGGATCGTGGAGTCGTTCAGCGGATGAGTGTTCGGGTGAAGCCTCAGACACCACCGTTTCCGGATCAAAATCCTCAGATGGTGGAGCGAGCGTTTGAGGTGCACGCCTATGATGAAGCAGGTGCTGAGCTGGATACGGCATTTACTTTGACCTTTGGGTATGGGTGGCGCGTAGCCCCTTATGATGAGACCCAGGGATTGCCGGTACAGGATATTGTGTTGCAGTGGTGGGATGGAGAACAATGGAAAGAGATTGGGAAAAGTGATACAGCACGAGTGGATACTCCCTGGGCGTATGGAAAGGCACGCAATGTTACCGCATTGGGATACTTAGCGCTGGGACCGCGAGGAGAAGTGGAACGAATTGTAGTCAATATGCGGGTATTTTTGGAAGGTCCGTATCAAAAAGGAGGGCGAATGCATTTATGGTTGCATCAATTGGGGATGTTGCCCAGGACTCCACCTAACATCTATCCGTATAATCTGGATCCGCAACGCCCGTTTATTCGGGTAGATGAAGTTCCCGATTCCGTGGTTGACTGGATCGTGGTGGAACTTCGGACTTTACAGAGTGGAGGAAAGCGAATTTTTCGCACTGGATTTTTGCGATATGATGGTACCATTGTAGAGCTCGATGGAAAAACCCCGATGCGTCTGGAAGCAGGCAACTATTACATTGTGATACATCATCGGAATCATCTTGCTGTGATGACGAAGCAGAAAGTACAGATCCAGCCAGGTGTTGCCAGTATTGTGGATCTTACCCGGGCACAGTTCTTATATGGTGGATCAAGTGCTGCGAAAGTTGTTGATGTAGGAGCAGGAGGCTATGTGTATGCCCTTATAGGGGGTGATGTCAACGGTGATGGTAGAGTGGATCGTGCAGATTATGATGGCAGTTCACAGTCTTCGTGGGAACAGCGGAATCAGGAAGGATATATCGAAGCGGATTCGAACCTGGACGGCATTGTGACAACGAAGGACGTCAATCTGAACTGGAATAATCGGGGGCGTCGAAGTCTCGTACCGTAGGAGTGTTCGCGTGAAAGTGCGCCTGTCTACATATTGTCAAGTTGTTCTTCTTGTGCTGGCAAACGCAGTATTGAGTCACGCGCAATCGTGGGATGCAACAGTGCGCATTACAGACATTGCAGTAATTAATCCTCAAACGATCGAGTTTCGACTGGAAGTGGAAAGAGTGTCCGATCGATGGGAGCGGTGGGCAAACGGTACTTTCCAGTTCCGAATTCCACAGTTAAGTCCTGCCTTCCCGATCACGCTGGAGTATATAGAAGGCAGTTCTGATCTGCCTCTGGATCGATATGTTATTACAGCGACTAATGTCGGAGGACAACGATTTAGCATTATGGTGTTGGGTCCCGATACGTATGGTGAGTGTGTTCCTGTTTCTTATGGACAGCCGTTGACTATCGGGCGCTTCCGTATCGTTTCTGCGTCGATGCCGATTACTCCGGATTTTCGGTGGATGACCCCGCTGGAACGGTATCAGGCAAATGCATACAAGATCAATGTAGATACCCTACCGTGGTTCCAGACCCAGGACAATATTGAAATGCGAACGCAATACGAAGTTGATACTCGGATGGTGCCCCAATTCATTTTTGTCAATTTTCAAGCTGTATATCTGGGAGATAGGCGGATCCGTTTGCAGTGGCATACAAAATCGGAGGCTGCCAGTCTGGGATTTTACCTGGTTCGCGGAATCCGACCATTTGGTACGCGTGGCTATGGCCATCTGGTGATGGTTGATACTATCGCACAATGGCGGGCGAATCCAGCTTTGCAGGGACAGGGGTATTCTTTTCAGCCCCGGGTCTATCGCTATGTGGATACCGTTGAGTATCGAGGTGAAGAGTATGTGTATTTCCTGCTCTGGGAAGACTACAACTTAAGCGTTATCCCGCTGGATACGGCTGCTGTTCTTGTTCCACATTCTGTGATTTCTTTTGCGCAGGCAAATCCCAATCCTGCGGCAAAGAAAACGACCTTAGAATATGTGCTGGAAGATCGGGTTCGTTTAACGGGATTCATCAACGACTTGAATGGACGGAAGTTTATGGAATTGTTTGCCGATGTTGAAAAAGAGCGGGGGCGGTATACGTACGAAATTGTGTTCCCGCCGACAGCTTCACAAGGGCTTTATGATATAGTCCTGATTGCAAAGCCGCTGGATGATAACGTAGAGCGTTCGATGGCAGTGATAAAGCTTCAGATTATCCGATAGCCCGATGAAAGTTTTGAGCATTGTATTAAGCTTTTTGACGGTAACACTGGCAGGGTGGGGACAAACGGCGCAACAGAGAGAAGAAGGAGTGCCCAGAACTGTGGCGGAATATCACCAAGTACAACAAAGTGCGGATACTGTTTTTTACTATTACTGGGAGACCCCGTGGGCGTTGCAGTTTCATTTTGGAGGAGCTCTGGATTACCACGCTGGAAAGATTGCCTTTCCTTGGCAGATTTCCGCGTTGAGTGCACAAAAGCTGGATTTTGCTTCAGGGATTGGTACTCGCTACGGTGGATGGATTGGAGGACAATGGCGAGCTTCTTCACGTCGTTGGGGCATACAGTTGATGCTGGGATATCAACGGTATGAGGTCCGCTTACCTTCGCAGCGCCAGGAAAAAACGCGATACTATGAGGTGCACGTACAGGGACAGGGAGGAGATGTCGCCGTTGAGGCTTGTTATTACCCTATGCCTCAATTGCCGCTTACAGGAGGAATTGGAGTGCAGTATCACTGGGGATATGCGGCAACCCTGTTGCCTATCTATGATACAACAGCGCTTATTGTGCAGGAGATTCCGGTAGATTTTCGTCCGCAGCGGTTTCAGGTCGATGTGAGGCTGGGCGTTGGTTATCAAAAGTTTCTGGTAGATTTTGTGCCCCGTTTTCGAGTTTATGCGCTCCCTCGCGTGGAGTTTCGATTTGGAACCCCCTTCAACACGCAGGATGGCAATGCCTGGTATGTGCCGAGCGTCTGGCTGCAGTTGGGATTGCAATTGTCCATTCTACAATTTCGGAAGGAGATCCATCCCTACCGTAGACCGCCTCGAGGCTTCACATTGTCGCTGGCGACCATCGAGAAGCAGATCGTTCCACGTTTTCCTGCCTGGGTTCCCCGGCGAATTGGGGCGATTGCAGCGTTGCAGGAGCCTATTATAGCACCACCGACAACAGGAGGACCGCCTGTGGCTCCAGATACTGTGACAGTAGCAGAAGTGCCCAAGGTGACACAGCCCAGAGTGGAGATTAAGCCGAACGAAGTGAGACGCTTCCATTATCCCTCCCCACTGGCGGTACAATTAACTCCGGAAATGCGGTTATGGCTCGATCAGGCGGTTCGGTACCTGCGTACCCATCCACGGGCGCAAATACGGATTGTGGGACATACGGATAACTTCGGAACAGCTCTTGAAACGCAGAGAGTTTCAGAACAGCGAGCTGATGCCGTGCGCCAGTACCTCATCCAGCGTGGGATCGATCCCGCCCGAATCTTCGCTTCTGGTCAGGGAGCCCGTTTCCCGATCGCAGATAACCGGACCGAAGCAGGACGACGCTTGAATCGCCGTGTGGAAATTGTCATTGTTGAATGAACTGCTTCTGTTCTGGGCTTTCTCAGAAACCGTATCGGGCATCTTCAGCTCGCGACTGTACGACCTCCAGCGCTTTGGCTAATTTCCGGAAAAGCCGTAAATTTGTAATTCTTTAGCAAATTGACGGAGCGGCTCTTTTGCGGTTGCTTTTGGATCCAGAACAGTGGGTGCGCTTAGGGCGGTTGCTGAATTTAGGAATTCAGTTAGCGGTGACGGTTGCGGTATTTGGGTTGTTGGGGTGGTGGCTGGATCAAGCGTTTGATACTGCTCCTGTATTGCTTGTTCTCTGTGCTATTGTAGGTATCGCCGTGGCGATGATATATTTTTTTCGAGAAGTGCTTCGGTTAAAGAACGAGAGCAAGAAATCGCAGTCATAGATGGATAAGGATCTGCTAAGTGTATTGGCGGGCATTATGCTGTCGGTGCTCAATGTTGGAGCAGCAATGGCAACCGCTTACGTTGCTTTTCGAAAGCAGGTTGCAACGTTTGTGACCATTGTGCTGGGCAGTATGCTCGTTCGGATGGGGATTGTTCTGATCATTATTGCGGCGTTACTGTTGTGGACCAATATTCGGGCATTCCCATTTGTGATTGCTTTTTTTATTAGCTACGGCGCGCTGGTGCTGATTGAAATTGTGCTGGTGCACCGTATTTATCAAAAAGCTGCAGAGCGGCGTCAACGCAAATTGTATCGTCTGGCAATGCGGCGAGCGTTGGAGCGAGTGGTATGACAATGGCTGGATCCTTATGCCGGAGATAACAGAGCAGACAACACACAAGGCAACAGAGCAGGCAACAGCCGTGGAGCAAATCTCAGCTTTAGATCAGAAAGAGGAAAGCGTTTTTCAGAAGTTAACCAAAGAGCTGGGGGATCATCACGGTCTGGTGCTTTTCAACTACCACATTGCCGATCTGCCCTTTATTTTCTACGATGTTGATGGCTGGCATTTTTACTGGAGTGAGCATCAGTTAGAAGAATCGGGGATTTATACGCTTCACGAAGGACATCCGGTTCGGAAAGATACAGGGGCTCCACCGACACTGGACCTTTCTATTACAAACTTTGTTGCTTTTCAATGGTTTGCGATCATCGTGGCGTTTGTCATCGTCCGCAAAGCAGCAAAGCGGTATCTGAAGGATCCGCTGAAGCCACCAAAAGGATGGCAGAATGCGCTGGAAGCGCTGCTGGTGTATATTCGGGATAAGATCGCTTACGCAACGATTCCGGATAAAAAAGTTGCTGATTCACTGCTTCCCTACCTGGCTTCCTTATTCTGTTTTATCCTGCTACTGAACCTCTTTGGATTGCTTCCCGGAGGGCATACGGCGACCAGCTCGCTGTCCGTCACGGGAGGGATGGCGCTGCTGTCATTTATCCTGTACAATGGAATTGCAATTGTGAAGCGAGGGTTTAAACATTGGGCACACCATTTTCTGGCGGGGGCACCGGTGTTCTTAGCGCCTATTATGGTGCCCATCGAGATTCTGGGGAATATTACCAGGGCTGTAGCATTGGCGATTCGTTTGTTTGCCAATATGACCGCTGGACATCTGGTCCTGTACTCGCTGATTGGCATCATCCTGTTCTTCGAGACGGTCCTGGTTTCTCCCTTTGTGGTAGGCTTTTCGGTCTTCATTTATTTCCTGGAGTTGTTAGTTGCTTTCATTCAGGCGTATATCTTTACGATTTTAACCGCTCTGTTCATAGGGCTCAATCTGGGTGGTGAGCACGAACATTGATAGTATGTTTGTTGAACTGTGTGTAGGAACAAAAAGGGGAATTGGAAGATGGAGAGTGTCGCATTAGCGTGGTTGTCTGCTGGCATTGGTGCAGGGTTGGCGGTTTTTGGCGCCGGACTGGGTATTGGACGATTGACCGCAGCAACACTGGAAGCCAGTAGCCGACAACCGGAAGCAGCCGGTGATTTGCGGACAACGATGATTATCGGAGCAGCGTTGATTGAAGGAGTAGCGCTCCTGGCACTGGTCATTAGCATCGTTCTGGCATTCAAATAAGAATGTTCTGGTGTGCAGCAGGATCCTACCCCCCTCAGGATTCTGCTGCGCTTTGTGGAAACAGTTTCATAATCTGGTAGGAGACGATGGGTGGCATTCTGGATATTTCACCCGGCTTGATGTTCTGGACGCTGGTGAATTTTGCAATCTTTTTCTATCTGCTAAGCAAATTCGGCTGGAAGCCGATGATCAATGCGCTTCAGCAGCGGGAGCAGACCATCAATGAGATGATCCTGCGAGCCGAGCGGGCGCATCAGGAAGCGCAGAAATTGCTGGAGGAAAACAAAAAGAAGCTGGCAGAGGCGCGACAGCAAATGATGGAAATCATCCGCAAGGGGGAAGCACAGGCGCAGGCGATGATTGAATCGGCAATGGCAGAAGCAGAGAAGCTCAAGCAGAAGAAAGTAGAAGAAGCTGTGCGCCAGATTGAGCAGGAGAAGAAAGCCGCATTGCAGGAATTGCGCCAGCAGGCAGCCGATCTGGTTGTCACAACGACAGAGAAGATTCTGCGAGATGTGATGACACCGGAAATCCGGAAGAAGGTAACGCAGGCAGTGGTTGAAGAGATTCCAAAAGCGAATTGATAAAGAAAGGATGGAACGACCAACGCGTCTGGCATATCGGTATGCAAAGGCTTTGATTGAACTGGCAAAGGAACGGGAGGAGTTGCCAGCAATTCGGAAAGATCTGGCATTGGTTGCTACATTGCTGGAGGAGATACCAGAGTTAAAAGCTTTTTTGCAAGATCCCACCGTTTCAAAAGCGGAGAAGAAAAAGATTCTGGAAGAGGTGTTTCAGCCTCGAGTTTCGCCGCTGTTTTACCACTTTTTGTTGTTGTTGAATCGGAAGCATCGGGATGCGTTGCTACCAGAAATTTTGCTGGCGGTCCAGCGGCTGGAAGAGATGGCTGAAGGCAAGGAGCGGGTTCTTATTCAGACCGCTGTTGCGCTGGAAACGACGGAACAACAGGAGCTGGTGCAGCGATTGGAACAACTTGTAGGGAAGCAGTTGATCCCGACCTTCGAAGTTGATCCAGAGCTATTGGGAGGATTTATCGCGCGTTTTGAAGATCGGGTTCTGGATGCTTCCATTCGTTATCAATTGCGGCGGCTACGACAGCAGTTGCAGGAACAGCTCCGCAATGGAGCGGTGAAGACGTAAGCAGTTCAACAAAGGATAGAGAGAATGATCACAACAGAGATTCGACCTGACGAAATTTCCGCGATCCTGCGGAAGCAGTTAGAGGAATTTGATCGTTCGGTCGAAGTGTACGATGTCGGAACGGTCTTGCAGGTCGGAGACAACGTTGCCCGGGTTTATGGATTGCGGAATGTAATGGCATCGGAACTGGTGGAATTTGCCAATGGGACGGTTGGGATGGCACTTAATCTGGAGGAGGATAACGTGGGGGTCGTGTTGTTTGGTGAAGATTCGGGTATTAAGGAAGGAGACGAGGTGCGGCGAACGGGACGGATTACGTCGGTGCCGGTTGGAAAACAGTTGTTGGGTCGAGTGATCAATCCGCTGGGTGTTCCCTTAGATGGAAAGGGACCCATCGAAACGGATCAGTATTTACCCATTGAGCGAAAGGCACCGGGTGTCATTACCCGCCGTCCGGTCAATGTGCCGTTGCAAACGGGGTTAAAAGCAATTGATGCGCTGATCCCGATCGGACGGGGACAGCGGGAGTTGATCATTGGGGACCGCCAGACGGGAAAAACGGCGCTGGCAGTGGATACCATCATCAATCAGCGTTTTACCCATACCGAAGAAGCGGCGCGTCTGGGGATTCAGCCGGTGTATTGCATTTACGTTGCAGTAGGACAGAAAGCATCGACGGTTGCCAGTGTCGTGGCAGCATTAGAGGAACACGGTGCCCTGGACTACACCATCGTGGTTGTAGCAACGGCATCCGATCCTGCCACGCTTCAGTACATCGCTCCAATGGCAGGTGCGTCGATGGGAGAATACTTCCGGGATAACGGAATGGATGCGTTGATTGTTTATGATGACCTGACCAAGCAGGCGCAGGCGTATCGAGAGCTTTCGCTGTTGCTCCGCCGCCCACCGGGACGGGAAGCCTATCCCGGCGATATTTTCTATCTCCATAGCCGACTCCTGGAGCGAGCCGCCCGCCTGAATGAAAACTTTGGCGGTGGATCTTTAACAGCACTACCGATCATCGAAACGCAGGCGGGAGACGTCTCGGCATATATTCCGACGAATGTCATTTCCATTACCGATGGGCAGATTTATCTGGAGACTTCGCTTTTCAATGCGAATATCCGTCCCGCGCTCAACGTGGGGATCTCTGTGTCGCGGGTTGGTGGCGCTGCTCAGATTAAGGCGATGAAGAAAATTGCTGGAACGCTGAAATTAGAGCTGGCAATGTATCGAGAGCTGGAAGCCTTTGCAAAGTTTGGTTCTGATCTGGATGAGGCAACGCAGCAGCAATTGCGGCGAGGGGCGCGCCTGACCGAGATTTTGAAACAACCGCAATACTCGCCGTTGCCAGTGGAAAAGCAAATTGTGATCATTTTTGCCGGAACCAATGGCTATCTGGATGATTTGCCAGTGGAAAGCATCCAGCAGTACGAAAAGGAATTGTATGAGTTTCTGGATGCTTCGCACAAAGATTTGCTTCGGGAAATCATTGAGCAAAAAGACCTGACAGACGAATTGCGGGAGAAGCTGCACGAGGTGTTGAAAGAGTTTACCGAGTCGTTCAAAGCTTCTTTGAATGTGGAATGATCGTTTTAACCGGTGGCGCGGGGTTCATTGGCAGTTGTTTCCTCCGCCGGCTCAACGATGCAGGCATCCGTGATGTCCTGGTTGTTGATCGGCTGGGGAAAAGTCCGAAATGGCGGAATCTGGTGCATAAGCAATTCCGTGATCTGATCGATCCCGCCACCTTTTTGACAAAGTTGCAGCAGGGTGAATATGGCAGCAGTATAGAAGTCATCGTTCATCTGGGGGCGCGAACGGATACCACGGAACAGGATGTGCAGTTTCTGGTGGAGAATAATTTCTCGTATAGCTGCGCTTTGCTGGAATATGCTCACAGGATGAACGTTCGCTTTATTTATGCCAGCAGTGCTGCAACGTATGGCAGGGGGGAGCAGGGATTTGCGGAGGAGGATTGGAGTAACCGTGAACCATTGAACGCTTATGCTTTTTCAAAGTATTTGTTCGATTTCTGGGTGTACCAGCACCACTACTTTCAGTCGTCGACGGTCGGGCTGATTTTCTTCAACGTTTATGGACCCAATGAATACCACAAGGGGGCGATGGCAAGTATGGTGTTCAAAGCCTTTCGGCAGTTGCGAACGGCGGGGGTTGTTCGGTTGTTTAAATCGTACCATCCAGCGTATGCGGATGGAGAGCAGAAGCGGGATTTTGTCTATGTCAAAGATGTGGTAGAAGTCCTGTGGCGGATGTTAAAGCATCCGGAGATTTCGGGATTGTACAATGTGGGAACGGGTGTTGCACGTTCGTGGAACGACGTTGTACGCTCAGTTGCCACGGTTCTGGGCGTCGAACCCAGGATTGAGTATGTGGATATGCCCGAAGAGTGGCGTGAGCAGTACCAGTATTTCACGCAGGCAGATCTTCATCGGTTGCAGCAGACTCCCGCAATGGTTGCTTTTCAAACGCTGGAAGTGGGAGTGGAAGATTACGTCCGAAATTATCTGATGAGCCGACAGCGGTATTGGTGAGGCAGCAACAAAATGAACGGGAGATAAAGAATGGCGTCATTGCGAGATCTACGGCGAAAAATTCAAGGGGTAAAGAACATCGCCAAAATTACAACGGCGATGAAATTAGTAGCGGCTGCCAAGTTGCGGCGAGCTCAGGCTGCAATCCTTTCCGCCCGTCCTTACGCCCAGAAGCTGGAAGAGATACTCTCCCTGCTGGTAGCAACGTCGGCGGAAGAGCTCATTCATCCGCTGCTGTTGAAGCGAGAAACGGTTCGGAACATTCTGGTCGTTGTCATCTCCGCCGATCGGGGATTGTGTGGGAGTTTTAACACCAATGTTTTCCGCAAATTCCTGGGATTTCTGGAAGAGCGATCCGATCAGCAGCAGGGCGTATCGGTTCAGGTCATCGCGGTGGGCAAGCGAGCAGCAGAGTACTTCACCAAGCGCCACTTTCCACTGCTGGACACCTATCCCGGCATTTTCCAGAAACTGGATTACATCTATGCACAAACGATCGGCAAGCAGGTGACCAATGGCTTTATCAATGAAGAGTTCGACGAAGTGTATTTGATCTACAATCAGTTCATTTCGGTGATGCGCCAGCAGGTCGTCGTGTACAAATTATTGCCGATCGAACCAACGACTCTACCAGAAGCGGTATCGGAGCATCGGGAGTATATTTTTGAACCCTCGCAGGATCAGGTGCTGGATGCGCTGTTACCCAAGCACTTAAATATGCAGATCTGGCGGGCGCTGCTGGAATCCAACGCCGCAGAGCAGGCAGCCCGAATGGTTGCAATGGACAATGCAACGAATAATGCTCACGAACTCATCCGGGCGTTGCAGTTGACCTATAACAAGACCCGACAGGCAACGATTACCAAAGAGCTACTGGAAATTGTCTCCGGTGCCGAGGCATTAAAAGGAAGTTAATCTGTGCTGTCAAAGCTTGCCTGGTGCCACCCGATTTTGGCATCGATAGAGACAAAAAAAGTTTGCCAGTTGAAAGCCGGTGCTCACGTGATTCCTCTCCGAAAAAACCGTGCTGTTCATACGGAAATGCGGTGTGGACATCCCTGATT
>JALWJX010000138.1:29277-29579 GCA_026996895.1 Candidatus Kapaibacterium sp.
TCCCTGATTCGTTCGGCAGAATTCTCCTCATAGGAACACAGGAAATACCCGCTGCAGACAGCACCTACCGGGGCGCTGGCTTTCGTCGGCAAGAAATGCACACGGAAGCGTGCGCTCCCAGCGAACTGCAGGTGCCCTAACTGGGAGCGCCGGCTTCAGCCGGCAAAAGATAAAAGGAGGCACTGACGTAAATGTGTAGGGGCGACCGGCCGGGCCCCTACGGGTGCGGGTGATGGCGACCGGGCAGATTGCGCCGAACTGGGAGCGCCGACTTCAGTCGGCAGAGAATGCACGCCTAAGAG